>NZ_JBVIJE010000007.1:99839-475333 GCF_055581585.1 Streptomyces sp. NPDC031426
ACGCAGCCCGAGCCGAAGGCCGAAGAGACGACCGAGGCCGAAGAACAGCCCGAGCCCCAGCCCGCGGAGACGCCAGAGGCCGAAGAACAGCCCGAATTGGCGCAGGCCGCGGAGACGCAGCCCGAGCCGAAGGCCGAAGAGACGACCGAGGCCGAAGAGCAGCCCGAGCCCCAGCCCGCGGAGACGCCAGAGGCCGAAGAACAGCCCGAACTGGCGCAGGCCGCGGAGACGCAGCCCGAGCCGAAGGCCGAAGAGACGACCGAGGCCGAAGAACAGCCCGAGCCCCAGCCCGCGGAGACGCCAGAGGCTGAGGCGCAGGAGGCCGTCGAGGCGGTGTCGGTGACGGCGGAGGAGCCGGCCGTACCGACCGACGAGACGACCGCCCCGCAAGCCGCCGACGGCGAGGACACCCCACAGGGGCCACCCGCAGTCGACGACGAAAGCCGCACGGGTGGTGCGGGTGGGAACACCGACGCCGATGGCGAAGCCGAGGCGAACGAACCGGCCCCCACACCGGCGGCGGCGGCCACCACCCTCGCCAAGGTCAAGTCCCGCACCCCCTCCCTCGCCACCGCCTACAAGGCCGCCACAGCCGCCCTGAAGAGAACCGACCTCACCGGCACCCGCGCCAAGATCTACCTCGTCCTCGACCGCTCCGCGAGCATGCGCCCGTACTACAAGGACGGCTCCGCCCAGGCCCTCGCCGACCAGACCCTCGCCCTCGCCGCCCACCTGGACCCGGAGGCCACGGTCCACACCGTCTTCTTCTCCACGGAGATCGACGGCACCACCGACCTCACCCTCACCCCGGACCACGAGACCAAGATCGACGACGTGCACGCCGGCCTCGGCCGCATGGGCCGCACCAGCTACCACGCTGCCGTAGAGGCCGTACTCGCCCACTACGACGAGTACGAGAAGGGCACCACCCCCGCCACCCCCGCCCTCGTCGTCTTCCAGACCGACGGCGCCCCGGACGCGAAGACCCCCGCGACCCAGGCCCTCACCGCCGCGGCGGACACCCACCCCGCCGTCTTCTTCTCCTTCGTCGCCTTCGGAGAGCACGACAACAAGGCCTTCGACTACCTCCGCAAGCTGAAGACAGCCAACGCCTCCTTCTTCCACGCGGGCCCCACCCCCCGCGAGCTGACCGACGCGGAGCTGTACGAGGGCGTCCTCGCCTCCTGGCGCCCGTAACACGGACGACCCGCGACGGACAGTCACCCTCGGTGACGCCGGGCCGCCCGCTTCCCACTCTGCAAAACGGGAAACGGGCGGCCCACCCATGTCGGCTACGATTTCAAGGTTCGAAACCGCAGAAAAGCAGCGACCTGGGAGCAGCCACGATGGCTCGACACCTCATCACCAGCGCCCTTCCGTACATCAACGGGATCAAGCACCTGGGCAACATGGTGGGGTCCATGCTCCCGGCGGACGTGTACTCCCGGTACCTCCGCCAGCGCGGCCACGACGTCCTGTACATCTGCGCCACCGACGAGCACGGCACCCCGGCCGAGCTGGCCGCGAAGGAGCAGGGCCTGCCGGTCGACCAGTTCTGCGCCCAGGCGCACGACGCGCAGAAGGCCGTCTACGACGGCTTCGCCCTCGCGTTCGACTACTTCGGCCGCAGCTCCTCCCCGGAGAACCGCGACATCACCCAGCACTTCGCCCGCAAGCTGAACGAGAACGGCTTCATCGAGGAGCGGGCGATCCGCCAGGTCTACAGCCCCGCCGACGGCCGTTTCCTCCCCGACCGCTATGTCGAGGGCACCTGCCCCCACTGCGGCTACGACAAGGCCCGCGGCGACCAGTGCGAGAACTGCACCCGGGTGCTCGACCCGACCGACCTGATCAACCCGCGCTCGGCGATCTCCGGCAGCACGGACCTGGAGGTGCGGGAGACCAAGCACCTCTTCCTCCTCCAGTCCAAGCTGGAGAACGAGGTCCGCGAGTGGGTGGCCCGGCACGACAAGGACTGGCCGCAGCTCGCCTCCTCCATCGCCCACAAGTGGCTGACCGAGGGCCTGCACGACCGCGCGATCACCCGTGACCTGGACTGGGGCGTCCCGGTCCCGGCCGACACCTGGCCGGAGCTGGCCGCCGAGGGCAAGGTCTTCTACGTCTGGTTCGACGCGCCGATCGAGTACATCGGCGCGACCAAGGAGTGGGCCGACCAGGACCCGGAGAACCGCGACTGGAAGTCGTGGTGGTACGACGCGGACTCCGGTGAGAACCCGGTCCGCTACACCGAGTTCATGGCGAAGGACAACGTCCCCTTCCACACCGTCATGTTCCCGGCCACCGAGCTGGGCGTGCGCGAGCCGTGGAAGAAGGTCGACTACGTCAAGGCCTTCAACTGGCTGACGTACTACGGCGGCAAGTTCTCCACCAGTCAGAAGCGCGGCGTCTTCACCGACCAGGCCCTGGACATCCTCCCGGCCGACTACTGGCGCTACTTCCTCATCGCCAACGCGCCCGAGTCGGACGACTCGTCCTTCACGTGGGAGCACTTCACCGCCACGGTCAACAAGGACCTCGCCGACACCCTCGGCAACTTCGTCAACCGCGTGCTGTCCTTCTCGAAGAAGCGCTTCGGCGAGGAGGTCCCCGCGGGCGGCACCCCCGGCGAGGCCGAGACGAAGCTCGGCGAGCAGATCGCCGAACTCCTCGCCGAGTACGAGGGCCACATGGAGACCATGCAGTTCCGCAAGGCCGCCGCGGCCCTGCGCGCCCTGTGGTCGGCGGGCAACTCCTACCTGGAGGAGAAGGCCCCCTGGCTGCAGATCAAGACCGACAAGGACGCCGCGGCCCTCACCCTGCGTACGGCGATGAACCTGATCCACCTGTACGCGGTGGTCTCCGAGCCGCTGATCCCGGCGACGGCCGCGGCCATGCGCCAGGCCTTCTCCCTCGAGGACGACACCGCCACCTGGATCACCGAGGCCGAGGCCAGGTCCCTCACCACCGTCCCCGCCGGCACGCCCTTCACGGTCCCCCCGGTCCTCTTCGCCAAGCTGACCGACGAGGACCTGGCGGCGTACAAGGAGCGTTTCGGCGGCGAGCAGGGCTGATGCCTCCGACGCCCCAGCGGGCCCGGGAAGAACCTCTTCCCGGGCCCGCCGTGTACGTCACCCGGGTTACTTCAGCACGCTGGCGCCGGTGGTGGTCGCCAGTTCCGCCGGCAGGTTCTTCGCGGACGTCTCCAGGCCCGCGGTGAGCGTCGGCGTCCAGTTCACGGTCGTCCTGATCTTCTTGGAGTTGCCGGCCAAGGCGTCCAGCTGGGCGTACGAAGAACCTGGCGCCGGCGATGCTCTCGGCGCTGGCACACGCCCGCAGCCGCGACGCCGACGCCATACTGGACGCAATCGACCGCGCCCTTCTGGAAGTCCGGAAAGCCGACCCCGAGACCGCCGACTACTTCTACGAGTTCCCTGACGTCAACCTGGCCGGCAGCCCGGCCGGAGAGAATTGGAAGGACATCATGTCTTCTTTCGTCACCTACTTCCCCGGCCGGGGAACGGTCCGTGAGACGGCGTACCTCCAAAGAAAGGCAGAAGGCGAGGCAAAGGGGATCCTCCGCGTCCTTGAGGTGCGCGGCCTCGCCGTCTCCGACGCCGTTCGCGAGCGCATCACCACCACCACCGAGCCTGCCTGACTTGCCTGGCCCGTCCACTCGGTGCCGAGCGCCCAGGAGGAACTCCGACCATGCTCCTACGACCCCGCCCGGCCGCCCGGTGAACCACCCCGAAGCCCATCTCCGCCTCATCGGCGCCGCCCTGACGCTGGGCACGCCCTTCTCCCTGGTCCTGGCCGGAGGCTATGCGCTCCAGGCCCACGGGCTGGTCGAACGGCCGCACGGGAACGTGGACCTCGCGACGGAGAGTCCGGAGCCAACCGACCGGATGGCGTATGCCGTCGGTGCGGCCCTGGAGGCGCGGGGTCGGCAGGTGCGGACCGGAGCGCTCACCGCGCTCACCGCGCAACTGACCGTCACCGACCCGCCGACCGGCGAGCCGTGCGTCCTCACCCTGCACAAGGAAGCGTTCTGGCAGCCGCCGGAGCTGACCGAGTACGGTCCCGCGCTCTCCCTGGAGGACGCCGTGGGGACGAAGGTCCGTGCGCTGTACGACCGTGGCGCCGCCGTCGATCTGGTGGACGCGCGGGCCGCGGCCGCCCGGTTCTCGTTCCCCGATCTGGAGGAGCTGGGCCGCCGGCACGCCCATGACCCCTTCGATCTGCCGACGCTGCAGTCCCGGCTGACGGGGACGGACTTCTACTCCGACGCGGACTTCATCCGGTACGGCCTGACGCAGGAGCAGGTCACCGCCCTGCGCGCCTGGGCCCAGCAGTGGTCCGACGACATCGCCGAGCGACTGCTGGAGGACGGCGCGTCGCCCGACGCGGAGGACGGGGACTGACGACGGAGAGGCCCGGATCCCCACGCCGGGGTGCCGGGCCTCTCCCTTGAATCCTGTGCCGTACTACTTCGGCTGCGGCTTCCTGATGTTCAGGTGCAGCTCGCGCAGGCGGGGCTCCTCCAGCTCGGTCGGGGCGCCCATCATCAGGTCCTGGGCGTTGCCGTTGAGCGGGAAGGCGATCGTCTCGCGGATGTTGGGCTCGTCCGCGAGGAGCATGACGATGCGGTCCACGCCGGGGGCGATGCCGCCGTGCGGCGGGGCGCCGAAGCGGAACGCGCGGAGCATGCCGGCGAACTTCTCCTCGACGGTCTCCCGGTCGTAGCCCGCGATCTCGAAGGCCTTGAGCATGATCTCCGGCTCGTGGTTCCGGATGGCGCCGGAGGAAAGCTCGACACCGTTGCAGACGATGTCGTACTGCCAGCCCAGGATGTCCAGCGGGTCCTGGGTCTCCAGGGCCTCCAGACCGCCCTGCGGCATGGAGAAGGGGTTGTGCGAGAAGTCGATCGCGCCGGTCTCCTCGTCCTTCTCGTACATCGGGAAGTCGACGATCCAGCAGAAGCGGAAGACGCCCTCCTCGAAGTGGCCCGCGCGCTTGGCGGCCTCGACGCGGACCGCGCCCATGATCTTGGAGACCTCGTCGAACTCGCCCGCGCCGAAGAAGACCGCGTGGCCGGGGGCCAGCGACAGGCGCTTGGTCAGCTCGGCGACGTTCTCCTCGGTGAGGAACTTCGCGATCGGGCCGGACAGCGCGCCGTCCTCGCCGACACGGACCCAGGCCAGGCCCCTGGCGCCCAGCGAGATGGCGAACTCGCCGAGCTGGTCGAAGAACTTGCGCGGCTGGTCCTGGACGGCCGGGACGGCCAGCGCGCGCACATGCTTGCCGGCGAACGCCTTGAACTCCGAGCCCTCGAAGACATCGGTGATGTCGACCAGCTCCAGCTTGGCGCGCAGGTCCGGCTTGTCGGAGCCGTACTTCAGCATCGCCTCGCGGAACGGGATCCGCGGGAAGGGAGACGTGACGTGGCGGCCGTTGCCGAACTCCTCGAACAGCTCGGTCATGAGCTGCTCGATCGGCTGGAAGACGTCCTCCTGCTCGACGAAGCTCATCTCGACGTCGAGCTGGTAGAACTCGCCCGGCGAGCGGTCGGCGCGGGCGTCCTCGTCGCGGAAGCAGGGCGCGATCTGGAAGTAGCGGTCGAAGCCGGAGATCATCAGCAGCTGCTTGAACTGCTGCGGGGCCTGCGGCAGCGCGTAGAACTTGCCGGGGTGCAGGCGGGAGGGGACGACGAAGTCGCGGGCGCCCTCCGGGGAGGTGGCGCTCAGGATCGGCGTCGCCATCTCGTTGAAGCCCATCGCCGCCATCTTGTGGCGGATCGCCGAGATCACCGACGTACGCAGCAGGATGTTGCGGTGCATGCGCTCACGGCGCAGGTCCAGGAAGCGGTACTCCAGGCGCCGCTCCTCGTTGACCCCGTCCTCGGTGTTGATCGTGAACGGCAGCGGCGCGGCGGCGCCCAGCAACTCGACCTCTGCCACCTCGACCTCGATCTCGCCGGTGGGCAGGTCGGGGTTGATGTTCTCGGTTCCACGTGAAACAACGCGGCCGTCGACGCGGACCGTGGACTCCTTGGAGATCTTGTCCAGGGCCTCGTACGCGGGCGTGCCGGGGCGGGCCACCAGCTGCGTGATGCCGTAGTGATCGCGCAGATCGATGAAGAGGATGCCGCCCAGGTCGCGCCGATTGTGCAGCCAGCCGCTCAGCCGGACGTCGGTGCCGACGTCAGAGGCGCGGAGCTGGCCGCAGGTGTGGGACCTGTACCGATGCATCGTCGTTCATCGTCCTTCGTGTGTGGGTCTGCGGGGGAGGGGTGCTCTCCCCGGCGAGAACGGGCACGGGGCCCGGACCCATCAAGGGTACCGGGCAGCCAAAGATCGGCTCCCCACCATTTCCCGCGCCTTCCCCGCGTCGCACTGGAGGATCCTCCGAGTGTCCGGGGTGCGGGATCCTCCTTTCCTACGGTGGCAGCTATCGGTCAGACGTTCTTAAAGTGGGCGAATGCGTACAGGCGAGCCCCTCCCGTCCGTCGGGGATGTCCTCGCCGCCCTCGCGACCGGGCTGTGGCACTGGGACACGGCCGCCCGACTGGTCACCGTGGACGCGGAGGCGGCGCGGCTGCTCGGGCTGCCCGCGGAGCCGACCACCCTCACGGAGGTCCAGACCCGGGCCCGGTTGCACCCGGAGGACTGGAACGAGATCACCGGTGTGGTCCCGCTGGCGGTCGACGAGGGCACGCTCGCCGAGGTGCGCATCCGGATCATGGACGAGCAGGGGAACGTCCTGCGGGTGGTCCGCAGCCGGTCCAAGCCGTCCTTCGATCCCGAGCGGCGGGCGTACGAGCTGATCGGCACCCTCCAGGAGGTCACCGAACCGACCCCGGGCACCCGGGCCGCCCGCAGCGCGGTCACCGGCGACTGGCGGCGCTCGCGGGAGGCGTTTCTGCTGGACGCGGGCCGGGCGCTGGCGGAGGCACGGTCCACCGCAGAGGTGCTGCGAGTGGCCGGCGGCCTGTCGATGCCCGGGTTCTCCCCGGACGGGCTCGTGGTGTTCGGCGCGGAGGGCGACCGGCTGACGATCACCGGCCAGCACGGGCACCAGCCCGGCGCCATGAACCCCTTCTCGAACATGCCGCTGAGCACCGACTATCCGGCGGCCGAGGTCGTTCGCACCGGCCGCGCGGTGTATCTGTCCTCGCCCCAGGAGTACAAGACCCGCTACCCGGCGACCTGGCCGCTCGCCCGGCACTTCCGCCGCCGCTCGTGGGCCTTCCTGCCGCTGACGGTGGCCGGACGCACGATGGGCGCCTGGATGGCGGCCTTCGCCTATCCAGTGGCGTTCACGCCCGACGAGCGGGCCGTGCTGACCACGGTGGCCCGGATGCTCGCCCAGGCGCTGTCCCGGGCGGAGGTCACCGAATCGGAGCGGGAGCTGACGGACGGCCTGCAGCGCTCCATGCTGCCCACGCTCGGCCCGGAGATCCCCGGCATGCAGATGGCCGCCCGGTACATACCGACCGGCGGCGGTCTCCAGGTCGGCGGCGACTGGTACGACATGATCCCGCTGCCCTCCGGCCGTTTCGCGCTGGCCATGGGAGACGTCCAGGGCCATGACGTACGGGCCGCGGGTCTCATGGGACAGCTGCGCATCGCCCTGCGCGCCTACGCCGCCGAGGGCCACCGCCCGGACGCCGTGCTCACCCGCGCCTCCCGGTTCCTGCACGGCATCACCCACGACGACCAGATGACCGACATCCGCTTCGCGACCTGCGTGTACGTGGAGACCGACCCGGCGACCGGGATGCTGGAGATCGCCCGTGCCGGGCACCCGCACCCGGCGATCCGGATGGCCGACGGCACGGTGATGATGCGGCCGACGGCGGGCGGGCCGCCGTTGGGCGTGGACCCGGACGCGGACTACCCGACGACCCGTTTCACCCTGGAACCCGGCGAGACGCTGATGCTCTGCACCGACGGCCTGATCGAGACCGGCGGACACGACATGGACAGCGGCTGGCACCGGCTGCGCACGATCCTGGAGGCGCACCCGGGGGGCGACGGGGTCGATCTTGAGTCGCTGGCCGACGCGCTGGTGCAGGGCGTGCACGGGCCGTCCTCGCACCACACCACCGGCCCCCTGGCCGACCGCCGCGAGGACGACATCGCGCTGCTGCTGCTGGGCAGGCCGCTGGAGGGCGCCGTACGGGCCGCGGTACGGCGCACCCTGCTGTCGGTGAAGCAGGACGAGCCGGACCGGATCGCCGAGGCCCGCCGGCATCTGCGCGAGCTGCTGCACGACTGGGCCTCGCCCGAGCAGGTCGACTCGGCGGTGCTCCTGGTCTCCGAGATGGTCACCAATGTTCTCGTCCACACCGACACCGACGCGCTGCTGCTCGCCGAGGTGACCGACGAGGCGGGGGTGCGCGGGCTGCGGGTGGAGGTCACCGACGCGGGCGACGACCTGCCGCACAAGCGCCACCCCGGCGAGCTGGCCTCCTCGGGCCGCGGCCTGATGCTGATCGAGCTGCTCGCGGATGCCTGGGGGGTGAACCCGCGGGGCGAGGGCAAGAGCATCTGGTTCGAGCTCTACGAGTCCGGGGGTGCGTCCGGTGGTGCATCGGGGGCCGGCGCGACCGAGGGGGGCGTGGCGGGAGGCGGCGCACCGACCGGCGACGAACCGGACGGCGATGTGTCGGAGGGCGCCGCGTAACGCGTCCGCAGCTCCTGTACGACCCCGAAGGCGGCCGCCGTCAGCGGGACCGCGAGCAGCATTCCGAGGATCCCCGCGACGGACGCCCCGGCGGTGATGGCGAGCATCACCACGGCCGGGTGCATCTGCACGGTCCGGCTCTGGATGACCGGCTGCAGCACATGCCCCTCCAGCACCTGCACGGCGAGGACCACCCCGAGCGCCCACAGCGCGATGACGAAGCCGCGGTCGGCGAGGGCGACCAGGACGGCCACCGCGCCGGAGATGAAGGCGCCGAGGTAGGGGATGTAGGCGCCGACGAAGACGAGCGCGCCCAGCCCGACCGCGCCGGGCACCCGGAGAACCAGCAGGCCGACGGTGATGCACACGGCGTCGATGAGCGCGATGAGGGTCGTCCCGCGCATGAACCCCTCGACCGCCTCGAAGGCCCGCCGGGCGACGGCCTCCAGGGTGTCGGCGGTGCCGCCGGGCGCGACGGCCCGCAGGACCTCCACGGCCCGGTGGGAGTCGCGCAGGAAGAAGAAGACGAGCAGCAGGGCGAGCACGGCCATGGCGATGGACTCGCCGACGACGCTGACCCCGCTGATGACGTTGGACGCGGCCGTGCCCCCGAACTTGCTCAGCAGCTTGCGCGAGTTCGCGGCGAGGTCGTCGAGACCGGTGCCGACCGCCCCGAAGTGCTGTGCGACACCCTTGGCGGCGTCCCGCAGCGAGGCGATGATCTGGTCGCCGGTGTCGATGAGCGCGGCGACGACGATGTACACGGCACCGCCGACAACGGCCACGACGGCGACACAGGTGAGCCCGGCCGCCACGGACGCCTGCACCCCGGTGCGCACGAGCCGCCGGTACAACGGGCCGAGCAGCGCGGTACCGAGCAGGGCGAGCAGCACCGGGGTGACGGCCGTACGGAACTCCCCGCACAGCCGTACCCCGACCCAGCCCACCCCGGCGACGAGCAGCAGCACTGCGCACCAGGCGGCGAGGCGTCGAACGGGGTCGGGCAACAGCTGCACGCGTCCAGCCGATCATGGGCGGCGACCGGTGTCCTGCCGCGCGGGGCCGGGCGGGTGAGGTGCCGCTCCGGCGGGCCGGGAGGCTCGTATCCTCGCCCCATGCGTATCGGAGAGCTGGCGCAGCGCACCGGGGTCCCGGTTCCGACGATCAAGTTCTACGCACGGGAGGGCCTGCTGCCGCCCGGCGAGCGCACCAGCCCCAACCAGGTCCGGTACGACGACTCCCACGTCCGCAGGCTGAAGCTCATCCGGGCGATGCTGGAGGTCGGCGGCATGTCCGTGACCGCGGTCGGCCAGGTGCTCGCCCGGATGGACGCTCCGGACCGCACCGTCCACTCGATGCTCGGTGCCGCCCAGTCCGCGGTCAGCCGGACCGCCGGGGACCGGGGCACCCCGCAGGACCGCGAGCGGGCCGAGGCGGACGTGGCCGAGCTGGTGCGCCGGCACGGCTGGAAGGCCCGGCCGAGGCACCCCGGCTGGGCGGCGCTGGTACAGCTCGTCATGACGTACCGGGACCTGGGCCGGGACGATCTGCTGGCGCTGCTCGACGAGTACGCCTCGGCGGCCGCCCGCCTCGCCGAGGCCGAACTGGCCACCGTGGCCCGCGTACCGACTGTCGACGGCAAGATCGAGACCGTGGTACTGGGCACAGTCCTGGGCGACACCGCAATGGCCGCACTACGCCGCATCGCCCAGGAGAACGCCTCGGCCCGGATGTCGACGCCGTCGGCCTAGCAAAGACAGCGGTGTCGCCGCCCCGGGCGATCGCCGGCCCTTCCAGCCAACCGGGTTTCAGGCCCGCGGTCCCTCGCCGGTCATGCCGTGCACCGCGGGAACCGTTCCCAGCCGCCCCTTCTGGAAGTCCTCGAAGGCCTGCATCAGCTCTTCCTTGGTGTTCATGACGAACGGGCCGTAGTGGGCCATGGGCTCACGGATCGGCTGTCCGCCGAGCAGGACGACCTCCAGGTCCGGCGTGTGGGAGTCCTGCTTCTCGTCCGCGCGCACGGTCAGCGAGGACCCGGCGCCGAACACCGCGGTCTGCCCGAGGTGGATCGGTCGGCGGTCCGTACCGACGCTGCCGCGGCCCGCGAGGACGTAGGCCAGACCGTTGAAGTCCTCCCGCCAGGGCAGGGTGACCTCGGCGCCCGGCGCGACGGTCGCGTGGATCATCGTGATCGGGGTGTGCGTGATGCCCGGACCCTTGTGGCCGTCCAGCTCGCCCGCGATGACCCGCAGCAGCGCCCCGCCGTCCGGAGTCGTCAGCAGCTGGACGTTGCCGCCGCGGATGTCCTGGTAGCGCGGCGCCATCATCTTGTCCTTGGCCGGGAGGTTCACCCACAGCTGCAGGCCGTGGAAGAGACCGCCGGACACGACGAGGGACTCCGGCGGCGCCTCGATGTGCAGCAGACCGGAGCCCGCCGTCATCCACTGCGTGTCGCCGTTGGTGATGGTGCCGCCACCACCCTGGGAGTCCTGGTGGTCGAAGACGCCGTCGATGATGTAGGTCACGGTCTCGAAGCCGCGGTGCGGGTGCCAGGGGGTGCCCTTGGGCTCGCCCGGCGCGTACTCCACCTCGCCCATCTGGTCCATCATGATGAACGGGTCGAGGTGGCGGTAGTTGATCCCCGCGAACGCCCGGCGCACCGGGAAGCCCTCGCCCTCGAAGCCGCTCGGAGCGGTCGTGACGACGAGCACCGGACGCGCCACCGCGTCGGCGGGAGCGGTCACGCGGGGCAGCGTCAACGGGTTCTCGACGGTCACTGCAGGCATGGTCGGTACCTCCTTGTGCGCTCACTTTAGTTGAGCGTTGAACTTTCTGCCACCCCCAACAGAACGAGCCCGGAGGGAATTCCCTCCGGGCTCCACGGCATGGGGCTCACACAAAGGCGGACGTCACCGCGACCACGGCCGCCCCGGCACTGCCCACCAGGACCGGAATACCGCCCACCAGCAGCAGGACGACGCCGAAGACGAGCATTCCCGCGGTACCGGTTCCGACCTGACTGCTCCCGTCGGGGTCCGCGGGGTCGTACAGGACCCGCACCCAAGCGGCACCGCCCGTGTCCATGCTCACACACTCGCGCCGCGCCCCCGGGCATCCGTGCAGGCGTACACATAGCGCGTCAGGGGTCCGTTCTCGACGCTGATCTCACGGAACGACTCCAGCCGCCCCTCCGCCGCGACCCCCCGGGTGCGCAGCACCCAGGCCGCGCGCACCAGCCGCCGGCCGCTCATCGTGGACAGGCAGCCGCAGGCGGCCAGAGCCGGGACGCAGAACCAGACGACGACGGACGCCACCCCTCCGGCGATCCCCAGCACGCACGCCGTCAGCGCGAAGACCCCACCCCCGGCCCACCACAGCCGACGTCCGCGCGGCACGGCCGGCTAGCCGTACATCCGCCGCATGGCGAAGTCGACCATCTGCTCGACCGCCTTCGCGTCGAAGACCATCCGGTGCTCGCCCTCCATGTCCAGGACGAAGCCGTACCCGGTGGGCAGCAGGTCGATCACCTCGGCACCGGTGATCACGAAGTACTTGGACTCCTTGCCCGCGTACCGGCGCAGCTCCTTGAGCGAGGTGAACATCGGGATCACCGGCTGCTGGGTGTTGTGCAGGGCGAGGAAGCCGGGGGTGTCGCCACGCGGGCAGTACACCTTGGACGTGGCGAAGATCTGCTGGAAGTCCTCGGCGGACATCTGCCCGGTGGTGAAGGCACGCACCGCGTCCGCGAGGGAGGGCGGGGACGGCTCGGGATACAGCGGCGGCTGCTGCCCGTAGCCGCCGGCCATCGGCTGCTGGGGTGCGGCGTACTGCTGCTGAGCACCGACGTTCTGGTCGTAGCCGTACATGCGGGCAAGCGTACCGAGCGGGAGCGGCACGGTGGCGTCCGGGAGAAATTATGTAGCTGTCGCTAGACAATCCTGTCAGGTTCCGTGCCGGGGGGCCTCATGCCCGACAGCACGTCCCGCCCCGCCCTGCTCCTCGCGCGCGGTACACGGTTTGATCGGCACCGACCATCCGGGCGCGGGCAGCACCCCGCGCGCCACCAGGCCGCCCGAACTGGACGACCTGGCGGACCAGTTGGTGGCGGTCGCCGACGCGGAGGGGCATCGATCGGTTCGACGTGTCCCGCCTCTCGCTGACCGGGGGTTTCCTGTTCGCCCACTCCCTGAGTCCGGCTGCGCTGGAGGCGATGACCCCGGAGGAACTGGAGGCGGCGGTGAAGGAGAGGCGGCGGCCGTGCCGGAGGGGACACCGGAGCACGTGGAGCTGGTGGCCCGGGAGCCCGGCCGGCGGGGATACCAGGCGGTCACCTTGCTTTCGCCGAGCATGCGGAGCACTGGGCGGCCCTGCTCACGGACGGGCCGGAGGACACGCCGGAGTAGACCCTTCTCACACTTGACCCGGCAGGGGTTGCTTCTTATTACCGACGGGTAGCATCATCGTGGCCACTTGTTGGTACGTGAACTAGGTGCGAGGAGTCAGTGCCTCGCCGATCCCTCTACGGAGCCGTCGCCATGGGGCACTACAAGTCGAATCTCCGCGACATCGAGTTCAACCTCTTCGAAGTACTGGGGCGCGACAAGGTGTACGGCACCGGCCCCTTCGAGGAGATGGACGTCGACACCGCGAAGAGCATCCTGGAGGAGATGACCCGCCTCTCGGAGAACGAGCTGGCCGAGTCCTTCGCCGACGCCGACCGCAACCCGCCGGTCTTCGACCCCGAGTCCAACACCGCGCCGGTCCCGGCGTCCTTCAAGAAGAGCTACCAGGCCTTCATGGACTCCGAGTACTGGCGGCTCGGCCTGCCCGAGGAGATCGGCGGCACCACCTCGCCGCGCTCCCTGATCTGGGCCTACGCCGAGCTGATCCTGGGCGCCAACCCGGCCGTGTGGATGTACTCCTCGGGCCCGGCGTTCGCCGGCATCCTCTTCGAGGAGGGCAACGAGGTCCAGAAGCACATAGCCAAGATCGCCGTGGAGAAGCAGTGGGGCTCCACGATGGTGCTCACCGAGCCCGACGCGGGCTCCGACGTGGGCGCCGGCCGTACCAGGGCGATCCAGCAGGAGGACGGCTCCTGGCACATCGAGGGCGTGAAGCGCTTCATCACCTCCGGTGAGCACGACATGTCCGAGAACATCCTCCACTACGTGCTCGCGCGTCCCGAGGGCGCCGGTCCGGGCACCAAGGGGCTCTCCCTCTTCCTCGTGCCGAAGTACGAGTTCGACTTCGAGACCGGCGAGCTGGGCGATCGCAACGGCGTCTACGCCACCAACGTCGAGCACAAGATGGGCCTGAAGGCCTCCAACACCTGCGAGATGACCTTCGGCGACCAGCACCCCGCCAAGGGCTGGCTCATCGGCGACAAGCACGACGGCATCCGCCAGATGTTCCGCATCATCGAGTTCGCCCGCATGATGGTCGGCACGAAGGCGATCTCCACGCTGTCCACCGGCTACCTGAACGCGCTGGAGTACGCCAAGGAGCGCGTCCAGGGTCCCGACCTCGCGCAGTTCATGGACAAGGCCGCGCCCAAGGTCACCATCACCCACCACCCGGACGTGCGCCGCTCGCTGATGACGCAGAAGGCGTACGCGGAGGGCATGCGCGCCCTGGTGCTGTACACCGCCTCCGTCCAGGACGCGATCCAGCTCAAGGAGGCGGCCGGCGAGGACGCCTCCGCCGAGCACGCGCTGAACGACCTGCTGCTGCCGATCGTCAAGGGCTACGGCTCCGAGAAGGGCTACGAGCAGCTCGCGCAGTCGCTGCAGACCTTCGGCGGCTCCGGCTTCCTGCAGGAGTACCCGATCGAGCAGTACATCCGTGACTCCAAGATCGACACCCTCTACGAGGGCACCACCGCGATCCAGGGCCAGGACTTCTTCTTCCGGAAGATCGTCCGCAACCAGGGCGCCGCGCTGAACTCCCTCGCCGAGGACATCAAGAAGTTCCTGGCGCTCGGCACCGGCGGCGACGAGCTGGCCGGCGCCCGTGAGCACCTGGCCAAGGCGGCCGTGGAGCTGGAGGCGATCGTCGGCCTGATGCTGACCGACCTCGCCGCCACCGAGCAGGACACCAAGAACATCTACAAGGTGGGCCTGAACACCACCCGGCTGCTCATGGCCTCCGGTGACGTCGTCGTCGGCTACCTGCTGCTGAAGGGCGCCGCGATCGCCGCCGAGAAGCTGGCCACGGCCTCCGGCAAGGACCAGGCGTTCTACACCGGCAAGATCGCCGCGGCGAAGTTCTTCGCGGCGAACGTCCTGCCGGGCGTCACCCTCGCCCGCAAGGTCGCCTCGGGTGTCGAGCTGGACCTGATGGAGCTGGACGAGGCCGCGTTCTAGGACCAGGCCGCGTTCTTCAGGTACTTGCGGATTCCTGCGGATTCCCTGTGCGGGCCCGCTCCCTTTCCGGGAGCGGGCCCGTGCACGTCGTTAAGGTGAACCCATGAGCGCACCAGCCCGCTTCGACCGCGGCCACACCGACGACCTGATGTCCTTCCTGGCGGCGAGCCCGACGCCGTACCACGCCGTGGCGAACACCGCCGAGCGGCTGGAGAAGGCGGGCTTCCGGCAGGTCGCCGAGACGGACGCATGGGACTCGGCGAGCGGCGGCAGGTTCGTGCTGCGCGGCGGCGCGATCATCGCCTGGTACGTCCCCGAGGGCGCCGAGCCGCACACCCCGTTCCACATCGTCGGCGCGCACACCGACTCCCCGAACCTCCGCGTCAAGCCGCGGCCGGACAGCGGGGCGCACGGCTGGCGTCAGGTCGCCGTCGAGATCTACGGCGGCCCGCTGATGAACTCCTGGCTGGACCGCGACCTGGGCCTGGCCGGCCGGCTGAGCCTGCGGGACGGCTCCACGGTCCTGGTCAACGTGGACCGGCCGCTGCTGCGCGTGCCCCAACTGGCCATCCACCTGGACCGCTCGGTCAGTTCCGAGGGGCTCAAGCTCGACAAGCAGCGTCATCTGCAGCCGGTCTGGGGCCTCGGCGACGATGTGCGCGACGGCGATCTGATCGCCTTCCTGGAGCAGGAGGCGGGACTCCCGGCCGGCTCGGCCACCGGCTGGGACCTGATGACGCACCCGGTGGAGGCCCCCGCCTACCTCGGCCGAGACCGGGAGCTGGTCGCCGGCCCGCGCATGGACAACCTGCTGTCGGTGCACGCGGCCACGGCCGCACTCGTCTCGGCCGCGGCCTCCGGCGCCCCGCTCACCCGCATCCCCGTGCTGGCCGCCTTCGACCACGAGGAGAACGGCTCCCAGTCGGACACCGGCGCGGACGGCCCGCTGCTCGGCAGCGTGCTGGAGCGCTCGGTCTTCGCCCGCGGCGGCTCGTACGAGGACCGGGCCCGGGCCTTCGCCGGCACGGTGTGCCTGTCCTCCGACACCGGCCACGCCGTGCACCCCAACTACGCCGAGCGGCACGACCCGACGCACCACCCGCGGGTCAACGGCGGCCCGATCCTCAAGGTCAACGTCAACAACCGCTACGCCACGGACGGTTCGGGCCGGGCGATCTTCGCGGCGGCCTGCGAGAAGGCGGACGTGCCCTTCCAGTCGTTCGTCTCCAACAACTCCATGCCGTGCGGCACGACGATCGGCCCCATCACCGCGGCCCGCCACGGCATCCGCACGGTCGACATCGGCGTCGCGGTCCTCTCCATGCACAGCGTCCGTGAACTGTGCGGTGCCGACGATCCGTTCCTGCTGGCGAACGCCCTGACTGCCTTTCTGGAGGGCTAGCCGGGACCTCGCCGGGTACCCGGCCGATACCGGAGATTCCGGTACCGGAAGGGGAGGCGAGGTCTCATGGGGCTCGGCGGATGCATCATCCTCATAGCCGTGGGAGCCATCCTCACATTCGCGACCGACTGGCACATGCGCGGCGTCAACCTCGACGTCGTCGGCGTGATCCTGATGGCCGTGGGCCTGATCGGCGTCGCCACGTTCAGCGGCATCGCACGGCGCCGGCGGGTCGTGGTCCCGTCGGCACCGGTGGTGGAGGAGGACCCGCACCATCACCACCACTACCGCGACGAGGGCTACACCGACGGGTACGGCGTCTGACGCGAGCGCCTGATCCGACGAGTGCACCTGCCTACTGCTCGTCCATCCCCGCGAGGACGAGCGGCAGGCGGTCCGGCGCGCCCTCGGTGAGACGGACCGGGACGCCCCAGTCCTGCTGGTGGACATGGCAGGCCGGGTACTCGTTCGCAGGATCGTCGTCGCAGCTCGCGGCCATCGCCGAGACATGCAGGACGCCCTCCGTGACCTCCGGGTTCAGCTCCAGGTCACGGCTCAGGTCCGGGTCCGCTCCCTCGCCCTTCAGCAGCAGCTCGGGCGGGGTCGAGGAGACCAGCAGACGCGTCGAGGGACCGTATCGGGTGTCCAGCTTCTGACCCGCGGGGGCCTGGAAGACGACGTCCAGCCGGAGTCTGCCGGGGGCGACTTCGGTCGCCGCGCGCCGGGTGCGGTGGGCGACCGACTCCACGCGCACCGCCTCCTCGGGCAGCCGCAGCCGGGTCAGCCGGTGCCGGGCCGACTCCACGACCACGATGTCCTCACCCACCAGCACGGCGTCGCTGGGCTCGCGCAGGTCGGTGGCCAGCGTGGTGACCTCGCCGGTCGCCGGGTCGTAGCGGCGCAGGGCGTGGTTGTAGGTGTCGGCGACCGCCACCGAGCCGTCGGGCAGGGCGGTGACGCCCAGCGGGTGCTGGAACAGGGCCTGGCCGGCCGCGCCGTCCCGGTGGCCGAAGTCGAACAGGCCGGTGCCGACCGCCGTGTGGACATGCCCGTCGAGGTCCACCCAGCGCAGGGCGCTCGTCTCGGAGTCGGCGAGCCACAGCCGCTCGGCGGTCGCCGCGAGACCGGAGGGCTGGGCGAACCAGGCCTCCGCCCCGGGCCCGTCGACCAGGCCCTCGTTGGTGGTGCCCGCCGCCACGGCGACCGTGCCCGCCACAGGGTCGTACGTCCACAACTGGTGGACGCCCGCCATCGCGATCCACACCCGGCCGCCGAACACCGCCACGTCCCAGGGCGAGGAGAGGTCGACCTCGCGGGCCGCACCGGAGGTGGCGGACCCCTGCCACCACTGCCTTCCGGTGCCGGCCAGGGTGGTCACCGCGCCCGTGGCCAGATCGAGGCGGCGCAGGGCGTGGTTGACGGTGTCGGCCACCACCACCGCTCCGTCCTCCAGCAACGCCAGGCCCTGCGGCTCGTTGAAGGCGGCCTCCTCCGGACCGCCGTCCGCGAAGCCGCGCGTGCCGGAGCCGATACGGCGTACGACGGTCTCGGCGTCCTCGGCCAGCTCCACCAGCTGGTGCCGGGTGGTGTCGCTGACCAGGAAGTGCCCGGACGGAAGCAGCAGGGCCTTGCCGGGGAAGCGCAGGGTCGTCGGCTCGGGCTCCGGCGCCACGTACGGCCCGTCGCCGCGGCGCAGGGTGCCCTTCGCCTCGTGCTCCGCCTCCAGCTCCTCGACCAGCCGCTCGATGGCGTGCGCGTGCCCCTCGCCCGCGTGCTGGGCGACGACGTACCCCTCCGGGTCGATCACGACGAGGGTCGGCCAGGCGCGCACCGCGTACTGCTTCCAGGTGGCGAGCTCGGGATCGTCCAGCACCGGATGTTCGACCCCGTACCGCTCCACGGCGTCCACGACCGCCTGGTGCTCGGCCTCGTGCACGAACTTCGGGGAGTGCACACCGATGATCACCACCGTGTCCCGGTGCTTCTCCTCCAGCTCGCGCAGCTCGTCCAGGACGTGAAGGCAGTTCACGCAACAAAATGTCCAAAAATCAACAATTACGATGCGTCCTCGGAGCTCAGCGAGACCGAGCTCCTTGTCACCCGTATTGATCCAGCCACCCTTGCCGATCAGTTCGGGGGCCCGAACGCGTGCGTGCTTTGCCATGATCCAGCCCAACCACGCATGAGCCCAGGCTATTCCTCGTGGCTTTCGCGCACCCAGACGATCCGAAGCCGTTTCTCGGGACCGAACCGTCGCCCCCGGCCCGGAGCCCTGGTCACCCGCAGGAAGGCGTCGACCACCGCTTCCTCGACACGGGCGGCCATCGCCCTGGCTCCTGGGCAGGTGTGCCCCAGCCGCACACCCTGACACACGTACGAGGTGCCGTTCTTGCTCATGCGTGTACCGCACCGTCGACGGCGCAGAACAGCAGTCCAGTAAGGAGATGAGCAGCCCCGCGGACCGGACGTCCGACACCATCGCCCCGAAGTCGGGTCCTGGACTCCAGCGCAGCGACGATCCGCTGCTGCTCCTCCACCGTGACGATTCCCTCACCTACGAAGACGGGACAGCCGGTGTGCGGATCCCGGTACGGACGGACGACACTCGTGTACTTCCGGAAGCCGCGCTCCTCGTCCCAAACGCTGAACTCGGCGCGTGCCTACGTCAGCGCGCGGCCCGTCGTGACATCCACATAGTCCGGGACCTCCTCGTGCCGGTCGCCGACCGAGAGGGTGCCGGTGGGCTCGAAGAGGAGGACCTCGGCGCGGCGGGGCGCGGACGGCTTGTGATAGGTGCCGCGCGGGACGGTGAACACCGAGCCCTTGGTCAGGACGAGCGTGCGCTCACCGGCCGGCTCGCGCACACCGAGATGCACCTCGCCGTCGAGGACCAGGAAGAACTCGTCGGTGTTCTCGTGCACATGCCAGACGTGCTCGCCCTCGAACTTGGCGATCCGGACGTCGTAGTCGTTGACGGCGGCGACGATGCGCGGGCTCCAGCACTCGGCGAAGGAGGCGAACGCCTTGTCCAGGGCGATGGGTTCGGAGATGGGTTCCATGGGGTCATCGTGCGGGGTTCCGGTACCGCCCCACGAGTGCTAGGAATCGCATATGCCGCAAGGATCCTCTCAGCCCCCGCACCGGGTCGTGCCGCCGCACCGGGTCGTCGTGATCGTGGACGCGGGCACCAACCCCTTCGAGGTCGGTGTCGCGACCGAACTGTTCGGACTGCCCCGGCCCGAACTGGGCGACCGGGGGCCGCTGTACACGGTCACGCTGTGCACGCCCAGCCCGCGGATCCGGATGAACCACGGCTTCTTCACCCTCACCGGCGTACCCGGCCTGGAGGCGGTGGACGAGGCCGACACCCTCGTCGTCCCCGGACGCCCCGACAACGTCGTACCGCGCGGCGCCGACGTCCTGGAGGCCATCCGGCGCAGCCACGCGCGCGGGGCACGCATCGTCAGCTTCTGCACGGGCAGCTTCGCCCTCGCCGAGTCCGGACTGCTCGACGGGCGCCGGGCCACCACCCACTGGATGTGGGCAGACACCTTCCGGGACCTGCATCCCAAGGTGCTGCTGGAGCCGGACGTCCTGTTCGTGGACGAGGGCGACATCCTCACCGCCGCCGGCAGCGCGGCCGCGCTCGACCTCGGGCTGCACCTCTGGCGCCGCGACCACGGCGCCGAACTCGCCAACGCCGTCTCCCGGCGCCTGGTCTTCGCCGCCCACCGCGACGGCGGCCAGCGGCAGTTCGTGGAGCGTCCGGTGCCCGAGGTGCCCGACGAGTCGCTCGGCCCGCTGTTGGCCTGGGCGCAGGAGCGGCTGGGCGAACCGCTGACCGTGGCGGACCTCGCCGCCCGCGCGGCCGTCAGCCCCGCCACCCTGCACCGCCGCTTCCGCGCGCAGCTGGGTACGACCCCGCTGGCCTGGCTCACCGGGGAGCGGGTGGCGCTGGCCTGCCGGCTGATCGAGCGCGGCGAGGAGCGCCTGGACGTCGTCGCGGCCCGCTGCGGCCTGGGTACGGCGGCCAACCTGCGGGCCCGGCTGCGCCGGGAGACGGGGCTCAGCCCATCGGCGTACCGCAGGCGGTTCGGGCCGACGGGGCCTGGCGAGTCCGACCGGCGGGCGGCTCGGTCCGGAAGGTCCTGATGAGCGCGATCAGCAGGCGACTCGCTCCGGAGGGCCGTGCCGAGCGCAACCGGCAGGCGCCCTTGGCCGGACCGTGATGATCAACGCGCGGCGGGGAACGGTACCCGCATGAGACTCCTCGTACACGACCGGCTGCTCGGCATCGGTGACGACTACTGGATCGAGGACGAGCACGGCCGGAAGGTCTTTCTCGTCGACGGCAAGGCCATGCGGCTGCGGGACACCTTCCAGCTGAAGGACGCCCACGGGCGCGTGCTGATCGACATCCACCAGAAGATGCTGGCGCTGCGCGACACGATGGTGATCGAGCGGGACGGCGAGGGCCTGGCCACCATCAAGCGCAAACGGCTGTCCCTGCTGCGCAACCACTACCGGGTGTCCCTGGTCGACGGCACCGAACTTGACGTCAGCGGCAAGATCCTCGACCACGAGTTCGCCATCGAGTACGACGGCGAACTCCTGGCCGTGATCTCCCGCCGCCGGCTGACCCTCCGCGACACCTACGGTGTCGACATCGTGCGCGAGGACGCGGACCCGGCCCTGCTGATCGCGGTGGCGGTGTGTGTGATCCACCTCGCGCAGAAGGAGCGGGAAGGGGACTGAGGCCGGCCGAGAGGCCTCAGCGGCGCGGCGGTTCCAGCCCCAGCACGCGGTCCTTCAGCGCCGGGAACTGCTCGCGGGTGGTGGCGACCTTCGCCGGGTCGAAGTCGACGGTGAGGACCTCCTCGTGCGGGCCCGCCTCGGCGAGCACCTCGCCCCACGGATCCACCACGATCGAGTGACCCGCCTGCGGAACTCCGGCGTGCGTCCCGGCCGTTCCACAGGCGAGCACGAACGCCTGGTTCTCCACCGCCCGCGCCTGAGCCAGCAGCGTCCAGTGCGCGCGTCGCCGCTCGGGCCAGCCCGCCGGGATCACCAGTGTCTCGGCGCCGGCGTCGACCAGTGACCGGAAGAGTTCGGGGAAACGGAGGTCGTAGCAGGTGGCCACGCCGAGCGTGGTCCCGGGCAGCCGGACCGTCACCAGGTCCCGCCCGGCGCCCATCAGCACGGCCTCGCCCTTGTCGAAGCCGAAGCGATGGATCTTGCGGTAGGCGGCGGCAATCTCACCGGAGGGGGAGAAGACGAGAGAGGTGTTGTAGAGGGGCCCGTCAGGGTCACGCTCGGGAATCGAGCCCGCGTGCAGCCAGACACCCGCGTCACTCGCGGCCTTGGCCATCGTCTCGTACGTCGGCCCTTCGAGTGGCTCGGCCTCGCGGCCGAACTCCTCGTAGGCGAAGGCGCCGGTGGTCCACAGCTCGGGCAGGACCACCAGGTCGGCACCGGCCTGTTCCCGGACCAGCGCGGCCACCCGCTGCCGCCGGGTGTCGACCGATTCGTCCTCGTTCACGGCGATCTGGATCAGCGAGGCGCGCACACTACCACCGTCCTGGCATTCGAGTCGTCCACACAGGCCTACGATCGTCACACGAAAGCACTGCCGGGGTGCCTGCGGGCAGCGTAACTTAGCCTCCCAGACACCCGCCGAGTGCCGCCGCCGCCCGCTGGCAACGCCGCCACAACCTGCCCGTGTACCGACCGCCGAGGGGTCCCGTTCCGTGAGTCTGCATCCCACCCTCCAGCCCTACGCCGACGCCTGGACGCACTCCATCGACGCGATATCCGAGATGGTCCAGTCGCTCGCGGAGGGCGAGTGGAACCGGCGGACCCCCTGCCCCGGCTGGTCGGTCCGGGACATCGTGTCGCACGTCATCGGCATGGACTGCGAGATGCTCGGCGACCCGCGCCCGATCCACTCCCTCCCCCGTGACCTCTTCCACGTCACCACCGAGCACCAGCGGTACACGGAGGTGCAGGTCGACGTCCGCCGCCACCACACGGCGCCGGAGATGACGGCCGAGCTGGAGTACACGGTCATCCGCCGCAACCGCCAGCTGCGCAACGAGTCGCGTGACCCGGGCGCCACGGTCCGCGGCCCGCTGGGCGCGGAGATCACGGTGGAACAGGCCTACCGCGCCCGCGCCTTCGACGTATGGGTGCACGAGCAGGACCTGCGTACGGCCCTCGGCCGCCCCGGCAACCTGGACTCGCCGGGCGCGCACGTGACCCGGGACGTGCTCCTGGACGCACTCCCCAAGGTCGTGGCGAAGGACGCGGACGCACCGCGCAGTTCGGCCATCGTCTTCGACGTGCACGGTCCGGTGGAGTTCCTGCGCACCATCCGCGTCGACATCCAGGGCCGCGGCACCCTGGAAACCGCCCCGGCCCTCGGCCCCGCCGCCGCCCTCACCCTCGACTGGGAGACCTACGTCCGCCTCGCCTGCGGCCGGGTGACCCCGGAGGCGGTGGCCGACCGGGTGAAGACCGAGGGCGATCCGGACCTGACGGCGGCGATCCTGCGCAACTTCACGGTGACGCCGTAGTGCCGGTGGATGCGGGGGCTGAGGGCGGCAGCCCCCGGTGAGGCCCGCACCGGCACAGGGCACCTATGCGGGAACGTGCACCGTCTCCACCCGGCTCGCCACCAGCCGTTCACGTTCGCGCCGGGCCGCCCGCCCCCGCAGCCGCAGGATCTGGGACACGCCCAGCGCCTGCAGCACGAACACCGCCGAGAACGCCACGGCGTAGTCGTCCCCGGTGGCGTCCAGCAGCACCCCGACCGCGAACAACGTCGTCATCGAGGCGACGAAACCACCCATGTTGGTGATACCGGACGCCGTCCCCTGCCGCTCGGGCGGATTGGCCGGCCGCGCGAAGTCGAACCCGATCATCGAGGCGGGCCCGCACGCCCCCAGCACCGTGCACAGCACCACCAGCAGCCACATCGGCGCATGCGCACCGGGATACAGCAGCGTCGAGGCCCACAGCAGCGCGGTCGCCCCGACCGTGCCCAGCGCCAGCGGCAGCCGCGCCGCGTGATGCCGGGCGATGATCTGGCCGTAGACCAGCCCGATCACCATGTTGGACAGCACGACCAGGGTCAGCAGCTCACCGGCCGTGGCCCGGCCGAGCCCCTGCGCCTGGACCAGGAACGGCAGGCCCCACAGCAGCAGGAACACCATCGCCGGGAACTGGGTGGTGAAGTGCACCCACAGTCCGAGGCGGGTCCCCGGCTCCCGCCAGGCCGCCGCGATCTGCCGGCGCACATACGCCGTGCCCTGGTGCGGCGCCGGCTCCGGCTCGTACCCCTCGGGATGGTCCTTCAGGAACAGCAGCGTCAGCACGAGGACGACGACACCCGCGAGCGCGCTGCCGGCGAACGCCGGGGTCCAGCCGATGCCGTGCAGCAGCCGGGCGAGGACCAGTGTGGAGACCAGGTTGCCCCCCATGCCGACCAGCCCCGCGAGCTGCGCGACCAGCGGCCCGCGCCGGGCCGGGAACCAGCGGGTGCCGAGCCGCAGCACGCTGATGAAGGTCATCGCGTCACCACAGCCCAGCAGGGCACGGGAGGCGAGGGCGGTGCCGTACGAAGGCGAGAAGGCGAAGCCCAGCTGACCGGCCGTGAAGAGGACCGCCCCGATGCTCAGCACCCGCTTCGTGCCGAGCCGGTCGACGAGCAGGCCGACGGGTATCTGCATACCGGCGTAGACCAGCAGCTGGAGGATGGAGAACGTCGACAGGGCGGACGCGTTCACATGGAAGCGGTCCACCGCGTCCAGCCCCGCCACGCCCAGTGACGTACGGAAGATGACCGCGACGAAGTAGACGGCGACGCCTATGGACCACACGGTGACGGCGCGTCGGCCGCCCGGTGGATCACCCGGAAGGGTGAGGTTGCGCGCCGGAGCGCTCATCGGACCTCACCCCGCGCGAGGTGCTCGAACCAGCTCACATGCCGGTGCACGACCCCGACGGCCGCCTCCGCGTCCCCGGCACGCAGCGCGTCCAGGATCTCCTCGTGCTCGGCGAGCGTCTTGGCGATCCGGTCGGGATGGGAGTGCATGACGGCGACGCCCATCCGCAGCTGCCGGTCGCGCAGTTGGTCGTAGAGCCGGGACAGGATCTCGTTGCCGCCGCTGCGCACGATCTCGGCGTGGAAGTTACGGTCGGTCACCGCGGCCGCGGCCAGATCACCGGCGGCGGCCTGCGCCTTCTGCAGCTCCAGCAGCCCGGTCAGGCGCTCGAGCAGCCCGGGCGGGGCGGGTACGGCCTTGCGGGCGGCGTGCTCCTCGACCAGCTGGCGGGTCTCCACCACGTCCGCGATCTCCTGCGCGGAGACCGGCAGCACCAGCGCGCCCTTCTTCGGGTAGAGCCGGATCAGGCCCTCGACCTCCAGCCGCAGCAGCGCCTCCCGCACGGGCGTGCGCGAGACCCCGACGGCCTCGGCCAGCTCCCCTTCGGTGAGCAGGGTGCCGCCCTCGTAGCGCCGGTCGAGAACGCCCTGCTTGACGTGGGCGTACACGCGGTCGGCGGCGGGCGGGGGCTTGGGGTCTCGGCGGGTGTGCTGTTGTACGGCCGTCTCCATGTCCACAGGATAGATACAACACGTACGCATGTGGCAGCGGCGTCCAGCATCCGGACGCGGCGGCGGACGCGACGGTGGATGTGACGAAGATCGCACACAGCAACCGCGCAACCTTCTGTGCTACTTACGTGTCTCACACGTGCGGCCCTCTGCTCTTGCCACCTCAACTCGGCCGCACTTCAGGGGCATTCACGACAATCGGGGTACATCACTTTGATTACCGGCATTAAGGGCACCCGCACCACCCGCATCCGCAGAGCCACCGCCGTCGCCGTCACCTCCGGCGCGCTGCTCGCGACCGGTGCCCTCACCGCGACGCCCGCTCAGGCCCTCACGACGCCCACGATCGTGGCCAAGGGCGGCTACGTGATGAACAACGTGAGCGGTACGACGCTCTACACCAAGGCGGCGGACACCCGGCTTTCCACCGGCTCCACCACCAAGATCATGACCGCCAAGGTCGTGCTCGCGCAGTCGAACCTCAACCTCGACAAGAAGGTGACGATCCAGAAGGCGTACAGCGACTACGTGGTCGCGAACAACGCCTCCCAGGCGCACCTCATCGTCGGTGACAAGGTCACCGTCCGCCAGCTGCTGTACGGCCTGATGCTGCCGTCCGGCTGCGACGCCGCCTACGCGCTCGCCGACACGTACGGCACCGGCACCACCCGTGCCGCGCGCGTGTCGAACTTCATCAGCAAGATGAACACCGCCGCCAAGAGCCTCAAGCTCACGAACACGCACTTCGACTCCTTCGACGGCATCGGCAACGGCAACAACTACTCGACGCCGCGCGACCTCACGAAGATCGCCAGCAGCGCGATGCAGAACTCCACGTTCCGCGCGGTCGTCAAGACGAAGTCGTACACCGCGAAGACGATCACCAAGACGGGCAGCATCCGCACGATGGCCCCGTGGACCAACACCAACGGTCTGCTCAGCAGCTACAGCGGCACCATCGGTGTGAAGACGGGCTCCGGCCCGGAGGCCGGCTACTGCCTGGTCTTCGCCGCCACCCGCAACAACAAGACGATCATCGGCACCGTCCTCGCCTCCACCTCCATCCCCCAGCGCGAGGCGGACGCGAAGAAGCTCCTCGACTACGGCTTCGCCAAGCTCGGCTGACACCTCACCGGACACCCACGGGCCCGTCGCACGCCAGCGGCGGGCCCGTTCCGCTGCCGGGGCGCACAATGAAGCCGATGGTGCTAGTGTCATTGGCACCATGTTGCTGCGTCTGGACAAGACCGACACCCGCCCCCTGCACGAGCAGGTCGCGGCGGCGATCCGGCGGGCCATCGCCGAGGGCGAGTGCCGCACCGGCGACCGGCTGCCCTCGGCCCGCGATCTCTCCACGGCCCTGGACATCAACGTCAACACCGTCCTGCGCGGCCTGCGCGAACTGCGGGACGAGGGCCTGCTGGAGTTCCGCCGCGGCCGCGGGATCACCGTCGCCGAAGGGGCGGCCCGGCGCTCCGGACTGCAGATCAGAGTGCGGGAGCTGGTCGCGGAGGCATCCCGGCTCGGCTACAGCCGCACCGACCTCATCGAGATGATCCGGGGGACCACGACATGACCGACGGGGACGAACGGGCCCGGGACGAGTACGACCGGGACCGCGGCGGATACGAGTGGACGGGTGCCCGAAGGCGCGCCGGGCGCTGGACGCTCGCGGGATGCACGGTGGCCGTCGCCGCGCTGCTCGCGGGCCTGCCCTGGGCCGCGCGCGGCCGGCTGCCCGACCGGTTGGCGACCCACTGGAGCGGGGGTGCCGCCCCCGACGGCTCGATGCCGCTGTGGCAGGCCTCCCTGTTCCCGGCCGGCATCTGGCTGCTGATCGCCCTCGCGCTGAGCGTGCGATGGCGCCGCTCCTGGCCGGCCGCACGCCCCTGGCGGGCGATCGCCCTGGCGCCCACGGCGGCGGTGCTCGTCGGCGCACAGGCCTCCGTCGTCCGCGCGAACCTGGACCGCACCGACTGGCACGAGGCCCGCGAACCGGCGCTCGGAGTAGTGCTCCCCCTAGCTCTCGCGGTGGTCGCCGGGGTGGTGGCCTGGTGGCTGACCACCCGCACCGGCTCCACCCCGCCGGCCGCCCCGACCCCCGCGCTGAACCTGCCCGAGGGCGAGCGGCTGGTGTGGTTCTCCCGCACGGCCAACCCCTGGCTGCAGCTACTGGCCGCACTGACCGGCCTGATCGCCGCCGGCGCGCTGGTGGCACTGGTCGCCGGTCTGGCCAGTACCACCGTGCTGG
This sequence comes from Streptomyces sp. NPDC031426, assembly GCF_055581585.1. Classification (NCBI taxonomy): domain Bacteria; kingdom Bacillati; phylum Actinomycetota; class Actinomycetes; order Kitasatosporales; family Streptomycetaceae; genus Streptomyces; species Streptomyces sp. NPDC031426. Next base: position 127,151 of record NZ_JBVIJE010000007.1, read on the forward strand.
TCCCGCTGTGCGTCGTCTGCGCCACCGTCTCCCTCACCGGTGCCCTCTCCTCCTCCGTCCAGGCCAAGGTGTCGGAAGCCGGCCTGGAGGTGTCGTTCGGCCCGCTCGGCTGGCCCGCCCGCCACTGGTCGCCGACCGCCATCGAGTCGGCCCGCGCCGAGCGCCGGCAGCCCTCCCAGGTCGGCGGCTGGGGCTACCGCCTCAGCGGCCTCGGCACGACGGTCATGCTCCGCGCCGGCGACTGCCTGGTCGTACGCCCCCGCGGCCGCCGCACGGACTTCGCCGTGAGCGTGGACGACGCCGAACGGGGCGCGGCCCTGCTGAACGCGCTGCGGTCGCGGGACTGAGCCGGCCATGGACATCCAGGGGGAGGACGACGGCGGGACGGCACCCTGGGACACGGCCGCCGCACTGGTCCGGGCCGCCCAGGACAGGAACGCCCTGGCCATAAAGTGACCGGCCCCCGGCACCAGCCGCACACGCAGCTCGTCGGCGTACGGCTCGGCGCCCGCCGGCATCGACGGCACGACCACGTTGTCCCGCTCCTCGCCGAGCAGCAGCGTCGGCACGGTCAGCCGCTGCCGCCGCGCGGTGCCCCGTAGCAGCGCGGGGATGTCGTGCAGGACGTACTGCCAGAACAGGGACTGGACGGCGGGGGCGTTCTCCGAGATGGCGGTGGCGTACTCGGCGACCTCCGCCTGCGTCCACACGGCCGCCGGGTCGGCGACCTGGTGGCGCAGCAGGAAGCGGGTGAAGCCGGGCCAGTGCCGCAGCACGGCCCGCCCGAGCACCGGGTACTCGACGAACGCGGTGTACCACAGCCGCCACAGGTTGGGCAGGACCGCGCGGTGCCGGGGCCAGGGGTGGGTCATGTTCAGCGCGAGGTAGCCGGTGAACCGCTCCGGCGCCCTCAGACACAGCCGGAAGCCGAGATGCGCTCCCCAGTCGTGCCCGACCAGCCCGACCCGCTCCAGCCCGAGGGTGTCGAGCAGCGCGAGCGCGTCGTCCGCCAGGCCGTCCATGTCGTAGCCGCCCGGCGTGATCCGCGACCAGCCGAAGCCGCGCAGGTCCGGGCAGAGCAGCCGGTATCCGTCGCGCCGGTATGCGTCGGCCGGCTGCCCGGCGACCTTGTGCCAGGCGTACCAGTGCTGCGGAAAGCCGTGCAGCATCAGCAGCGGGGTGCCGGTGCCGCCGTACTCGGCGAGATGCATCCGGGTGGAGCGCACGTCCAGCAGACGGTGCTCGGCACGCTCGTCCCTCGGCAGTGGACGGTCTGGACGGTCGGTGTGCGGTGCCATGCCTGACCCCTATCGAGCCGGTGCGGTCCCCCGTCGCGCCCGCGTCGCCGGGTCAGGAGTCGGCGTCAGCGCGAAAGGTTCCCTCCTTTCTGTTCCTTGCCGTCGTCACGGACGGGGAGCTGGTCGTAGGTCTTGAAGGTGTACGAGGCGTCGTACGACAACAGGTTCCCTTCGGCCGCCGGCAGGCCGAGACGGCGGTTGAGGAGTGCGGTGAGGGGTCCGCAGTGTTCGGCGGCCGGGGCGGTGAAGGTGTCGTCGTAGGCAGAGAACTCGATCACCGGAGGGTCCTGGGAGACCCACTTGGAGGGACCGGAGCGCTTCAGCTGGAAGTCGACGGGTTCGCCCGCGCCGATGGTGCAGCCCCGCGGCACCAACGGGCCGAGGAGCCCGAAGCGGAGGCTGAACCGCCCGGTGTAGAAGTCGGACCGCCCGCCGTACTCCGGCTGTATCGCCAGTCCCAGGACGGCCGCGCGATCCCCCGCCGGTGTGCCGGTCAGTCCTCCCGGCACAGCGGTGGGCGAGCTGTGCATCGCACCCCACACCTGGCCCTTGCTGCCGTCCGGCATCGGACCTTCGGCATGCGTCATGGTGATCGGGGCGAGGTTCACCGCAACCGTGCCGAGGGTCAACCGCGGGGCGGCCGTATGCACTTCGCATCTCCATCGCCTCGGGTCGACGCGGTCGGGCAGTGCCGGGCAGTCGCCGAAGTCGGTCGCGGAGGCGACGGTGACGCGAGGCGCCGCGTAGGCCACACCAGGTGCGCACACCGCCGCCGTACCGGCCAGGACGGCGACGCCCGCGAGGGCGGCCACACGGCGGACGGAGGTGGATGAGGCCGAGGATGGTGAGGAGGGTGGGGAGGCGGAGGAAGCCACGTCAGGCGAAGGGGAGGAACCGGGGCGAACGGCAGCGGATTTCGTCATGTCACCAGCGTGCCGCCGCGGTCCCTCCGTCATCATCCGTGACCTCCCCGACGGCACCCTGATCACTCCCTGATGCGGCATCAGGGATGGTGCGCGATACGGCAATTAGTGGCATGCACTGTCAGCGAAAGCCGGGAATCCGCCGAAGCTCGCCGATCCTCAACACCCTGGCCAGCAGCAGATAGACAACGGCGAGTGCCAGCGTGCCGGTGGTGGTTGCCAGGACCGCCCCCGCCGTGCCGTGCCCCACCACCCCGGCACAGCCCCGCGCCGCCGCCCAGCCTGCGACCGCCGCGACGCCTCCGGCGCACAGCAGCTTGCCGTAGGTGCCGCGCAGGGTGCCGTCGTCCAGCCGGCCGCCGGTGCGGCGGCCCAACAGACGGGCGGTGAGGACGAGCCCGGCGAAGTAGGAGACGGTGTAGGCGCCGGCCATGCCGGTGACCGCCCACCGCGCGGGCAGGAGCACATGGCAGGCGGTGGCGAGCGCGATGTCGACGACCCCGATCCACACGGCCATGAGGAACGGCGTACGGGTGTCCTCGAAGGCGTAGAAGCCACGCAGCAGCAGGTACTGCGCGGAGAACGGGATCAGGCCGAGCCCGAAGGCCTGGAGCATGTGCCCCAGGGGCTGGGCCGTGGCGGCGTCGGCGGCGCCGTGGGCGAAGAGGAGGACGGCGATGTCCGGTCCGAGTGCGGTGAACAGGAAGGCCGCCGGGACGATCACGACTCCGCTGACCCGCAGCGCCCGGGACAGATCGGCACGCAGATCAGCGATCCGCCCCTCGGCCGCCGCCTTGCTCATGCGCGGCAGCAGAGCGGTGACGAGCGAGACGGTGACGATGGACTGGGGCAGCATCCAGATGGTCTGCGCGTAGCTGTACGCCGTGTAACCCACGCCCGCCTTCGGCAGCCGCTGGTCGGCGGCGTTGGCGTAGTTGGTGACGACGGTGAGGGCGACCAGATTGGTCAGCACGAACAGCAGCGTCCACTTGGCCGCGTGGATCCCGGACCCGAGTCCCGCGCCGCGCCAGTCGAAACGGGGCCGGAAGCGGAAGCCTGCGATGCGGGCGAAAGGGATGAGCGCGAGGGCCTGCACGGCGATCCCGAGAGTCGTGCCGATGCCGAGCCAGCGGACCTCGGCGTCGGTGACGTCGGCGACCGAGTGCGGGACGGTCATCATCCCGAGGTAGACGCCGAACATCGCCACGAGGACGACATTGTTGAGCACGGGCGTCCACATCATGGCGCCGAACTTCTCACGAGCGTTCAGCACTTGGCCGAGGATGGCGAACAGCCCGTAGAAGAAGATCTGCGGAAGCAGGAACCGGGCGAAGACGACGGTCAGCCGGTACGCCGCGTGCTCCTTGGGCGTGTCCCTTATGTACAGGCTCACGATCTCCGGCGCCGCCCACACGGCGAGCACGGTCCCAACGGCCAGCACACTGACGACGAGAGTCACGAGCCGCTGCTCGTACGCCCGCCCGCCATCGGCATGGGTGGCCCGGGCGCGCACCAACTGCGGCACCAGCACGGCGTTCAGCGCACCACCGATCAGCAGGGTGTACAGACTGGTCGGCACGGTGTTGGCGGTGTTGTACGTGGTCGCGAGCAGCCCCGTCCCGAGCGCGGCTCCTTGCAGCACCTGACGGATCAGCCCGCTGGCCCGCGATACGACGGTCCCCCCGGCCATGAGCACAGAGGCCCGCCCGACGCCCGCTTCCGCTGTGGGTCTCGCATGCCGAGCTGCGGCCTTCTCCCCCGTTACCATGCGCCAAATCTACGGCAGTTGACGATCAACGGCTGCGAGGAAGGTACGGCTTCTATATCGATGGCAAAGACCTTCGAGGGCAGGGCATGGTCCGAGGCACAAGCGGCAGTGGCCACCGGTGAGCTGTCGGCCGGCTGGGCGGTGGAGGACGGCGTCGGCGCGCTTTTCACCGGTGGCGCCCTGACGGAGGCGGTGACGCGTGCACCGAAGGCCCACTTGTACCGGTTGGAACCGGACGGAAACGGCGGAGCCAAGGAACGCGGGGTGCCGTGCCGGCTGCTCCCCCAAACGTGTTGAGCCGCAGGTGTCCGGAGTTTCCCGCAGATTTCACCCCCAATCGTGAACATCACTGTTGCAGCTGGCATATTCGAATTTCTCCGCTCTACGTTCCGCTGCGGAGGTGGTTCACATGAGCGAACCCAGCAAGCGACCCGACTCGTCCGAACGGCACGAGGCGATCGACATCAGCGACTTCGTGTACGCGGCGACCGGAGCCCGCGTGCGGCGGCTGACCATGCCGGACGGAAGTCACTGGTTTCCGGCGGTGGATGTGTGCAGGGAACTGGGGCACACCAGTCCGACCAAGGCACTCTCTGATCACGTCCCCCAAGAGCACCGAGACAGTCTCGAGACCGTGAGCGGACGATACGGTCTCGGCATTCCCGCAGGCAGGGAGTGGCGTCGAGACCTGAATCTCCTCGACCTTCAAGGGCTGCTCCATCTCGTCACTGCATGCACGAAACCTGCTGCCGCCCCTTTCAAGCAGTGGGCCGTGGAAGTGATCGAGACCGTGCAGCGGGAGGGTTCCTACACCCTGGAAGAGGCCGAGGTGCAGCCCCTCGAGCCGGGCGCTCCGATCGCGTACGCCATGCCCGCGCAGGTTGCCGAGGCCATCGTCCGCCTCGAGGCGCACGATTTTCAGCTGGACGAGGAGTTGGCGAACGGTCAGCACAAATCGATCGACCCGCAGGAGGAAACGCTGGTTCTGCGGAGGGAAAAGCTGGCTCTGCAGCGCGAGATGCCGGCCACGCAGAAAGCCACCCTCGCCGTGCAGCAGGCCATGGTCCGGGCCATGGAACGGATCGCGGACCGGCTCGACGCCCTGGTATCGAGCTCTCGGACGCCCGGTGGGCACGCCGGTGTGCTGCCCGCCACGGCTTCCGTACTGGCCGACTGGCGGCAACGCCTCTCCGTCACGACCGACGTATGGACCGTGGCCGTGGTCATCGCCCCGGTTCTCGTGGAGAAGGGCGAGCTGCGCGAGTCGCTCGAATCGATCGCGGCCCGTACGGGCCTCTCGGTGCATCGCGTCAACGAATGTCTGCGGCTGCTGCGCAAACACGCCTGCATCCGATCGCGCGGCGGAGCCGAGGACGGGGCGCCGGTGTACGTGCTGAACCAGCCCTGAACAACTCCGAAGAGCAGAGGGGGCGGCCGCAAGACGAATTTGCGGCCGCGCCCCTCAGGCGCCAACGCTACCCACCCGGAGCCGTCACGCCCAGGTGATCAGCCTCTTCGGCTCCTCCAGAATCGCCGCCACGTCCGCCAGCACCTTCGAGCCCAGCTCGCCGTCGACCAGGCGGTGGTCGAAGCTCAGCGCCAGCGTCGTCACCTGACGCGGCTTGACCTTGCCCTTGTGGACCCAGGGCTGGAGCTTGATCGCGCCGACCGCGAGGATCGCCGACTCGCCCGGGTTGAGGATCGGCGTGCCGGTGTCGACGCCGAAGACGCCGACGTTGGTGATGGTCACCGTGCCGCCCTGCATGGCCGCCGGGGAGGTCTTGCCCTCGCGGGCCGTCGAGACCAGCTCGCCGAGCGCCTCCGCCAGCTGCGGGAGCGTCTTGTCGTGCGCGTCCTTGATGTTCGGCACGATCAGGCCGCGCGGGGTGGCCGCCGCGATGCCCAGGTTGACGTAGTGCTTGTGCACGATCTCCTGGTTGGCCTCGTCCCAGGACGCGTTGATCTCCGGGTTGCGCTTGATGGCGACCAGCAGGGCCTTGGCGATCAGCAGCAGCGGGTTGACCCGCAGGCCCTGCATCTCCTTGTCCTGCTTCAGCTCCTCGACCAGCTTCATCGTGCGGGTCACGTCGACCGTCACGAACTCCGTGACATGCGGCGCGGTGAAGGCCGAGCCGACCATCGCCGCCGCCGTGGCCTTGCGGACGCCCTTGACCGGGATGCGGGTCTCGCGAGCGCCGTCGTAGGACGCGACGGGGGCCGGCGTCACCGGAGCCGCGGCGACCGGGGTCGGCGTCGGCTCCGCCTGCTTCGGCGTGGCCGCCGCGTGGACGTCGTCGCGGGTGATGATGCCGTCCGGGCCGGACGGGGTGATCGTGGCGAGGTCGACGCCGAGGTCCTTGGCCAGCTTGCGCACCGGCGGCTTGGCCAGCGGGCGGGGCCTCTCGGCGACCGCGCCGTGGCCGTGGCCGTTCAGCTCGGTCTGGATCGCCTGGGCCGGCGCCGGGACCGTGACCTCGGGACCCTTGCGGGGGCGGCGCTTGGTGGAGGACGTCGACACGCCGTACCCGACCAGGACCGGCTGGCGGCCCTGCGGCTTGGCCTCGGGCTCGGGCTCCTCAACAGCTGTCTGCGGCTGCTCGACCGGGGCCTCGGCGGCTTCCGCGCCGGCCACCGCCACCGCGATGATGGACGTGCCCACGTCGACCGTGGTGCCCTCGGGGAAGTGGAGTTCGCGGACCACCCCGTCGTAGGGGATGGGCAGTTCGACGGCCGCCTTGGCGGTCTCGACCTCGCACACCACCTGACCGTCGGTGACCGTGTCACCCGGCTGGACGTACCACTTGAGGATCTCGGCCTCGGTGAGTCCCTCGCCGACGTCCGGCATCTTGAACTCGCGTACGGACGCTTCCGTCATCGTCGTCACGACCTTCTCCTCAGTACGCCAGCGAGCGGTCGACGGCGTCGAGCACGCGGTCCAGGTCCGGCAGGTACTCCTCCTCCAGGCGGGCCGGCGGGTAGGGGGCGTGGTAGCCGCCGACCCGCAGGACCGGTGCCTCCAGGTGGTAGAAGCAGCGCTCGGTGATCCGGGCGGCGATCTCCGCGCCGGAGCCGAAGAACACCGGTGCCTCGTGGACCACGACCAGACGGCGGGTCCTCTCCACCGAGGCCTGGATGGCGTCGAAGTCCAGCGGCGACACCGAGCGCAGGTCCAGGACCTCCAGGGACTTGCCCTCCTCGGCCGCGGCTGCCGCGACCTCCTGGCAGAGCTTCACCATCGGGCCGTACGCCGCCAGGGTGAGGTCGGTGCCCTCGCGGACGACCTGGGCCTTGTGCAGCGGGGCGGGGATCGCCTCGACGTCCACCTCGGCCTTGTCCCAGTAGCGGCGCTTGGGCTCGAAGTAGATCACCGGGTCGTCGCTCTGGATGGCCTGCTGCATCATCCAGTACGCGTCCGACGCGTTCGACGGAGACACGATCTTCAGGCCCGCCACGTGCGCGAACAGCGCCTCGGGGGACTCCGAGTGGTGCTCGACCGCGCCGATGCCGCCGCCGTAGGGGATGCGGACGACGACCGGCATCTTGACCTTGCCCAGCGAGCGCGCGTGCATCTTCGCGAGCTGGGTGACGATCTGGTCGTAGGCCGGGAAGACGAAGCCGTCGAACTGGATCTCCACCACCGGGCGGTAGCCGCGCAGCGCCAGACCGATCGCGGTACCGACGATGCCGGACTCGGCCAGCGGGGTGTCGATGACGCGGCTCTCGCCGAAGTCCTTCTGGAGGCCGTCCGTCACCCGGAACACGCCGCCGAGCTTGCCGACGTCCTCACCCATGACGAGGACCTTGGGGTCCTCGTCCAGGGCGCGGCGCAGCGACTCGTTGATGGCCTTTGCCATCGCCATCTTCTCGGCCATCTCAGCGACCCCCTTCAGCTGCGTCAGCGAACGACGCCTGGTAGGCGGCGAACTGCGCTCGTTCCTCGTCGACGAGCGCGTGCCCGTCCGCGTACACGTTCTCGAAGATGGCGAAGTGGTCCGGGTCGGGCATGGCACGGACCGCTTCGCGCACTCGTTTGCCCAACGCCTCGGACTCGGCCTCGAGTTCCGCGAAGAATCCCTCGTCCGCGTGGTTTGAGACCTCCAGGTACCGGCGAAGGCGCAGGATCGGGTCCTTCGCCTCCCACGCCAGCCGCTCCTCGTCGCCGCGGTAGCGGGAGGGGTCGTCGGAGGTGGTGTGGGCACCCATGCGGTAGGTGTACGCCTCGACCAGGGTGGGGCCCTCGCCGCTGCGGGCGCGCTCCAGCGCCCACTTGGTGACCGCGAGGCAGGCCAGCACGTCGTTGCCGTCCACGCGTACGCCCGGGAAACCGAAGCCCTGCGCGCGCTGGTAGAGCGGCACACGGCTCTGCTTCTCGGTCGGCTCGGAGATCGCCCACTGGTTGTTCTGGCAGAAGAACACGACGGGCGCGTTGTAGACCGCGGAGAAGGTGAACGATTCGGCCACGTCGCCCTGGCTGCTCGCGCCGTCGCCGAAGTAGGCGATGACCGCGCTGTCGGCGCCGTCCTTGGCCACGCCCATCGCGTAGCCGGTGGCGTGCAGCGTCTGTGAGCCGATGACGATCGTGTACAGGTGGAAGTTGTTGCCGTTGGGGTCCCAGCCGCCGTTGTTCACGCCGCGGAACATGCCGAGCAGGTTGGTCGGGTCGACGCCGCGGCACCAGGCGACGCCGTGCTCGCGGTAGGTCGGGAAGACGTAGTCGTCGTCGCGCAGCGCCCGGCCGGAGCCGATCTGGGCGGCCTCCTGGCCCAGCAGGGAGGCCCACAGTCCCAGCTCGCCCTGGCGCTGCAGGGCGGTGGCCTCGGCGTCGAAGCGGCGGGTGAGCACCATGTCGCGGTACAGGCCGCGCAGGTCTTCGGGGGTGATGCCGGCGACGTAGGCGTCGTACTCGGCGTTCTTGACCCGCTTGCCCTCCGGCGTCAGCAGCTGTACGAGCTCCGGTTCGGTGCTCTTCTTCGCGGCGGCGCGGGTGGTGCGGGTGGTCTTGCTGCCGGTGGTGCCGGCCTTGCCTGCGGCGCTGCGTCGCGGCTTGCGCGCGGCACTGCTGTCCACGGTCACGTGTGCTCCTCCGTCGTTCCGGCCCCCGGGGTTGCCGGTAGGCCAGTGCGGCTCACCTGTTTCGACCACCGGGCACGGGGTGGGTGCCACTCGGCCGGGTACAGGCGTGACAGGTGCCCCGGCGAGCGCCCTGCAACCATCACGTTACCCAGTGCTCCACATTTCTGTGAAACCCCACCTGACCTGCGATTTTGCTTGGATTTCCAAGTAAATCGGGGAGGTGTGGAAGCGTGCTGGTCACAGCCCTGCTTCAACGCCGAAGCAACGGAACGTTAACCCGCTCACCCGTGTCACGGGAAGAGTCGAATTGTTTGCGTGTGAACCCGGCTGCGCCGCTTATGCCATCCGTATCCAGGGCGAGAAGGACGGAAGCAGCGGAACCATTTGACAAAAGCCCACGGCATGCTCATCGAGTGACCGAAAGCGATCACCGGCGACCGTCTGTGACAAGCCCCAGCTCACGGCGGTTTTTCGTGCCCTAACATCTGCGGCGTGCCGCGCTCATGTGTACCACCCCTTGTGTCCCTCGCGCCCCCTCTGGGCGCCCTGCTGCGCCTGTACGCCGCCGGTACCGCCCTCACCTGTGAGCCGGTCGACCAGGGCCTGCTGAACCGCGGCTACCGGCTGCGCACCACCCGCGGCCGCTATTTCCTCAAGCACCATTTCGATCCGGACACCGCCGACCCGGCAGCCATCGAGCGCCGGCACCGCGCCACCCAGCGCCTGGCCGACCTCGGCGTCCCCGTCGCCGTACCGCTCGCGCACCGCGAGGGCCGCACGGTCGCCGTCGTCGGCGGCCACGCCTACGCCCTGCACCCCTGGATCGACGGCAGGCACCGCCACGGCGGACAGCTCACGCGGGGGGAGAGCGCACGCCTCGGGGCGCTCCTGGGCGCCGTGCACGCCTGTCTTGAGCGTGTGATGCCACCCAAGGGGCGCACGCGCCCGGCCACGAGCCCTCACCCCGTGGAGAGCGCGGACCCCGCCGACACCTTCACGCTCATCGACGACCTGCTCGCCCATGTGCGCCGGCACCGCCCCGCCGACGCCTTCGACGAGCTGGCCCGGCACCGGCTGCTGGAACGCCGGACGCTCCTGGAGCAGCACACGGACCGGCGCCCGCCGCGCGGCGGGCCGGTGGGCTGGGTGCACGGCGACTTCCACCCGTTCAACGTGCTCTACAAGGACGGCACCCCGGCGGCCATCGTCGACTGGGACCGGCTGGGTGTGCAGCCCCGCGCGGAGGAGGCCGTACGCGCCGCGGCGATCTTCTTCGTACGCCCCGCGGGCACCCTGGACCTGCCGAAGGTACGCGCGTACGCGCGCGCGTACCGGCGCGCGGCCGGCGCCAGGGCCGCCGAACTGGCGGCGGCCGTGCACCGGGTGTGGTGGGAGCGGCTGAACGACTTCTGGATGCTGCGCTGGCACTACGAACGCGGTGACACGCGCGCGGACTGCCAGTTCCCGGCCGCGTCGGCGCTCGTGGTGTGGTGGACACGCGAGTACGACGCGGTGTGCGACGCGTTCACCGAGTGACGGCGCCTGCCCTGCCAGTGCCGGCTCAGCAGGACGCCGTGGAGGGCGGTGCCGGAGTCGTTCAGCCGGTGGTGTTGCCCACGCCGCCGTCCGCCGCGTTCCCGACGGTGGTACCGCCGTTGGCGGTGCCGGTGGGGTCGGTGGGACCGGTGGGGCCGGTGCCACCGGTGTTCGTGCCGCCGGTGGTCGTGCCGCTGTCCGTGCCGCCGCCAGTGGGGCTCTGGGACTGCGACGGCGCGGTCTGCGTGTCCGTCGGCTGGTCCGTCGGCCCCGTGCTCTGCGACTGCGAGGTCTGCGGGTCCGACGGGGTGTAGTCGGAACCGCCCGAGGTCGATCCCGAGCCGTTGTCGGTGGCCGTGTCCGAGGGCTGGTCCGTGGTGTTGTCCGACGGGGTCGGTGAGGTCGTGTCGTCCTTGGTGCTCTGGGACTGCGTCGCCGGCGGCGTGGTGTCGGTGCCCGTACCAGTGCCACCGGTGTTGTGGTTCAGTGCGAACGCGACACCGGCCGCGATCGCGATCACCGCGAGCACGGCGAGGATCCACAGCTTGCCGCGGCCGCTGCCCTTGTTGCCGTGCCCCTCGAAGCCGCCGTCGTCGCCGTTGCCGTAACCGTGCGGCAGCATCGGCTGCGGGATCTGCGCCGTCCCGGAGCCGAAGTCGCCCGGGTGCTGCATCACGGTCGTCCCGGTGAAGCCGCCCGCCGGGGTGTGCCGACCGTCGTGCGCCTCCACCGGGCCGGTGTTCCAGGTGCCGGTGTGCCCGCCCTGGTCGTACAGCATCTGCAGGCCGTACTGGACCAGGCCGCGCATCTCCTCGGCCGTCTGGAAGCGGTCGTCCGGCTCCTTGGCGAGCGAGCGCATGACCAGGCCGTCCAGCTCCGGCGGGCAGCCGTCGGAAACCGCGGAGGGCGGGGTGGGGATGTCCTGGACGTGCTGGTAGACCACCGAAAGCGGGGTCTCGCCGGTGAACGGCGGCCGCAGCGCGAGGAGTTCGTACAAGAGGCAGCCGGTCGCGTACAGGTCGGAGCGGTGGTCCACGGCCTTGCCGAGCGCCTGCTCCGGGGAGAGGTACTGCGGCGTGCCCATGACCATGCCGGTCTGTGTCATCGTTGTCGACGCGCCGTGCAGGGCGCGCGCGATGCCGAAGTCCATCACCTTGACGGCGCCGCTGTTCGTGATGATCACGTTGGCGGGCTTGATGTCGCGGTGCACGATGCCGTGCTGATGCGAGTAGGCGAGCGCGTCGAGCACCCCGGAGACGATGATCAGGGCCTGCTCGGGACCCGGCGCCTCGGCGTTCAGCAGCAGATCGCGGATGGTGCGGCCCTCGACCAGCTCCATCACGATGTACGGCACGGACTGGCCGCCGACGAAGTCCTCGCCGGAGTCGTACACGGCGACGATCGCGTGGTGGTTGAGGCCGGCGACGGACTGCGCCTCACGCGTGAAGCGGGCCTTGGAGACCGGGTCCTCGGCCAGGTCCGCGCGGAGCAGCTTGACCGCGACGGTACGGCCCAGCCGTACGTCCTCGGCCGCGAACACCTCGGCCATGCCGCCCCGGCCCAGCCTGTGGGTCAGCCGGTACCGGCCGTCGCCGACGAGCCCTCCGTTGCCCCACATCTCCGGCGCATCCGACATACCGCCGCCACTCGCCTCGGGGTCGGACGGGCCCTGGGCGCGCTGCGTCTGGTCCATCAGTCCTCGCCGTCGTTTCTGCCCGCGGTATGCGCGGTGTTGTCACGGTCTCCGTCGGCCACGCTACAGCCTCGGCATGAGCCACCGGTCCGGAACCGGAACCGGGACCGGCCGAAGCCTGACCGGCCATGAAACCTGTAGCACGCGCTGTCGTGCAAATTCTGTGTGGCGGTCGTACGCCCCCTGTAACGCTTGCACGGCGCTTCTTGCGCGTACGGTCACGGAACGGGCACCGAGCTTGACGTGTCAGTGCCCTGGGGCAGACTTGGCCGGGAATGACACATTCGATCAAGGCCCGTGCGATGAGCGAAGGTGCCGGACGGCCAGTGGGGGACACGGAGAGATGAGCCAGGACGGCACACACGGCCGGTACACGGGGCAGTCGCTGGCCGGCGGCCGATACCAGCTGCGGGACCTGCTCGGCGAGGGCGGCATGGCCTCGGTGCACCTGGCGTACGACGCCGTGCTCGACCGCCAGGTCGCGATCAAGACCCTCCACACGGAACTCGGCCGGGAACAGGCCTTCCGTGAGCGCTTTCGCCGCGAGGCCCAGGCCGTGGCGAAGCTCACGCACACCAACATCGTGTCGGTCTTCGACACCGGCGAGGACGATCTCGGCGGTCTGACGACTCCGTACATCGTCATGGAGTACGTCGAGGGCCGCCCGCTGGGCTCGGTCCTGGAGCAGGACATCCGGCAGTACGGCGCGATGCCCGCGGACAGGGCGCTGAAGGTCACCGCGGACGTGCTGGCCGCGCTGGAGATCAGCCACGAGATGGGGCTGGTCCACCGCGACATCAAGCCGGGCAACGTGATGGTGACCAAGCGCGGCGTGGTCAAGGTCATGGACTTCGGCATCGCCCGCGCCATGCAGTCCGGTGTGACGTCGATGACGCAGACCGGCATGGTCGTCGGCACCCCGCAGTATCTGTCGCCCGAGCAGGCCCTCGGCCGTGGCGTGGACGCCCGTTCCGACCTGTACTCGGTCGGCATCATGCTGTTCCAGCTGGTCACCGGGCGGCTGCCGTTCGACGCGGACTCGCCGCTCGCGATCGCGTACGCGCATGTGCAGGAGGAGCCGGTCGCGCCCTCCTCGATCAATCGTGCGCTGCCGCCCGCGGTGGACGCGCTGGTCGCCCGCGCGCTGAAGAAGAACCCGAACGAGCGTTTCCCGACCGCCGAGGCCATGCGCGACGAGTGTCTGCGTGTCGCCGCGTCCTTCCAGGCGGCCGCGCCGAGCATCGTGCCGGGCGCCGGGCCGACGCAGAGCGGCGCGGGTGTCGGCTCCGCGGTCTTCCCGCCGGTCGACCGGACCGCCCAGCCGGCCCCCGGCCCGGTCCAGGCGCCGTACCAGCCGGGCCCGTACGGCGCCCCGCAGACGCCGGCCCCGGCCTACGGCTATCCCCAGCAAGGGCACCCGGGCGGCTACCACACGCCGCCCTCGATGGGGTACGGCCCGCAGGCTCCGCAGGCCGCGCCGACCCCGCCGCCGTACGTCATGTCGCCGCAGACGGCCGGGCAGCCGTCCGCTCCGGGCTCCGGCGGTGGCAAGAGCAACAGGCCGGTGATCATCGGCTCGGTCGCGGTGTCGCTCGTCGCGGTCGTCGCCCTGATCGTCGCGCTGACGCTGAACAGCAGCGGCGGTGACGACAAGGGCGGGGGCGGCGGCGCGAGCGCCTCGGCGTCCGCCTCCCACCAGGCGGGCTACCGCGGGCCGGACCGGACCCGGGTGATCGACAAGACCAAGTGCACGGACCCGACGGAGTCCTGGAACGACGCGAAGAAGGTGCAGCTGCCCGACTTCCGGTACAAGGACATCGACTCGGTGAAGGCGTGCTTCCAGGCCGCGAAATGGCAGTACAAGGTCAAGCCCGAGGCCGACAACACCTGGGGCGACGGCACCGTGCTGGACCAATTCCCAGCCGCCGGCGCGGAGATCGACCCGAAGAACCCGGGCACCATCGAGCTGAGCGTCTCGACGGGCAATCCCAGCTGAGTACGCCGCGAGATCCGTCGGCCCGCTCAACCCGGACCGACGTGTGACAGGCCTCTCGCACAAGGTCGGGCCCGGCACTTTCCGTGCCGGGCCCCGGTCGTTTCGGGTACGGCCTGGGTCGTTACAGGTACGGGCCGCCGGCCCGGCCGCCGGCGCGCGGGTCGTCACCGCCCTCGTGTCCCGTCACCCCGGGCGGAAGTGCGCGGCGCATCTGCTCCAACTGGGCCCGCGCGGCCATCTGCTGGGCGAACAGCGTCGTCTGGATCCCGTGGAAGAGGCCTTCCAGCCAGCCCACCAACTGCGCCTGTGCGATGCGCAGTTCCGCGTCGCTCGGGGTGGCGTCGTCGGTGAACGGAAGGGACAGCCGCTCGAGTTCCTCGACCAGCTCCGGCGCGAGGCCGTCCTCCAGCTCCTTCACCGAGCTGGCGTGGATCTCCTTCAGCCGCACCCGGCTCGCCTCGTCCAGAGGAGCCGCGCGCACCTCCTCCAGGAGCTGCTTGATCATGCTGCCGATCCGCATCACCTTGGCCGGCTGTTCCACCTGCTCCGTCACCGGGGTCTCACGGGACTCCATGTCCCCGTTGCCGCCGCCGAGCGCCATCCCGTCCTGGCCTACGACGAGGATCTGAGGGTTTTCCGGCGACCGTTCGTTCCTCGGCATCTCCATGCCGCCATTCTCTCGCACCCGTATACCTCATCACCGTCGTGCCCCCTCTTAGGGCTGATCCACCGTTTAGACCCGACGGCCCACTCTGAAATGCCCCGATCGCCCTTGAATGTGAGGCTTATCTCCGTCGGTCAACCATCGATCACGACATCCGGGCTCCGGGAGGTCACCGACGTGACTCCATGGCTGCGCACCACACGCCGCTGCATACGGCTGCTTCTCGTCCTCGCGGTGGGCCTGCCCGCGTACGACGCGCTCATCGAGCACACCACGACGGCGTACACCACCCACCCCGGCCCGAGAAGCTCCGCCACACCCGGGCCCGCGGACCAGCCGACTCCCTACGACGCGGACCACCCCGCACGCGGACCCGCGGACCGCCCCGGACTCTCGGCGCACGGAGGCCGCGAACCCATGACCGGCGCCACCCCGGAGCCCCCATACTCCACCGGCCCCGATCACGGCCGGATTCCCGTTCACGGTCACGGTCACCGTCACAGCCATTCCCCGGCTGTCGGGCCCTCGCCCGTCTCCCCCATGATCCCGATCCCCCCCATACCCTCCGATTCCGCCTCCGCCTCGTACCGTCCGACGGTCGTCGAGCCGACCCGTGCGGGCAGCCGGGCCGGCGAGGGGCGGATGCGGCCGGGCCGGCCGGACGGCCCCGCGGCCGAGGTGGAGGGCGACGACGACCCCGTCCCCACCCGGGCCCCGGGCACGGACCGGGCCCCGGGCGCCGGTCGGGCGGAGGAACCGGAGACCGCACAGCTCCCGACCACGACGCCGACGGCCTCGACGGTCCCCGACGAGGCGGGCCTCGACCACCCCCCGCCCCGGAACGCCGCCCCCCAGCACGAGAACACCTCGGGGCCGGTCTTCCAGATACTGCCCCTGGGCACCGGTCTGGTGCTCATAGGCCTGGGCCTGGCCCTGGCCCTTCTGGGCCTCCGACTCCGCAGAGACTGACCGGCCCGGCCGCTGCCGGCCGCACCGCCGAACCGGCACTCGGGCACCCGGCGACAACCCCGAGCCCGGCACCCGGCACCGCTCCAGCTCGCCGGCGTCATGGACTCCCCAGCGCTACGACGTCCCCGGCCTTACGCCGCCACCAGCAGCACCTTCCCCACATGCCCGCTGGCCTCCACCACTCGATGCGCCTCGGCCGCCTCGGCCATCGGCACCTCCCGATCCACCACCGGCCGCACATGCCCCCCGGCCAGCAACGGCCACACATGCTCCCGCACCGCGGCCACGATCGCCGCCTTCTCACTCAGCGGACGCGCCCGCAGGGAGGTGGCACTGATCGCGGCCCGCTTGCTCAACAGCGTGCCGATGTTCAGCTCCCCCTTCACCCCGCCCTGCATACCGATGATGGCGAGCCGCCCACTGACGGCAAGCGCCTGGAGATTGCGGTCCAGATACTTCGCGCCCATGTTGTCGAGGATGACGTCGGCCCCCGCACCCCCAGTGGCCTGCTCGATCTCGGCGACGAAGTCCTGCTCGCGGTAGTTGATGAGAATGTCCGCGCCCAGCTCGGCGCACCGCTCCAGCTTCTCCTTCGTACCGGCCGTCACCGCGACCTTGGCCCCAACGGCCTTGGCGAGCTGGATCGCCATGGTGCCGATGCCGCTGGACCCGCCGTGCACAAGCAGCGTCTCACCGGGCCGCAGATGGGCGATCATGAACACGTTGGACCAGACCGTGCAGACAACCTCGGGCAGCGCGGCCGCCCGCTTGAGGTCGACCCCCTCGGGCACGGGCAGCAACTGCCCGGCCGGTACGACGACCTTCTCGGCGTACCCGCCGCCCGAGAGCAGAGCGCACACCTCGTCGCCGACGGCCCAGCCGGACACTCCGGACCCGAGCGCGGCGATCCTGCCGGAGCACTCCAGGCCGGGGTAGGCGGAGGCACCGGGCGGCGGGTTGTAGAAGCCCTGCCGCTGCAGGATGTCGGCTCGGTTGACGGCGCTGGCCACCACCTCGACCAGCACCTCGCCCTCGCCGGGCACCGGATCGGGGACCTCCGCCCACACCAGCGCCTCGGGACCACCAGGTTCGGGAATCGTGATCGCATACATGCCCGTGACGCTACTCCTCGGGGATGGCGTCTCCGGGGCAGACCCGCTAGCGTGAATACGCCCGCACGATGGTCACCCGCCGGCCCACCTCATCCCGTGCAGCACCGGACGTTTCACGTGAAACACACCTCGATTCCGGCGGTCGCCCACGGCAGATCCAGGAGTTCCGTCTCCTCACCCTGCCGTGCTCCGCCCGGCGGTACGACGGCCAGCGCATCGGCGGCGGCGATGCCGCGGAGCATGGCCGGACCGTTGTAGTGCAGCGGTACGGCACGGTCGCCGCGCAGCACCACGGGGATCAGCCGGGTGTCGTACGGATGCCCCTGGACCGCCTCGCTGAGCGGCAGCGTGTACCGCTCCGGGGCCGGGTGGGCGGCCAGCGTGCGCAGAAGGGGCTCGGCGAGCGTGAGCAGGCCGGAGACGGCCGCGAGGGGGTTGCCGGGCAGGCCGACGAGGTGCTGGGCGTCCTTGGTGCGGGCGAGCAGCATGGGATGGCCGGGCCGCACCTTGACGCCGTCGACGAGGAGTTCGGCGCCGATGCGTTCCAGGATGGGGTGGACGTGGTCGACAGGTCCGCCCGCGGTGCCGCCCGTGGTGACGATGAGGTCGGCCGCGGAGCCGGCGACGGCCCGGCACAGGGCCTCGGCGTCGTCGCCGATCCGGCGCACCGCGACGACCTCGGCGCCGAGCGCGCGCAGCCACGGCGGCAGCATGGGGCCGAGCGCGTCCCGGATCAGCCCGTCGCGCGGCAGTCCCTCGGCCAGCAGTTCGTCGCCGAGCACGAGGACTTCGGCGCGGGGCCGCGGTACGGCGGTGACGGTGTCGTATCCGGCCGCCGCCGCGAGCCCCAGGACGGCGGGGGTGACCCGGGTGCCGACCGGCAGCAGCTGGTCGCCGCTGCGGCACTCCTGGGCGCGCGGGCGGATGTCCTGGCCGTGCACGATCTCGCGCGTGGCGTGGAGCCGCCCCTGTGCGTCAGTACGGCCGTGCTCGCTGCGCAGGACGGCGGTGGTGTCGGACGGGATGCGGGCACCGGTGGCGATCCGGACCGCCTCGCCGTCGGTGAGCGGCTCGGGCTGCGCGTGCCCGGCGAGCACACCCTCGTCCCGTACGTCCCAGGGTCCGGGTCCGGCGACCGCCCAGCCGTCCATCGCGGAGGTGTCGAAGGAGGGCAGGTCGGTGAGCGCGTCGAGCGGGTCGGCCAGGACCAGCCCGAGGGCGTCGCCGAGCGGCATGGAGACGGGGGCTCGGCGGGTGCGGGCGCGTGCGGCGCGGGCGGCGATCTCGCGGGCCCCGGCCCAGGGGGTGGCCCGGTGCCGCTCGCCGTGCGCTTCGGGTGCCGGAGCGGGGACCTGGCCCGCGCGGTCGTCCTTGGCTTCCCTCACGAGGGCCAGGGCCTCCTCGACGTCGAGGTCGTCGCTGTCCCCGGCGGGCGCTCCGGCCCGGGTTCCGGGGGCGGTCATCCGGCGTCCGGGGCGCTCGGGCCCCCGCTGTTCTCTTTCCCGCCCCCGCCGTTCTCTTCCCCCCAGCGCAGCGCGAGCGCGGCCGCCTTGCGGGCGGCCTCGGCGACCGCGTCGGGGCCGCCCTTGCCCTGGGCCGCGGCGTAGCCGACGAGGAAGGTGGTCAACGGGGCTGCGGGCCGGGCCACGCCGTGCGCGGCGTCACGGGCCAGGTCGAGCAGCACGCCGGTGTCGACGTCCAGGTCGATGCCCAGCTCGTCCTTGACTGCGGAGATCCATTCATCCAGCACGTGCCCATGCTCCCTGATGCGTGCCCTGGCGTTGACGAGGTCGTCCCAGGTGTCGCAGTCGAAGGACGCGAGGGGGTCCGGGACGCGGGTGAGGCTGAGGGCGCCGGTCAGCCGGCGCAGGGGCAGTCCGGTCAGGCCGTCGGGTCCGGCCGCGAGGGCGGCCAGTTCGCGGCGGAGCGCGGCGGTGCGGTAGGCGGCCACGAGCGGCTGGTCGCGGCCGTCGGTGTCGGTGAGCAGCGCACCGTCGGCGCCGGTGTCGCCGAGGGCGGTCAACAGGCGTTGCAGCGTCGCCGGCCGGAGGAAGGGCAGGTCGGCGGAGAGGACGACCGCGTGTTCGGCGGTGGTGTGCCGCAGGCCGGCTTCCAGCGCCGCGACCGGTCCCGCACCCGGCGGCTCCTCGCGCGCCCAGCGCACCGGCCGCGCGGTGGGCCGCCGGTCGGCCACCACGACGGTCGTGTCGGCGCCGGCGCAGGCCGCGAGCACCCGGTCGAGCAGCGCCCGGCCGCCGACCCGCAGACCGGGCTTGTCGGCGCCGCCGAGCCGCCGGGCGGCGCCGCCGGCCAGCACGACGGCGTCGTACGGCACGGGCGTCCCGGGAGCGGCGAGGGCGTTGTCGGTCACCCCCCGAGTATGTCCCGAGGGGCGTGGGTCATATCTTCCGCGGGGCCCTTCTTCCGGGCCCCGCGCGCGTCACAGGGTGCGCAGGAGCACCGCCGGCTGTTCCACGCAGTCCGCCACGTACCGCAGGAAGCCGCCCGCCGTGCCGCCGTCGCACACCCGGTGGTCGAAGGTGAGCGAGAGCTGCACGACCTGCCGCACGGCCAGCTCGCCTTCGTGGACCCATGGTTTGGGGACGATCCGGCCGACGCCGAGCATCGCCGCCTCGGGGTGGTTGATGATCGGCGTGGAGCCGTCGACACCGAAGACGCCGTAGTTGTTCAACGTGAAGGTCCCGCCGGTGAGTTCCCCGGGTGTGAGCGTCCCGGTGCGGGCGGCTTCGGTGAGCCGGGCGAACTCCGCGGTCAGTGCCTCGGCGTCGCGCGCGTGGGCGTCCCGGACGACCGGCACGACGAGCCCGCGTTCGGTCTGCGCGGCGAACCCGAGGTGGACCTGGTCGAGTTGGACGATCTCGCGGGCCTCGGTGTCGACGTAGGAGTTCAGCTCGGGGAATCGGGCGAGCGCGGCCGTGCAGATGCGGGCGAGCAGCGCGAGCAGGGAGATCTTCGGTCCGCCGGCCGCGTTCATCGCGGCACGCGCGCGCATGAGTTCGGTCGCGTCGGCGTCGACCCAGCAGGTGGCGTCCGGGATCTCCCGGCGGCTGCGGGAGAGCTTGTCGGCGACGGCACCGCGCACGCCCTTGAGGGGGATGCGGGTGCCCCCGGCGCGCGTGGCCGAGGCGGCGGCTGCCGACGGGCTCGCGGCGCGGACCGGCTCCTGCGCCAGGGGCGCCGGGGTGGCCCTGGCCCGCAGGGCGCCCTCGACGTCCGCGCGCAGGATCAGCCCGTCCGGGCCCGAGCCCGCCAGCTGCCGCAGGTCCACCCCGCCCTCGCGGGCCAGCCGGCGGACCAGGGGAGAGATCACGGGGACCGGGCCCTCGGCGCGGAACGCGTCCACGCGCGCGTGGGCCGTCCCGGTGGACACCGTGCCGTTGGAGGCGGCCGGTCCGTCCGGTCGCACCGCCCCGAAGGCCGCAGCCGGGCTCTGCCGCCCGGCCGGGACCGTGCCGGAGGGCGCGCTCGTGCTCCGTGCGCCGTCCACACCGGTGTTCGCGGCACCCGTCACCAGCGGCGTCGGCCGCACCCTCCGGCGCCGGGCCGGAGCTTCCGAGGTGCCGTATCCGACCAGGACGTTGCCCGACCCCTCGCCGTCCCCCGCCGGGGCCTGCGGCCCCACCGCCACTGTCAACAGGGGCGCTCCGACGGGCAGTTCGGTGCCCTCCTCGCCGAAGCGGGCGGTGACCACACCGCCGTACGGGCAGGGCACCTCGACCATCGCCTTGGCCGTCTCGACCTCGACGACCGGCTGGTCGACGGCGACGACGTCACCGACCTGGACCAGCCAGCGGACGATCTCCGCCTCGGTGAGTCCCTCGCCGAGGTCGGGGAGCTTGAACTCCAGCACCTGTGCCATCAGCCCTCGGCCTCCCACTGCAGCCGGGCCACGGCGTCCAGGATGCGGTCGACGCCGGGCAGGTGGTGCCGCTCCAGCATGGGCGGCGGGTAGGGGATGTCGAAGCCGGCCACGCGCAGCACCGGCGCCTCCAGGTGGTGGAAGCAGCGCTCGGTGATCCGGGCCGCGATCTCGCCGCCCGGCCCGCCGAACCCGGTGGACTCGTGGACGACGACCGCGCGTCCCGTGCGTCGTACGGCCGCGCAGACCGTCTCGTCGTCGAACGGCACCAGCGAGCGCAGGTCGATCACCTCCAGGTCCCAGCCCTCGGCCTGGGCGGCCTCGGCGGCCTCCAGGCAGACCGGCAGGGAGGGGCCGTAGGTGATCAGCGTGGCGCTGCGGCCCGGCCGGCGCACCACCGCACGGCCGATGGGCTCCACGTCCGTGGGATGCTCGGGGTTCCAGGAGTCCTTCGACCAGTACAGCCGCTTGGGCTCCAGGAAGACGACCGGGTCGTCGGAGGCGATGGCCTGGCGCAGCAGGCCGTAGGCGTCGGCGACGGTCGCGGGCGTGACCACGTGCAGTCCAGGCGTGGCCATGTAGTAGGCCTCGGAGGAGTCGCTGTGGTGCTCGACGCCGCCGATGCCGCCGCCGTAGGGGACCCGGACGGTGATGGGCAGGGCCATCCGGCCGCGCGTGCGGTTGCGCATCCGGGAGACATGACTGATGAGCTGCTCGAACGCCGGGTAGGCGAAGGCGTCGAACTGCATCTCCACCACCGGGCGCAGGCCGTACATGGCCATGCCGACGGCGGTGCCGAGGATGCCGGCCTCGGCGAGCGGGGTGTCGGTGCAGCGGTCCTCGCCGAACTCCTTGGCGAGGCCGTCGGTGACCCGGAAGACACCGCCGAGGGTGCCGACGTCCTCGCCCATGACGTGCACGGCCGGGTCGGCGGCCATCGCGTCGCGCATCGCGCGCGTGAGGGCCTGCGCCATGGTGGCGGGTTTGACGGCGACGGTGGTCATCGGGCGCCGCCTTCCTGCTCGCCGTGCCGCTCCTGCTCGGCTTCCAGCTCGGCCCGCAGCAGGGCGCGCTGTTCGCGCAGTTGGGCGGTGGTCTCGGCGTAGACATGGTCGAAGAGGGCCATGGGGTCCAGTTCGGGGTCGCGGTTCATGCGTTCGCGCAACGAGGCTGCCATCGCCTCGGCATCCTTCCGGGCGGCCTCGATGCCGGCCTCGTCGAGCAGCCCGCGCTCGGTCAGCTCGTGTTCCAGCAGGTCGATCGGGTCGTGGGCGCGCCAGGCCTCGACCTCGGCGTCGCCTCGGTAGCGGGTGGCGTCGTCGGCGTTGGTGTGGGCGTCGATGCGGTACGTCACCGCTTCCACGAGAGTCGGTCCGCCGCCCGCGCGCGCGTGCCGTACCGCGTCGCTGAGGACCTCGTGCACGGCCGCCGCGTCGTTGCCGTCGACCAGCCGGCCCGGCATGCCGTATCCGACGGCCTTGTGGGCCAGGGAGGGCGCGGCGGTCTGCTTGGCGAGCGGGACGGAGATGGCGAAGCCGTTGTTCTGCACGAGGAAGACGACCGGCGCCTGCCAGACGGCGGCGAAGTTCAGGGCCTCGTGGAAGTCGCCCTCGCTGGTGCCGCCGTCGCCGACCATCGCGAGCGCGACGACGTCGTCGCCCTTGAGGCGGGCGGCGTGCGCCAGGCCGACGGCGTGCGGCAGCTGGGTGGCCAGCGGGGTGCTGAGCGGGGCGACCCGGTGTTCGTAGGGGTCGTAGCCGCTGTGCCAGTCGCCGCGCAGCAGGGTGAGGGCCTCGACGGGATCCACGCCCCGAGCGACGACGGCGAGGGTGTCGCGATAGCTGGGAAAGAGCCAGTCGCGCTCTTCCAGGGCCAGGGCGGCGGCGACCTCGCAGGCCTCCTGGCCGGTGCTGGAGGGGTAGACGGCGAGGCGGCCCTGCTTGGTGAGCGCGGTGGCCTGCGTGTTGTAGCGGCGGCCGCGCACCAGCTGGGCGTAGAGCCGGCGCAGCAGGTCAGGGTCGGCCTTGGTGGCCGCCTCGGTGCCGAGGACGCGGTAGGGCTCGGCGTCGGGCAGCAGCGGCGCGGGGTCCATACGGGGCTGCCAGGCGGGCGGCGGCGATGGCCGGTACGCGCCCCGCTGCTCCATGACCGTCATGACGGCACCTCCTCGTGGGAGCGGCTACGGGAGGCGCGTCGGCTGTGAGGCGCCTCACCAACCGATTGTTCGGTCGTTGGCACATTTTGGCTACAGCCCCCGCCAGGCTGTGGACAAACGGTTCTCCACAGCCTGCAATGAACGCAGGACGTCCACGGCGAGGGAGCGGGGGGCAATGGCATCTGAACAAATGGCCGACGGACCGCAGGACGGCACCGCGTTCCCGCTGTCACGCCCGCTGGACGGCACGGCGCTGCCGCCGCCGCGCCCGCTCGACGCCATCGATCAGGACATCCTGAAAATCCTCCAGGCGGACGGCCGTGCCTCGATACGGTCCGTGGCCGAGCGCGTCCACGTCTCGCGCGCCAACGCCTATGCGCGTATCAACCGGCTCGTCGAGGACGGGGTGATCCGGGGTTTCAGCGCGCGCGTCGACCACGAGCGGGCGGGGCACGGCACCTCGGCGTACATCACGCTGAAGATCGTCCAGAACACCTGGCGCACGGTCCGCGAGCAGCTCAGGCAGCTGCCCGGTGCCTCACACATCGCGCTCGTGGGCGGTGACTTCGACGTGCTGCTGCTGGTGCACACGCCCGACAACCGGGCGCTGCGCGAGCTGGTGCTCACGAGGCTCCAGGCGATCCCCGAGGTGCTCAGCACCCGCACGCTGCTGGTGTTCGAGGAGGAGGATCTGGAGCCGGAGACGTGAGCAGGGGAGACTGACTCAGCTCTGCTTGAGGCCCCCGAAGACCAGCCTGACCACGGCGTCGGCCACCTCGCGTTCGCCGACGCCGCGTGGGTCCGGCCGGTACCACTCCACGATCGAGTTGATCATTCCGAAGACCAGCCGGGTGGCCAGCCGGACCTCGACGTCGCCGCGTACGTCGCCGTCGGCCGCCGCGGCCTTCAGCAGTTCCGCCACCCGGTGATCGAAGTCGCGCCGCCGCTCCAGCGCCCACCGCTCGGTGGCGGTGTTGCCGCGCACCCGCAGCAGCAGCGTCACGTACGGCAGCTCGCCTATGAGCACCTCGACCATGCGCCGTACGACGTGCTCCAGCCGGTCGGTGGCCCGCCCCACGCGCGCGTACTCCTCGTCCAGGATGGCGAACAGCCCGTCCAGGGCGCGGCTGACGGCACGGCGCAGCAGTTCCTCCTTGCCGCTGACGTGGTGGTAGATCGACGACTTGGAGATGCCGGCCGCCTTGGACAGGTGCTCCATGGAGGTGCCGTCGTATCCGCGCTCGTTGAACACCTGGACGGCCACGGAGAGCAGCGTCTCGGGCGTGTAGGTGTCGCGCTTGGCCGTGGTCATGAGGTGCCCTCCCGCTTGTCGTCGATGGCGTACGCGTGGCGGTAGAGGGCGAGGGAGGGCGCGTAGCGTCCGGAGGGGTCCCGCTCGTGCATCTCGTCCAGGACGTCGAAGGCGAACTCACGTCCGAGCCTGCGGTCCCACTCGAAGGGGCCGAGGGGGTAGTTCACCCCGAGGCGCATGGCCGTGTCGATGTCCTCCTGGGTGGCGACGCCCTTGGCGACGGCGTCGTGGGCCAGGTCGATGATCCGGGCGACCGTGCGTGCGACGATCATGCCGGGGACGTCGCCGATGACGCTGACATCCTTGCCGAGGGCCTGGAAGAGGCCGACGGCCTCGGCGAGGGTGCGCGGCGAGGTGTCCTGGGAGGCGGACAGGGCGACGCGGGTGGCGGTGCGGTAGTCGAGGGCGAGGTCGAAGTAGACGACGTCGCGGAACTCCACGGAGGTCTGGCCGTCGGCGAGCACCAGCTGGCCGCCGCCGGGCAGCACCAGGCGGGTGCCGTTGTCCTCGGCCTCCTCGCGGACCTGGATGCCCGCCTCGCGGATCAGGGTGAGCAGTTCGGCCGCCGGGCCGAGGCCGCCCTCGGCGACGACGTAGGCGGGCGGCTGCTCCTTGTCGGCGGTGTGCGGCTCGGGCCGCTCGGCGCCCTCGGCGTGGTCGTACCAGCCGTGGCCCGTCTTGCGGCCGAGGCGGCCGGACTCCACCAGCCGGCGCTGGGCGAGGGACGGGGCGAAGCGCACGTCCTGGAAGAAGGACTGCCACACCGAGTGGGTGACGGACTCGTTGACGTCCTGCCCGATGAGGTCGGTCAGCTCGAAGGCGCCCATCCTGAAGCCGCCGGACTCACGCAGGATCGCGTCGATCGTGGCCGGATCGGCGGCCTGGGCCTCGTAGACGGCGAAGGCCTCGGCATAGTACGGCCGGGCGATGCGGTTGACGATGAAACCCGGGGTGTCGGCGCAGGCCACCGGGGTCTTGCCCCAGGCGCGGGCGGTCTCGTACGCGCGCGTGGCCGACGTGACGTCGGTGGCGAACCCGGAGACGACTTCGACCAGCGGCATGAGCGGGGCCGGGTTGAAGAAGTGCAGGCCCACGAAACGGCCGGGCCGGCGCAGGACGCCGCCGATGGCCGTCACCGACAGCGAGGACGTGTTGGTGGCGAGCAGGCAGTCCTCGGCGACGATGTCCTCCAGCTCGCCGAAGAGCTGCTGCTTGACGTCCAGCCGCTCCAGGACGGCCTCGACGACCAGGGCGCAGTCCGCCAGCTCCGCGAGGTTCTCCGCGGGCGTCAGGCGGGCGCGGGCCGCATCCCGGTCGGCGGCCGCGAGCCTGCCCTTGTCCACGAGCCGGTCGAGGCGCGCGGCGATCGCCGCTGCCGCGTCACGGGCGCGCCCGGCGACGGCGTCGTACAGCCGCACGGGGTGGCCGGCGACCAGAGCGACCTGGGCGATGCCCTGGCCCATGGTGCCGGTGCCGACGACGGCCACGGGGCTGCTGAGGTCGAGTGCTGTCATGTCCGCGATCCTCCCGCACGGCGTTTTCCACAGATGCGGCAGGCCCCCTTGTCCCGACCGATCGTTCGGTTACTCTAGCTCTGACCGCCCGATCCCGCTGCTCTTTCTGCCAGGTCAATGAACTCGACGAAGAGTTCCCCAGACGAGGAGTTGGTCCCGCATGGCCGCCGAACTGACCACCCACGAGCTCATCGCGAAGCACCGGCCCACCCTGGACCAGGCACTGGAAGCGATTCGCACGCGCGCGTACTGGTCCCCGCACCCCGAGCACCCCAAGGCCTACGGCGAGAACGGCAGCCTGGACGCGGCGGCGGGCAAGGCCGCCTTCGACGCCCTGCTGCACACCCGCCTCGACCTCGGCCAGCCCGGCACCGACGACTGGGTGGGCGACGAGGTCTCGCCGTACGGCATCGAGCTGGGCGTCGGCTACCCGCACGCGGACGTGGACGTGCTGATCCCCGCGATGAAGGCCGGGCAGCGGGCGTGGCGGGACGCGGGCGCGGAGACCCGGGCGCTGGTGTGCCTGGAGATCCTCAAGCGGATCAGCGACCGGACGCACGAGTTCGCGCACGCGGTCATGCACACCAGCGGCCAGGCCTTCATGATGGCGTTCCAGGCCGGCGGCCCGCACGCCCAGGACCGCGGCCTGGAGGCGGTGGCGTACGCGTACGCGGAGCAGGTTCGCACGCCCGAGACGGCCGAGTGGACCAAGCCCCAGGGCAAACGCGACCCGCTGGCCCTCACCAAGCAGTTCACCCCGGTCCCGCGCGGCCTCGCCCTGCTCATCGGCTGCAACACCTTCCCGACGTGGAACGGCTACCCGGGACTGTTCGCCTCCCTCGCCACCGGCAACGCGGTCCTGGTCAAGCCCCACCCGCGCGCGGTCCTGCCGCTCGCGCTCACCGTGCAGACCGCGCGCCAGGTGCTCAGCGAGACGGGCTTCGACCCGAACCTGGTGGCACTGGCCGCCGAGCGCCCCGGCGAGGGCATCGCCAAGACGCTCGCCACCCGCCCCGAGGTCCGGATCATCGACTACACCGGGTCGACGTCCTTCGGCGACTGGCTGGAGGCCAACGCCCGCCAGGCGCAGGTCTATACCGAGAAGGCCGGCGTCAACACGGTGATCGTGCACTCCACCGGCAACTACAAGGGCATGCTGTCCAACCTGGCGTTCTCGCTGTCCCTGTACAGCGGCCAGATGTGCACCACCCCGCAGAACCTGCTCATCCCCCGGGACGGCATCCGCACCGACGAGGGCCCCAAGACCTTCGACGAGGTCACCGCCGACCTCGCCCGCGCGGTCGACGGCCTCCTCGGCGACGACGCCCGCGCGAACGCCCTGCTGGGCGCGATCGTCAACCCGGACGTCAAGGCCCGTCTGGAGGCCGCCGCCGGCCTCGGCGAAGTGGCTCTGGCCTCGCGGGAGATCAGCAACCCGGACTTCCCGGGGGCGGTCGTGCGCACCCCGGTCATCGTCAAGCTGGACGGCGCCAAGCCGGACGACGAGGCCGCCTACATGAACGAGTGCTTCGGCCCCGTCTCCTTCGCCGTCGCGGTCGACTCGGCGAACGACGCGGTGGAGCTGCTGCGCCGCACGGTCCGTGACAAGGGCGCGATGACGGTCGGCGCCTACACCACCGACAGCGAGGTGGCGCGGGCCGTCGAGGAGGTGTGCCTGGAGGAGGCGGCGCAGTTGTCGCTCAACCTGACCGGCGGGGTGTACGTGAACCAGACCGCCGCGTTCTCCGACTTCCACGGCTCGGGCGGCAACCCGGCGGCGAACGCAGCGCTGTGCGACGGCGCGTTCGTCGCGAACCGGTTCCGGGTAGTCGAGGTGCGCCGGGAGGCCTAGGAACTCTGGAGCGCGCCCCCGGTCGCGCTCCAGTGGTACAGCGTCATCGCCACGCTGGTGGCGAGGTTGTAGCTGGAGACCTGGGGGCGCATCGGCAGTCGCAGCAGATGGTCTGCACGCGCGCGTAGCTGCGCCGACAGTCCGCTGCGTTCCGAGCCGAAGGCGAGGACGGCGTCGTCCGGGAGCTTCACGCCCCGGATGTCGTCGCCCTCGGGGTCCAGTGCGAACACCGGTCCCGGGGGCAGCTCGTCGACCGCCAGCCGCTCCACGGCCGTCGCGAAGTGCAGGCCGGCGCCACCGCGCACCACCGTGGGATGCCAGGGGTCGAGGGTGCCTGTGGTGACCACGCCGGTCGCCCCGAAACCGGCGGCCAGCCGGATCACGGCACCGGCGTTGCCCAGGTTGCGCGGGTTGTCCAGGACCACGACGGGCGCGGTGCGGGGCGTGTGGGTGAGCCTGCGCAGGTTGGCCTCGCGGGACGGCCGTACGGCGAGCGCGGCCACGCCGGTCGGATGGGGCCGCGGGACGAGCGAGGCGTACGCCTGCGTGGGCACCTCGGTGAGCAGCGTGTCGAGCGCGTCCCGTACGTCCGCGGCCAGGTCCTCGGCGAGGGCGAGCGCGGCCCGCCGGTCGGTGGTGACCGCCACCGGGACCTCGGCCCCGAAGCGCAGCGCGTGCTTGAGGGCGTGGAAGCCGTCGAGCAGCACGGCGTCATCGGCGTGCTCGCGCCAGCGCGTCAGCGGATCGGTCATGCCGTGAACCCTACGCGGCCCTGCGGGCTCTCCTCGGGGCTGCTTTCGGGGGAGCGGGGCGCGGGCACCGTACGGTCCTCACGCGGGACGAGCGGCCCACGCGCGCGTGCGACCAGCGCACCGAGGCGGCGCAGGAACGGCGTCGGCAGGAAGACCGCGTCCGCGGTGATCATTGCCAGCGAGAAGAACGGCAGGCCGAGCACGACCGCGATCATCGCGTGCTCGGTCATCATCAGCACCAGCAGGACGTTCTTGACCCGCCGGTTGAACAGGGTGAACGGGAAGGCGACCTGCACCATGACCGTGCCGTAGGCCACGATCATCATGACCGTGCCGCTGGAGGACATCAGGTCGGCGAGCCCGGGCCAGGGCGAGAAGTAGTCCAGGTGGAGCGGGTAGTAGACGGCGGTGCCGTCCTGCCAGCGCGAGCCCTGGATCTTGTACCAGCCGGCCGTCGCGTAGATCAGGCAGGCCTCCGCCATGATCACGCACAGGGCGCCGTTGTGCAGGACGTTGGTGACGACGTCCAGCAGGATCCGCGGCTGCGGAGACTTCGTCCAGCGGCCGACGGCCCACCACACACCGAGCACCGCCCAGGCGGTCCACAGCAGTGCGGGGATCAGCCAGCCGTTGTCGAACCGGCCGGTGAACGCCGCCATGAGCAGCGCCAGGCCGGACACCGCCCACAGGGACGAGCCCACCGGGTCGACGGAGAGCCGCTCCCCACGCGCGCGTGCCGCCTGGAGGCGCGCCGCCCGCCGCGCGTCCAGGGACCACACCTGCCCGCAGCGCGTGAACACGAGGTAGAAGGACATCAGGTGCAGGACGTTGTCGCCGCCGTCGCCCACGAAGACGCTGCGGTTCTGCAGCGACAGCACACTCACCATGAACAGCACGGACGCGGTCCGGGTGCGCCAGCCGAGCAGCAGCGCCGCACTGGCGAGGATCGCCAGCAGGTAGCAGCACTCGAACCACAGCTGTCCGTCGGACCACAGCAGGACAGTGAAGGCGTGGTTGTCGGCGGTCAGCTCCTTGGCGAGGTTCCAGCCCCAGGGCCCGGCCGGGCCGTACAGCTCCTGGCGGTGCGGGAACTCGCGCAGCAGGAACAGCAGCCAGGTCGCGGCGAACCCAATGCGTATGACGGCGCTCTGGTACGGCCCGAGAGCCGACTCGGTGACTTTGGCGACACCGCGCCAGAGGGTCAGGGAGAACCTGTTCACCGCACACCTCCCGCTGCCTCGTCGGCCGTCACGGTCCACCAGGGCAGTACGCGGTAGACGGGTTTGTCGGACACGCGCTCACCGCTCCACTCGGGTGGTTGCACATTGGTGGTGCTGGAACGGATCTGCACGCGCTGTATGACGCCGTCGCGGTCGGCCGGATAGGTCCGGTACAGGCGCATCACCACGATCCGGCGCAGGTACTGCTCGGACAGGGCGCCGCGCATGCGGTCGGGGCGGTTGTCGGCACTGTGCGTGGCGGTGAAGAAGTCCCAGGCGCGGCGCACCTCGTTCTGCTGCGCGTGGCTCGGCACCGGATTGCCGTCGATCGCGGCGCCGTCCTGGGCGGACAGGTCGGTCCATCCGATGGTGCGCAGCCCGCCGTCCTTGGCCCGCACCACGGCGCGCACCTGGACGGCGATGTTCTGCTGCAGCGGGTTGGGCGCGAACAGCTTCCAGTTCTGCTCGAACTCCGGGTACACCCACTCGGCGACGGCGTTGCCGTGCTGTTTGGTCACCGTGTTCGTGGGGGCGAGGCTGAGGAACACCATCAGCAGATGCACACAGGCGGCGACACCGACTACCGCGAGCGCCAGCGCCGCGGCGACCTGGTAGCCGGGGGAGAGGGCTGCCACGCCGGTACGGGGCGCGGCGGGCGGCACGGCGCCCTCGGCCCCGAAAGCCCCGGCACCTTCACCGCGGACGGCAGCCGCGCCCGTCCGGGAATCCTTGCCCGCCCGAGGACCCACACCGAGAGAGGACTCCTCGTCGGCCCGCGCATCCATGTCGGCCGAGGACTCCATGCCTTCCCGGGAATCCACGTCTTCCCTGGAATCCGCGCCGGTCGGGGAAGGCTCCGGGAGACGCGCCCGGGCCGACCCGCCGGGGTCGGGTCGGGCCCCCGGGTCCTCGTCGTACGCGTCCATTCCGCCCCGTCCCCCGTTTCGGCTCAGTCTTTCGGTTCAGTGGCCCGGCTCGGTCGTCCACCTCAGTGATGCGGTGTCCGCCACGTGCCCCACTTCTCACGTGCGCCACACTCGGCGTCAGCACGGAACGGTACTCAGCCCCGGCCGCCGGGCGCAGCCCCGGGTACGAGCCACGGCCGTGGTCCTCACCACGTGTACGGCCCGGCACCCCGCCCTACCCCCGCTTCCGCACGTTGTCCACAGGCTGCCCACCGGAGTTTTCCACAGCGGTTGACACCCCACGCCGGCCCAGCACACCATTGATGCGCACGGACCGAACGATCGGTCGGGACAGTCCACCGCAGAGCCCGAGGTCAGGGGGACCGCATGGCCACAGCAGCCGCGCAGCACACGGCCCGCACACAGGCGGACGGCGCACCGGACACCGCCGACACGGCGGCCTTCCAACACGCCTTCGACGCGGCCGTGGCAGCCGACGAACGCATCGAACCGCGCGACTGGATGCCCGACGCCTACCGCGCCACCCTGGTCCGGCAGATCGCCCAGCACGCGCACTCCGAGATCATCGGCATGCAGCCGGAGGCCAACTGGATCACCCGTGCGCCCTCCCTGCGCCGCAAGGCGATCCTCATGGCCAAGGTCCAGGACGAGGCCGGCCACGGCCTCTACCTGTACAGCGCGGCCGAGACCCTCGGCACCAGCCGCGACGAACTGCTCGGCAAGCTCCACAGCGGCCGCCAGAAGTACTCCTCGATCTTCAACTACCCGACCCTGACCTGGGCCGACGTCGGCGCCATCGGCTGGCTCGTGGACGGCGCCGCGATCACCAACCAGGTCCCGCTGTGCCGCTGCTCCTACGGCCCGTACGCCCGCGCGATGGTGCGGATCTGCAAGGAGGAGTCCTTCCACCAGCGCCAGGGCTACGAACTGCTGCTGGCCCTCAGCAAGGGCACACCGGAACAGCACGCGATGGCTCAGGACGCGGTCGACCGCTGGTGGTGGCCCTCCCTGATGATGTTCGGCCCACCCGACGACGAGTCCCAGCACTCCGCACAATCGATGGAGTGGAAGATCAAGCGCCACTCCAACGACGAGCTGCGCCAACGCTTCGTCGACATCTGCGTCCCCCAGGCCGAGTCCCTGGGCCTCACCCTCCCCGACCCGGACCTGCGGTGGAACGAGGAACGCGGCCACTACGACTTCGGCCCGATCGACTGGACGGAGTTCTGGGAGGTCCTCAAGGGCAACGGCCCGTGCAACGAACAGCGGATCACCCAGCGCAGGCGCGCCCACGACGAGGGCACATGGGTGCGGGAAGCGGCCGCCGCCTACGCGACCAAGCGCACCGGCGGCACTGGCAGCACGCCCGGCGCGACCAGCACCGCTGAGACAGGCAACGACACAGCACACGCGACAGGAGCGGAGCGAGCATGAGCACCACCGACTGGCCCCTGTGGGAGGTCTTCGTGCGCTCCCGGCGCGGCCTCTCCCACACCCACGCCGGCAGCCTGCACGCCCCCGACGCGGAGCTGGCCCTGCGCAACGCCCGCGACCTGTACACCCGCCGCGGCGAGGGAGTCTCCATCTGGGTCGTCCCGGCCACCGCGATCACCGCGTCCTCACCGGACGAGAAGGACCCCTTCTTCGAGCCGGCCGCCGACAAGCCCTACCGGCACCCGACCTTCTACGAGATCCCGGAAGGGGTGAAGCACCTGTGACCGCCACCGGCCCCGCCACCGTCCCGGTGACAGCCGCCCTCGCCCTCGGCGACGACGCCCTGGTGCTCTCCCACCGGCTGGGGGAGTGGGCCGGGCACGCCCCCGTCCTGGAGGAGGAGGTCGCCCTCGCCAACATCGCCCTCGACCTGCTCGGCCAGGCCCGGGTCCTGCTGTCCATGGCCGGCGACGAGGACGAACTGGCCTACCTGCGCGAGGAGCGGGCCTTCCGCAACCTCCAGCTGGTCGAGCAGCCGAACGGCGACTTCGCCCACACGATCGCCCGCCAGCTGTACTTCTCCACCTACCAGCACCTGCTCTACGCCGAACTGGCCATGACCGACGGGCCGTTCGCGCCCCTCGCCGCCAAGGCGGTCAAGGAGGTCGCCTACCACCGCGACCACGCCGAGCAGTGGACCCTCCGCCTCGGCGACGGCACGGAGACCAGCCACGAGCGGATGCGCCGCGCCTGCCAGGCCCTGTGGAAGTTCACCGGTGAGATGTTCCAGCCGGTGGACGGCCTCGACGCCGACTGGACCCGCCTGGACAAACGCTGGCAGGAGTCCGTCCAGGACGTCCTCGGCCAGGCCACACTCCCCCTCCCCGAGGGACCGCGCACCGGCGCGTGGTCGGCCGGCGCCGGCCGCCAGGGCCTGCACACCGAACCCTTCGGGCGGATGCTCGCCGAGATGCAGCATCTGCACCGCAGCCACCCGGGGGCGACATGGTGACCACCACCGCCCTGGAGACGGAACTGCTGGAGCTGGCCGGCTCGGTGCCCGACCCCGAACTGCCGGTGCTCACGCTCCAGGAGCTGGGCGTGGTGCGCGCGGTGCGTCTCCACGGCCCCGGCACGGTCGAGGTCGACCTGACCCCCACCTACACCGGCTGCCCCGCCATCGAGGCGATGAGCGTGGACATCGAACGGGTGCTGCGCGCCCACGGCATGCACGAGGTCACGGTCCGCACGGTGCTCAGCCCCGCCTGGACCACCGACGACATCAGCCCCGAAGGGCGCCGCAAACTCCAGGAGTTCGGCATCGCTCCCCCACGGGTGCGCAGCGCGTCCGGCCCGGTGCCGCTGACCCTCGGACCGACACGCCCAGCATCGACGGAGGCCGAGCCCGTCCGCTGCCCGCACTGCGGCTCCGCCGACACCGAGCTGCTCAGCAGGTTCTCCTCCACCGCGTGCAAGGCACTGCGCCGCTGCCTCGCCTGCCGTGAACCCTTCGACCACTTCAAGGAGTTGTGATGGCGCGCTTCCACCCGCTCCCGGTGGCCGAGGTCGACCGGATCACCGACGACTCCGTCGCCCTGACCTTCACCGTCCCGCCCGAACTGCGCGAGGAGTACCGGCACTCACCCGGCCAGCACCTGGCGCTGCGCCGACAGGTCGACGGCACCGAGATACGGCGCACCTACTCGATCTGCTCCCCCGCGCCCGACCCGGCCGGCGCGGGCCCCGGCACCCTACGGGTGGGCGTGCGGCTCGTCGAGGGCGGAGCCTTCTCCGCCTACGCGCTGAAGGAGATCAACGTCGGCGACGTCCTGGAGGTGATGACCCCGGCCGGCCGCTTCACCCTGGAACCTGCGCCGGGACTGTACGCGGCGGTCGTCGGCGGCAGCGGCATCACCCCGGTGCTGTCCATCGTCTCCACACTGCTGGCCCGCGAGCCGGCCGCCCGGTTCTGCCTGATACGCAGCGACCGCACGGCCGCCACGACGATGTTCCTGGAGGAGGTCGCCGACCTGAAGGACCGCTATCCGGAGCGGCTCCAGCTGGTGACCGTGCTCTCCCGCGAGGAACAGCAGGCGGGTCTGCCGTCCGGCCGGCTCGACCGCGAGCGGCTCACCGGGCTGCTGCCCGCGCTGCTGCCGGTGGGTGAGGTCGCGGGCTGGTTCCTGTGCGGGCCGTACGGGCTGGTGCGGGGCGCCGAGCAGGCGCTGCGGGAACTGGGCGTGGACCGGTCCCGCATCCACCAGGAGATCTTCCACGTGGATGCGGGTTCGCCCCCGGCCGCCACCGCCCAGGCACCCGCGCACAGCACGGTCACCGCCCGGCTCGACGGACGCGGCGGCACCTGGCCGGTGCGCGACGGCGAGACGCTGCTGGAGACGGTCCTGCGCAACCGCCCCGACGCGCCCTACGCGTGCAAGGGCGGCGTGTGCGGGACGTGCCGTGCCTTCCTGGTCTCCGGCGAGGTCCGCATGGACCGCAACTTCGCCCTGGAGTCGGAGGAGACGGAAGCCGGCTATGTACTGGCCTGCCAGTCGCATCCGCTGACAGAGCAGGTGGAGCTGGACTTCGATCGCTGAGCGGGGCGTGCGCCGACTCGGCGGGCACGATCAGCGGGGGTGGGGAGGGTGGGGGGAGGGGGAGGGGCCCCAGGAACACCGAAGACTCCACACCATTCCCTTCTCCTAGAACCTGTTCTATCTTGACGCCTCGTCAGATCACCGACACCCACCCCGTCGGAAGGACAGGCCGTGGACTTCACCTTCAGCGAGGAGCAGCGGGCGGCGGCCGAGGCGGCGTGCGGGGTGTTCGCCGGTGTGGCACCGGACGCGGTGCCCAGCCCAGCGCTCACCACCGGTGCCGTGGCCGAGGGCTTCGACCGGGAGTTGTGGTCCCGGCTGGCCAAGGCGGACCTGCTGAGTCTGCTGCTCGACGAGGCGCACGGCGGTTCCGGTCTGGACGCGATCGCGCTGTGCCTGGTGCTGCGGGAGTCCGCCAAGGTGCTCGCGCGGGTGCCGTTGCTGGAGCACAGCGCGGCGGCGGCGGCCGTACAGGCCTACGGTGGCGCGGAGTTGGCGGGGCGCGTGCTCGCGCGAGCTGGACGGGGTGAGCTGGTGCTGACCGTCGCGGCGAACGGCCGCAGTGGCCACGACCCGGCCGAACTGGCCGTCGGCGCGCGGCGGGACGGTCCGGTCTGGGTGCTGGACGGGGTGCAGACGGCGGTGCCGTGGGCGTACGACGCAGATCTCGTCGTCGTACCGGCGCACCCCGAGGGCGCGGCTGCCGAGCGGACCGTGCTCGCGCTGGTGGCGCGCGAGCAGGACGGGGTGGTGCTCGCCGAGCAGGTGTCCACCAGTGGGGAGCGGCTGGCCGAGCTGCGGCTCACCTCCGTGCGGATCGACGCGGACGACGTCATCGAGGCCGACGGCGCCTGGGAGTGGCTGTACGCGCTGCTTGTCACCGGCAACTGCGCGCTGGCTCTCGGGCTGGGCGAGCGAGTGCTGAGAATGACCGCCGAGTACACGGGAAAGCGGGAGCAGTTCGGGTACCCGCTCGCGACCTTCCAGGCGGTGGCGGTGCAGGCCGCGGACCGGTACATCGATCTGCGCGCCATGGAGGCCACCCTCTGGCAGGCCGCCTGGCGGATCGCCTCAGGGGCGCCGGGGGCGTTGCCCGCCTCAGGGGATGTCGCGGTCGCGAAGATCTGGGCGGCGGAGGGGGTGCGCCGGGTGGTGCAGACGGCGCAGCATCTGCACGGCGGGTTCGGCGCCGACACCGACTGTCCGCTGCACCGCTATCACGCCTGGGCCAAGCACCTGGAGCTGGCGCTCGGCCCGGCGGCGGCGCACGAGGAGAGGCTCGGGGATCTGCTGGCCGCCCATCCGCTGGGCTGACCGCGCGGCCCCCGGGGACACGGGGAAGCTGCTACAGCACGAAGCCGGGCCGGCCGTCGTCGGTGATCACCGGGCGGCCCGCGGCCTGCCAGACCTGCATGCCGCCGTCGACGTTCACCGCGTCGATGCCCTGCTGGACCAGGTACATGGTGACCTGCGCCGAGCGGCCGCCGGAGCGGCAGATGACGTGGACACGGCCGTCCCGCGGGGCGGCCTCGGTCAGCTCGCCGTAGCGGGCCACGAACTCGCTGATGGGGATGTGCAGCGCCCCCTCGGCGTGGCCCGCCTGCCACTCGTCGTCCTCGCGGACGTCCAGCAGGAAGTCGCTGTCCTTGAGGTCCGCGACCTCGACCGTGGGCACACCAGCTCCGAAACTCATGCCCCCGACGCTACCCGAAGCTGCCCGGAGCCGGCCGGGCCGAGCCGCGGCTCGGCCCTGCTCCAGGCTCAGCCCTGCTCCAGCAGGGCCGCCAGTTCCGCCTCGCGCTGGGCGATGTCGGAGCGCAGCTTGGTGGCGATCTCCTCGAGCAGCCCGTCGGGGTCGTCCGGGGCGAGCCGGAGCATGCCGGCGATGGCGCCCTCCTCCAGTTCACGGGCGACGAGGGTGAGCAGTTCCTTGCGCTGGGCGAGCCATTCGAGGCGGGCGTACAGCTCCTCGGCGGGGCTCGGGCGCCGCTCGGGCGGCACCGGGCCGGCCGCCCACTCCTCGGCCAGCTCCTTCAGCAGGGTCTCGTCGCCGCGGGCGTAGGCGGCGTTGACGCGGGTGATGAACTCCTCACGCCGCTGCCGCTCCGGTTCCTCCTGTGCCAGGTCGGGGTGCGCCTTGCGGGCCAGCTCGCGGTAGAGCTTGCGGGCCTCCTCGCTGGGCCGCACCCGCTCCGGGGGCCGTACGGCCTGGTCGCTCAGCATGGCGGCGGCCTCCGGGAAGAGGCCGTGGCCGTCCATCCAGCCGTGCAACAGCTCTTCCACGCCGGGGATCGGCAGGATCCGCGCGCGGGCCTCCTCGGCGCGGCTGATGTCCTCCGGGTCGCCGGTGCGGGCGGCCCTGGCCTCGGCGATCTCGGCGTCCAGCACCTCGATGCGGGTGTAGAGCGGGCCGAGCCGCTGTTCGTGCAGCCGGGAGAAGTTCTCGACCTCGACGCGGAACGTCTCCACGGCGATCTCGTACTCGATCAACGCCTGCTCGGCGGCCAGTACGGCCTGTTCGAGCCGCTCCTCGGGGCGCGGGGACTGTTCGGCATCGGGGGTCGTCACGCGAACAGGGTAGGGGGTGGAGATGCGGCGGGGTGCCGTAGGGCTGTCGGTGGTCTGCCGGGTGGGGAGCCCAGCCCCCGCCTCACACGCCCAGCTCCGCCGCGATGCGTCCCGTTC
The DNA here is from genome assembly GCF_055581585.1 of Streptomyces sp. NPDC031426. Lineage (NCBI taxonomy): Bacteria > Bacillati > Actinomycetota > Actinomycetes > Kitasatosporales > Streptomycetaceae > Streptomyces > Streptomyces sp. NPDC031426. The sequence goes on from NZ_JBVIJE010000007.1 coordinate 164,510, forward strand.
GGATGCCCGTCACCAGTTCCGCGTGGTCGGCCTCGGTGCGGTCGGCGTAGGTGACCGCGAATGTGGCTATCGACTCGTCCAGTTCCTCGTTCTTGCCGCAGTAGCCGGCGATCAGGCGGGGGTCGGCGCCGTGGGAGTGGGCGCGGGCCAGCAGGGCGCCGGTCATCCGGCCGTAGTCGTCGATCTGGTCGGCGGCGAGGGCGGCGGGGTCGACGCTGCCCTTGCGGTTGCGGAACTGGCGGACCTGGAAGGGCCGGCCACCGGCCGTGGTCCAGCCGAGGAGGATGTCGCTGACCACCTGCATCCGCTTCTGGCCGAGGACGACCCGTCGGCCCTCGTGCGCCACCGGCGGCGTCTCGAACCCGGCCGTGGCCAGATGCGGGACGAGCGCGGAGGGGCGGGCCTCCTTCACCTGGAGGACCAGCGGCTGCTCGCGGTGGTCGAGGAGCAGGACGACATAGGACCGGGTGCCGACGCTGCCGGTGCCGACCACGCGGAAGGCCACGTCGTGGACGGCGTGCCGGGCGAGCAGGGGGTGCCGGTCCTCGGGCAGCGTCGTCAGGTACTCCTCCAGGGACGCGGCGACCGCCGCCGCCTCGGCGTCCGGGATGCGGCGCAGGACCGGTGAGGCGTCCACGAAACGGCGTCCGCCGTCCGCCGCCTCCTCGGTCGACTTCGCCGCGAACCGGCCGCTGGTGTTGGCCCGGGCCTTCTCGGAGACCCGTTGCAGGGTGCCGAGCAGATCGTGGGCGTCGGTGTGGGAGACCAGTTCCTCGTCCGCGATGGCGTTCCACGCGTCCAGCACCGGCAGCTTGGCGAGCAGGCGCATGGTGCGGCGGTAGGCGCCGCCCGCGTCCCGCGCGGCGGTACGGCAGGTGTCCTCGTCGGCGCCGGCCTCCCGCCCGGCGAGCACCAGGGAGGCGGCGAGCCGCTTCAGATCCCACTCCCAGGGGCCGTACACGGTCTCGTCGAAGTCGTTGAGGTCGATGACGAGGTCGCCGCGGTGGTCGCCGTACAGGCCGAAGTTGGCCGCGTGCGCGTCTCCGCATATCTGGGTGCCGATCCTGGTCATGGGGGTGCGGGCCAGGTCGTACGCCATGAGTCCGGCCGAGCCGCGCAGGAAGGCGAACGGGGTCGCGGCCATCCGTCCGACGCGGATGGGGGTCAGTTCCTCGATACGGCCGGCGTTGGACTCGATGACGGCGCTCACCGCGTCGGGGCGGGAGGGGTCCAGGTCGAGCGTGCGGTGCGCGCCGCGCGGCACGCTCGTCCGCAGCGCCTTGCCCTCGTCCCTGGGCGAGCCCTGCCGCGGCCACTGGGCGAACCCGCGCACCCGCGGCAGCCGGCGCGTCTCCTGGTCCACCGTGTCCGCCAGCACTTCCCCACCGGTTCCGGTCACCGCGACCGCCTCCCCCGAACGCCCTTCGGCACGAACATCCACACGAACATCAACTCGTGCAGACGGTACAGCGGACGCCCGGAACGCGTCAGACCCTGTGGATGACGGCCTGGCACGGTACGAACGGCGACGCGGAGGGCACTCGGGTGGACGGCCGTCGGCAGCGTCGTACCCACGGTCCCCGCGAGCCCGGCGCGACGCGCCCCACGACACCCCCGCCTTCGGAATCGCCATCCGTGTCGGCACAGGCCCGGCGCAGCGAGGAGGCTGCCATGGCCCCGAGACAGAAACGAGGGACCGCGCCCCCAGCCGCTACGGCTCCAGCTACGGCTCCGGCTCCGGCTCCGGCTCCGGCTCCGGCTCCGGCTCGATCGTCGTGCCCCCGTCAAGCGCAGGGCGTCGTCAGTCGGCAGGGTGGCGTCCGCCGTGCCTGAGCTGCCGGACGTCGAGGGTTTCCGCAGGGTGCTCGTGTCCTGCGCGAAGGGCAGGGAGATCCGCCGCGTCGACGTGTGCGACGCGGGCGTCCTGCACGGGGTGAGCGCACGGCGGCTCCGCGAGGCACTGGAGGGCCGGCGGTTCACCGAGCCGGAGCGGCACGGCAAGTGGCTGCTCGCTCACACCGGCGGCCCGACCGTCCTGCTGCACTTCGGTATGACCGGTCGGCTGCTCTGCGCCGATCCCGACGACGCCGTCGAGGCCCACGACCGCGTCCTGTTCTACCTGGGTGGCGGCCGCCAGCTCCGCTACCGCGACCAGCGCAAGCTCCAGGGCCTGTGGCTGGCCGACGACGACTCCGGCGTCGCCCGGCTGCTGGACCGTCAGGGTCCCGATGCGCTGGCAGTGGACCGTGAGGACTTCGAGGCCGGGCTCCGCGCGCGCCGCGGTCACATCAAGACCGCGCTGACCGATCAGTCGGTCCTGGCCGGGCTCGGCAATCTGCTCGCCGACGAGATCCTGTGGCGTGCCGGGCTGCACCCCGGCACCCGGGCCGGTGATCTGACGGAGAGCGAACGCCGGCACCTGTACTCCCACATGCGGCGCACGCTGCGTTCCTCGGTCAACGCCGGCTGCGTGCCACCGCGCGACGGGTGGCTCACCGGCCATCGCGACGACCCCGACCCGGTCTGTCCCCGCTGCGGCACCCACCTGCGCCGCTCCCGGCTGGGGGGCCGGGGCACCGTGTGGTGCCCGCGGTGCCAGCCGAGCCGGTCCTGAACCCTGGATACCTGAACCGCGGGAGAACCGGGGACCGGCCCCGCACGACCCGGCCGGCCCCCTCCGTCCACAGGCTGTGAGCCGGAGGGTCCTGGTTCTGTTCCTTCAGAGGCTGCGGGCGGTGATGTCGCCGTGGGAGGTGGTGGCACGGATGTCGAGTTCGGCGGTGCCGTCGTTCTTCAGGGCGTTGCTGATACGGCCGTGGGTGGTGCCGGCGTCCAGGACGGCCGAGACCCCGGCGGCGGCGCCGACGGTGATGTCGCCGGAGCCGGTGCGCAGCACGACCGTGCCGCGCGCGGCCTCGGTGATCCGGATGTCGCCCCGTGCGGTGCTGATCTCCGCGGGGCCGGTGAGCAGGCCGACTTGGACGTCGCCGTCGACCGCCCTGAGGCGCACGCCTGCCGCCTCGTCGATCTCGATCCGCCGGTACGCGCCGTCGAAGGCGACGTCGCCGAGACGGCCGACGGTCAGCAGTTCACAGCTGCCGGTCTTGGCCTCGACGCTGGAGCCGGCAGGCAACTGCACCGTGACCTCCATGGATCCCGACGGGCCGAAGAGCTGGTTGCGGGGCTCGGGGACGCGGATCCGCAGGACGCCGTCGGCGTAGGCGACCTCTGTCTGATCGGCGCTCTTCACGTCGCGGCTCTTGGCCGGGTCGGCGGGCCCGACCTCGACGGTGGTGTCGGCACGGTCGGCGGCGATGAACCGGACGCGTCCGGCGGGGATGTCCAGGACGACGGAGACCGGGGCGGGGGTGTCGAACTTCTGCATCGTGCGCTCCTATTCCCGTGGATTTTCGGGTCGGCCGCGAGGGGTCCGCGCGGCGAACGACAGCAACGGTAGGGCGGTTGCCCAGCCATTGGCAAGTAGTTGCCAACAATCATTGCCAAACGTCCGGAAGAATGGACCACGAGATGGCGAGAAGTTGCCTCAACGGAGGCAAGACGACGCCGCGTTTGCGGTGAGGGAGCCGGCGGCGACAGGAGGCATCGTCGGCCTCGCTCGTGAGATAGCTCACAGATGGGTCCCCTACGTCCGCCACCAGTCTGTGCGATTCATCACAAACCGGGACACAATAAGAAACGGGCCCACAACGCCGAAACGGGCCCCTGCCGGTGACTTCCGTCACCGACAGAGACCCGTCTCGTCTCTGTGCGCGAGGGGGGAGTTGAACCCCCACGCCCTTGCGGGCACTGGAACCTGAATCCAGCGCGTCTGCCTATTCCGCCACCCGCGCATTGGGTGTGTCTTCCGGTTCCCGCCCTTTCGGGCCGGCCCCTTCCGACACCCAGAACATTAGCACGTCGTACGGGGTGGGTTCACATCGCTTCCCTCCGGCCCGAGACAGCCCCGGACCCCCGAGACAGCCCCGGACCCGCCACGACCCCACCAGGCCCCCACCCAGGCCCGCCACGACCCCCGTCAGCCCCCACCCGAACCACCAACTCCCCACCGACCCCCGCCCCAAGCCCACAACACCCCATCCACCGCCCCGCCCCGATCCCCAAACCCGTCCCCCCACAACGCCCCCAACCGCCCCCTCCTACCCGCCCCATCCCTCCCCCACGTATCAAGGAGACTCGGTTCACGTATCAACCTCGTACCGTTCCCCGGCATCTCCCCAGGAGCCGGGCCGGGTCCACAGCCAGGTGCGGGACACTGGTCTTCGCCCCCCTCTACGATCCATGGCAGCGGGACTGCGCACCGGGAGTTCGAAGGGGAGCCGCTGGGGGAACCGGCTGATTGCCGGACGCGTAGATACGATCAGTGCGCAGCACCAGCGGAACCGGCAGTACAGGCAAGACAGCGGCCACACAGCAGGGCAAGGCAACGGCAAGGACGGAGGAGGTGCCCCATGGGAGTCCTGAAGAAGTTCGAGCAGCGTCTCGAAGGTCTGGTGAACGGCACCTTCGCCAAGGTCTTCAAGTCCGAGGTCCAGCCCGTGGAGATCGCCGGCGCGCTCCAGCGTGAGTGCGACAACAACGCCACGATCTGGAACCGTGACCGGACCGTCGTACCGAACGACTTCATCGTGGAGCTGAGCGCGCCGGACTACGAGCGCCTCAGCCCGTACTCCGGGCAGCTCGGCGACGAGCTGGCCGGCATGGTGCGCGACTACGCCAAGCAGCAGCGCTACACCTTCATGGGACCGATCAAGGTCAGCCTGGAGAAGGCCGACGACCTCGACACCGGCCTGTACCGGGTGCGCTCGCGCACCCTCGCCTCCTCCAGCAGCCAGCAGGGACAGCAGGCCCCCGCGGCCCCGGTCCCCGGCCGTCCCGGGCAGGGCGGCCCGGGCGGGTACGGCTATCCGCCCGCCGCGCCCGCCGGCGCGCCCCCGATGCCGGCCGCACCGCCGCCCGGCGCCCGCCCCGGCGGCTACGGATACCCCCAGCCCGCCACCCAGCGGCCCGCGGCCGCCCCGGCGAGCGGCGGGCGCACCCGCTACTGGATCGAGATCAACGGCACCCGCCACCAGATCTCCCGCCCGACGCTGGTGCTGGGCCGCAGCACCGACGCCGACGTGCGGATCGACGACCCCGGCGTCTCCCGCCGGCACTGCGAGATCCGGACCGGAACGCCCTCGACGATCCAGGATCTCGGTTCCACCAACGGCATCGTGGTGGACGGGCAGCACACCACCCGCGCTACGCTCCGCGACGGCTCGCGGATCGTCGTGGGCAGCACCACCGTTATCTATAGGCAAGCCGAAGGGTGAAGCGGGGGCAATGTCAGAGCTGACCCTCACGGTCATGCGGCTGGGTTTCCTGGCCGTACTGTGGCTGTTCGTGATCGTGGCCGTGCAGGTCATCCGGAGCGACCTGTTCGGTACGCGGGTCACCCAGCGCGGATCGCGCAGGGAGGCCGGGCGTGCGCAAGCGCAGGGCCGGCAGCAGGCGGCCCGGCAGCAGTCGGCGCCCCCGCAGCAGCGCGGCCAGCAGGGCGGCGGCCGGCGCGGCCGCAACGCCCCCGCCAAGCTGGTGGTGACCGAGGGCACACTGACCGGCACGACGGTCGCGCTGCAGGGGCAGACGATCACGCTGGGCCGGGCGCACGACTCCACGATCGTGCTGGACGACGACTACGCCTCCAGCCGTCATGCCAGGATCTACCCGGACCGCGACGGTCAGTGGATCGTCGAGGACCTCGGCTCCACCAACGGCACCTACCTGGACCGCTCCCGGCTGACGACTCCCACGCCGATCCCGCTGGGCGCGCCGATCCGCATCGGCAAGACCGTCATCGAGCTGCGGAAGTAGTACGACAATGAGCGAGCGGAGCGAGCACGCGGAAGCAGGCCGCACCCCGGCCTCCGGCGCGCTCCCGACCGGAGGGTGGGCAGTGTGGCTCGACACGACCGGCTGCATTCGGAGCCGACGGGCGAGGTGCGCATGAGTCTGTCACTGCGCTTTGCCGCCGGATCGCACAAAGGCATGATCCGGGAGGGCAACGAGGACTCGGGCTACGCCGGTCCGCGGCTGCTCGCGATCGCCGACGGCATGGGCGGCCAGGCGGCCGGCGAGGTCGCCTCCTCCGAGGTGATCTCCACCCTGGTCACCCTCGACGACGACGTGCCCGGCTCCGACATCCTCACCTCCCTCGGCGTCGCCGTGCAGCGCGCCAACGACCAGCTGCGCGCCATGGTCGAGGAGGACCCCCAGCTGGAGGGCATGGGGACCACGCTGACCGCACTGCTGTGGACCGGGCAGCGGCTCGGGCTCGTCCACGTCGGCGACTCCCGCGCCTATCTGCTGCGTGACGGGGTGCTCACGCAGATCACGCAGGACCACACCTGGGTGCAGCGGCTCGTCGACGAGGGCCGGATCACCGAGGAAGAGGCCACCTCCCACCCCCAGCGCTCCCTGCTGATGCGCGCCCTCGGCAGCGGCGACCACGTCGAGCCCGACCTGTCCATCCGCGAGGTCCGGGCCGGCGACCGCTATCTGATCTGTTCCGACGGTCTGTCCGGCGTCGTCTCCCACCAGACGATCGAGGAGACCCTCGCCAGCTACCAGGGCCCGCAGGAGACCGTGCAGGAGCTGATCCAGCTCGCGCTGCGCGGCGGCGGCCCCGACAACATCACCGTCATCGTCGCCGACGTCCTCGACCTGGACACCGGTGACACCCTCGCCGGGCAGCTGTCCGACCAGCCGGTCGTGGTCGGCGCGGTCGCCGAGAACCAGCACCATCTGCACGACAACGGCATCATGCAGACCCCGGCCGGCCGCGCCTCGCACCTGGGCCGCCGGGCAGCCGGGCACGGCGGCGGCGAGTTCGGCCCGCCCGGCTCCGGCGACACCACCGGGTACATCCCGGCGGGCAGTTTCGACGACTACGCCGACGGCGACTTCACCAAGCCGCGCGGTGGGCGCAAGTGGCTGAAGAGATCCTTCTACAGCGTGCTCGCCCTCGCCGTGATCGGCGGCGGCCTCTACGGCGGCTACCGCTGGACCCAGTCGCAGTACTACGTCGGCGCCAAGGACGAGCACGTGGCGCTGTACCGCGGCATCAGCCAGGACCTGGCCTGGGTGTCGCTGTCGAAGGTGGAGAAGGACCACCCCGAGATCGAACTCAAGTACCTGCCGCCCTACCAGCAGAAGCAGGTCAAGAACACGATCGCGGCGGGCGGTCTGCAGCAGGCGCAGGCGAAGATCCAGGCGCTGTCGGTGCAGGCCTCCGCGTGCAAGAAGCAGGCGGAGCGCACGGCCGTCGCATCGCGGCAGAACGCGAAGACGGGCCAGGGCGAGGCCGGGGGCACCACGGGAACCACCCGTACCGCTTTCACGTCCAAGGCCACACCGACACCGCACCCATCCGGTTCGGCGCCCGCTACGAAGAACCCTTCGAAGCCGCCGTCCGCGTCCACCACCCCCAACCCCGGCCCGAGCCTCTCCGAGGATGAGAAGAAGGTCGTCGATCAGTGCGGCAAGCAGTAGCCGAGCCGCGAGAGGCCCTGTCACACGATGAGCAGTACGACTAACTCGCCGACGCACCACACGTCCACGATCGGCGCGATCGGCGCGCCGAGCCGCCGCAACACCGAGCTGGCCCTGCTGGTCTTCGCCGTGGCCATCCCGGTGTTCGCCTACGCCAACGTGGGCCTGGCCATCAACAACTCGGTGCCCGCCGGGCTGCTGTCCTACGGCCTCGGTCTCGGTCTGCTGGCCGGCGTCGCCCATCTCGCCGTACGGAAGTTCGCCCCGTACGCCGACCCGCTGCTGCTGCCGCTGGCCACGCTGCTCAACGGGCTCGGACTCGTAGTGATCTGGCGGCTGGACCAGTCGAAGCTGCTGCAGTCGCTGCCCCACTTCGCCGCGGCCGCGCCCCGCCAGCTGCTGTACAGCGCGCTGGGCATCGCCATGTTCGCCGCGGTGCTGATCTTCCTGAAGGACCACCGCGTCCTGCAGCGCTACACGTACATCTCCATGGTCTGCGCCCTGGTCCTGCTGCTCCTGCCGCTGGTGCCGGGCCTCGGGGCCGACATCTACGGCGCCAAGATCTGGATCCGCGTCCCCGGCCTGGGCTCCCTCCAGCCCGGTGAGTTCGCGAAGATCGTCCTCGCCGTCTTCTTCGCCGGCTATCTGATGGTGAAGCGCGACGCCCTGGCCCTCGCCAGCCGCCGCTTCATGGGCCTGTACCTGCCGCGCGGCCGCGACCTCGGCCCCATCCTGGTCGTCTGGGCGATGTCGATCCTCATCCTCGTCTTCGAGACCGACCTCGGCACCTCGCTGCTGTTCTTCGGAATGTTCGTCATCATGCTGTACGTCGCCACCGAGCGGACCAGCTGGATCGTCTTCGGTCTGCTGATGTCCGCGGTCGGCGCCGTCGGCGTGGCGAGCTTCGAGTCGCACATCCAGACGCGTGTGCACGCCTGGCTCAACCCGATGCGCGAGTACCAGCTCAGCCGCCAGGTCACCCACGACGGCATCCTCCACTCCGACCAGCTGCAGCAGTCTCTGTGGGCGTTCGGCTCCGGCGGCACCCTCGGCACCGGCTGGGGCCAGGGTCACTCGGACCTGATCAAGTTCGCCGCCAACTCCGACTTCGTCTTCGCCACCTTCGGCGAGGAGCTGGGCCTCGCGGGCATCATGGCGATGCTGCTGATCTACGGCCTGATCGTGGAACGCGGCCTGCGCACCGCCCTCGCCGCCCGCGACCCGTTCGGCAAGCTGCTCGCCGTCGGCCTGTCCGGCGCCTTCGCGCTGCAGGTGTTCGTCGTGGCCGGCGGTGTGATGGGCCTCATCCCACTGACCGGTATGACGATGCCGTTCGTCGCGTACGGCGGTTCCTCCGTGCTGGCCAACTGGGCGCTGATCGGCATCCTCATCCGCATCAGCGACACCGCCCGCCGCCCGGCGCCCAGCCCCGCCACGAACCCCGACGCCGAGATGACCCAGGTGGTCCGCCCGTCATGAACAAGCCCCTGCGCCGGATCGCGATCTTCTGCGGCCTGCTCGTGCTGGCCCTGCTGATCCGGGACAACTACCTCCAGTACGTCAAGGCCGACCAGCTCGCCACCGAGAAGGACAACCGCCGGGTCGCCATCGAGCGCTACGCCCACCCGCGCGGCGACATCATCGTCGACGGCAACCCGATAACCGGCTCCGTGGAGTCCAAGAGCGGCGACTTCAAGTACAAGCGGACGTACAAGGACGGGCCCATGTGGGCCCCGGTCACCGGCTACTCCTCGCAGGCCTTCGACGGCAGCCAGCTGGAGAAGCTCGACGACGGCATCCTGACCGGCAACGACGACCGGCTCTTCTTCCGCAACACCCTCGACATGGTCACGGGCAAGCCGAAGCAGGGCGGCAACGTCGTCACCACGCTGAACGCGGCCGCGCAGAAGGCCGCGTTCGACGGGCTGAAGGCACAGGGCGGCAAGGGCGCGGTGGTCGCGCTGGAGCCGTCCACGGGCAAGATCCTGGCGCTGGCCTCCTACCCGTCGTACGACCCCTCGTCCTTCTCGGGCTACTCCGACAGCGACGCCAAGGCCTGGAACAGCCTCCAGAAGGCGAACAACCCGGCCGACCCGATGCTCAACCGCGCGCTGCGCGAGACCTATCCGCCGGGCTCCACGTTCAAGCTGGTCACCGCGGCGGCCGCGCTGGAGAACGGGCTGTACAACTCGGCGGACCAGGCCACCGACTCCCCCCAGCCCTACACGCTGCCGGACACCACGCGCGAGCTGAAGAACGAGGGCAGCATCCAGTGCAAGAACGTGTCCCTCCGGGAGGCGCTGCGCATCTCCTGCAACACGGTCTTCGGTCACATCGGTGCCCAGCTCGGCAAGGACAAGATGCTGAAGGAGGCCGAGAAGTTCGGCTTCAACTCCGAGCAGTTCGTCCCGGTGCGGTCGAACGCGTCCGTCTTCCCCAAGGAGATGGACCGCCCGCAGACGGCGCTCAGCTCGATCGGCCAGTTCGACACCGCCGCCACCCCGCTGCAGATGGCCATGGTCGCCTCGGCGGTCGCCGATGACGGCAAGCTGATGAAGCCGTACATGGTCGACGAACTGCAGTCCTCCAACCTCGACCCGGTCGCGAAGACCCAGCCGGAGGAGATGAGCCGGCCGCTGTCGCCGGCCAACGCGCAGATCCTGCAGTCCATGATGGAGACGGTCGTCAAGCAGGGCACCGGTACGAAGGCGCAGATCCCCGGCGTCACCGTGGGCGGCAAGACCGGCACCGCGCAGCACGGTGTGGCCAACAGCGCCAACCCGTACGCATGGTTCGTCTCCTACGCCAAGCTGCCCGACGGCAGCTCGCCGGTCGCGGTCGCCGTGGTCATCGAGGACGAGAGCGCCAACCGCGACGACATCTCCGGTGGCGGCTTGGCCGCGCCGATCGCGAAGAACGTCATGGAGGCAGTCATCAAGTCCAAGAAGTGACCTCGCCACCAGGAAGTGACACCGCTCACGTCTCCTTCACATCGGCGCACGTTGCGATACCGGTCCTGTATCGGGTTACTGGCTTGGCCAGGTCACACAAAGCGAGCCGGGTACGGTAGGCCCGGACGGCAGCCTCCGGCCGCACACCACTGTGCGGCCGAGACCGACGGAGAGGGCTGGTAGGTAGCTATGGAAGAGCCGCGTCGCCTCGGCGGCCGGTACGAGCTGGGCCAGGTGCTCGGCCGTGGTGGCATGGCGGAGGTCTACCTCGCGCATGACACCCGCCTGGGCCGCACCGTGGCAGTGAAGACCCTGCGCGCCGACCTGGCACGCGACCCTTCCTTCCAGGCCCGGTTCCGCCGGGAGGCCCAGTCGGCCGCCTCGCTCAACCACCCCGCGATCGTCGCGGTCTACGACACGGGTGAGGACTACATCGACGGGGTCTCCATCCCGTACATCGTGATGGAGTACGTCGACGGCTCCACCCTGCGTGAGCTTCTTCACAGCGGCCGCAAGCTGCTGCCGGAGCGCGCGATGGAGATGACCATCGGCATCCTCCAGGGCCTGGAGTACGCCCACCGCAACGGCATCGTCCACCGCGACATCAAGCCGGCCAACGTCATGCTGACCCGCAACGGCCAGGTCAAGGTCATGGACTTCGGCATCGCCCGCGCCATGGGCGACGCCGGCATGACCATGACCCAGACGGCCGCGGTCATCGGCACGGCCCAGTACCTGTCGCCGGAACAGGCGAAGGGCGAGCAGGTCGACGCCCGGTCGGACCTGTACTCGACGGGTTGCCTGCTGTACGAGCTGCTGACGGTACGGCCCCCCTTCGTGGGCGACTCCCCCGTCGCGGTGGCCTACCAGCACGTCCGTGAGGAGCCGCAGCCCCCGTCGGTCTTCGACCCCGAGATCACGCCCGAGATGGACGCGATCGTCCTGAAGGCGCTGGTCAAGGACCCGGACTACCGCTACCAGTCGGCCGACGAGATGCGCGCCGACATCGAGGCCTGCCTGGACGGCCAGCCGGTCGCGGCGACGGCCGCGATGGGCGCGGTGGGTTACGGCGGCTACCCGGACGACCAGCCGACGACGGCCCTGCGCCCGGACTCCGGCGCCGGAGCGACCAGCATGCTCCCGCCGATGAACCCGGACGGCGGCTACGGCTACGACGAGCCGTCCGGCCGCCGTCGCCAGCAGCAGAAGAAGTCCAACACCTCCACGATCCTCCTGGTGGTCGCGGGCATCCTCGTCCTGATCGGCGCGATCCTGATCGGCAAGTGGGTCGCCAGCGGCGGCAACACGGGCAACGGCAAGGTGGCGGTGCCGACGTTCGTCGGCCAGACCGAGGACTCGGCCAAGAAGATGGCCGACAACGTCGATTTGAAGCTGTCGATCACGAGGAAGCCCTGCGACGCCCAAGCCAAGGGCAATGTCTGCGACCAGGACCCGCAGCCCAAGACGAATGTGGACAAGGGCAGCACGGTCGACCTGACGGTGTCGACGGGCGCGCCGAAGGTCGCCGTGCCGAACGTTCTCGGACAGACCTTCGACGACGCCAAGGCGACGCTCGAAGGCGACAAGTACAAGTTCGACGTCGTCCGCAAGGACGAGGTCTCGACGCAGCCGGCCGGCACGGTCATCAAGCAGAACCCCGATCTCGGCGCGGAGGTCCAGAAGGGTTCCAAGATCACCCTGACGGTCGCCAAGCCCGAGGACAAGGTCACCGTCCCCAACACCATCATCGGTGAGTCCTGCGACCAGGCCAAGGCCGAGCTGACGCAGCTGGGCCTGGTGCCGACCTGCAACAACACCCCCACCACCAACCAGGACGACAACGGCAAGGTCACCGCGTCCAACCCGCAGCCGGGCCAGCAGGTCGACAAGAACACGCCCATCGCCCTCACCGTCAGCGTGTTCCAGCAGAGCCAGCAGACCCCGGTGCCGAACGTCACGACCCAGACCCTGAAGCAGGCCGTGCAGACCCTGCAGCAGCAGGGCTTCAACCAGATCCAGGTCAACGGACCCCAGGACGACAAGGCACGGGTCACCAGCCAGACCCCGCCCCCGGGCACCCCGGCCGACCCGAGCAACACCCAGATCGTCCTGACCACCGTCGACGTCGGCGGCGGCAACGGCGGCCTCCTCGGTGGCTTCAACGGCTGACACCCCGCACACCCGAGTGGGCCCCTGCCGGTACTTTCCGGCAGGGGCCCACTCATATGCTCTGTCAGCCCTGCAGTTCCTTCGGCGGCGTCCGCTCGCTGTCCACCTTCTCCACCCGGACCAGCTCGCCCCACACCACGTACCGGTACTCCGAGGTGTACACCGGCGTGCATGTCGTCAGCGTGATGTAGTGGCCCGGCTTCTTCTTGCCGGACTCCTTCGGGACCTGGTCGATGACCTTGACGTTGTACTTCGAGGTCTCCGGCAGGACCGAGTACACCTTGTAGACGTACCAGTCGTCCCGCGTCTCGAAGACGACCGGGTCGCCCTTCTTCACTCACATCCACCGTGATCGCACAGCAGTGCTCCTACCGATCGTGTCGTCATATGACAGGGCTCGTTGATCGGGTGGGGTGGGGAATCGAGTCTCTGCCCCTGCCAAATGGCTACGGCGAACCGAAGGGCAGAACGTGATCAACGAATCGGCGCTGCTGGAATCGAAGACACTGCGCAGCAGCGTGCTGGACCGCACGGACGTGCTCGACAAAGTCAAGGCACTGTCGCTGCTCCCGGACGGGATGCATGTCACGACGGCGATGGTGGCCACCTACTTCCAGGTGGGTATCAAGACCATCCGTTCTCTCGTCGTCGACCATCGTGCGGAGCTGGAAGCAAGCGGGTACCGAGTCCTGACCGGTTCAGAACTGAGCTCCTTCAAGGAGCTCAGTGGCATCCAGTCACGCACTCGGTCCCTGGCGCTGTTCTCCCGCCGCGCAGTCCTCAACGTCGCCATGCTGCTCCGGGACAGCGAAGTCGCACGTCAGGTGCGTGTGTACCTTCTGGACACGGAGAGCCTGGCGCGCACGCAGCCTGTGGAAAACTCCCTTTACAGCGATATCGCCTCCCTCGACGACCGCATCGACCAACGCATCACCCACATCCTCGGCAAGACGGTCGTGCCGATGTTCAACGTCCTGATCGAAACGTCGAGCGGACACCGCAAGGAGCTGATCGCTCTACGGGCGGGAGTTCAGCGCATCGAACGACGGCTCCATCAACACCATGCCCGGCTGCAGCGGCTCGAAGGGACGCAAGACGACCGACCCGCCGTCGGAGTCATGGCCGTCATGGACGCCATGAACGGCCGCGCGTTCGAGCAACACATCGCCACACTGCTGCGCCGTGATGGATGCACCAACGTCGTCGTGCAGGGCGGGCACGGAGACCGGGGTGTCGACATCACCGGGCGCACGGCCGACGGGCGAAGCCTTGTCGTCCAGTGCAAACGGTTCGCGCCCTACCTCAACATCACCAGCCCCGACGTGCAGAAATTCGTGGGCGCTGCCAAGGTTCTGTACAGCGCGGAAGTGGCACTCTTCGTGGCGACCTGCCCCTTCACCCCCGACGCTGTGCGCATCGCCGCCGACACGGGGATCACGGCCGTACACCGAGGGCTGCTTGAGGAATGGAGCGCCGGGGAGCCGTTGAAGGTGCTGGAGTAGGCACGGCCTGACACACATGGGTCCGAAGCCGCAAAAGGTGGTTGCGGCTTCGGACCTTCGACATGCTAGAGGACAGCGGTACTCGAAGAACCTCTGTCAGCCCCGCAACTCCGCCGGCGGCGTCCGCTCGCTGTTCACCCTCTCCACCCGGACCAGCTCGCCCCACACCACGTACCGGTACTCCGAGGTGTACACCGGCGTGCATGTCGTCAGCGTGATGTAGTGGCCCGGCTTCTTCTTGCCGGACTCCTTCGGGACCTGGTCGATGACCTTGACGTTGTACTTCGAGGTCTCCGGCAGGACCGAGTACACCTTGTAGACGTACCAGTCGTCCCGCGTCTCGAAGACGATCGGGTCGCCCTTCTTCAGCTTGTCGATGTTGTGGAACTTGGCGCCGTGCCCGTCCCGGTGGGCGGCGAGGGTGAAGTTGCCGTCCTTGCCGGTCATGGGGAGCGCGGCCTTGACCGGGTCCGTGTAGTAGCCGGCCACGCCGTCGTTGAGGACGTCCGTGCCCGTGCCCTTCTCGACCAGCACCACGCCGTTCTTCATGGCCGGAACGTGCAGGAAACCGATGCCGTCCTTGGTGTCCAGCGCACCCGGACCGGAGTCCGTGGCGTGCGCCCAGTGCTGGCGGACCTTCTCGGCCTGCTTGTCCGCCTTGCGGTCCGCTATCACGTTCGTCCACCACAGGGAGTAGACGACGAACAGGGCGAGCAACAGCCCGGCTGTGATGAGGAGTTCACCGAGGACGCTGACCGCCGTCGCTATACGGCCCGGACGCCGGCCCCGCCGGGCGGGACTCGAATCGAACGCGTCCGTGTGTTCTTCGGTGTCGTCGGCGGTCGCTGCCACAGTTTCCTCTGCCTCTGCCCTTACTCGCGTCAGCCCTGCTCGATGAGCGCGTCCGGCTTGCCCTTGCTGCGCGGGCGTTCCTCGACCATCTTGCCCCAGACGATCAGCCGGTACTTGCTGGTGAACTCCGGCGTGCAGGTGGTGAGGGTGATGTAGCGGCCGGGCTTGGTGAAGCCCGAGCCCTTCGGGATGGGATCCAGCACGCTCGTGTTGGCCGGCGAGGTCACCGGCAGCGTCGAGGTCACCTTGTACACGAAGTACGTGTCCTGCGTCTCGACCACGACCGCGTCACCGGGCTGGAGCTTGTTGATGTACCGGAACGGCTCGCCGTGCGTGTTGCGGTGGGCGGCCAGTCCGAAGTTGCCGGTCTTGGCGTCCGGCATCGCCGTCTTCAGGGGAGGCTCGCCGTAGTGCCCGACCATGCCCTTGTTGAGCACCTTCTCCGTGCTGACGCCCTCCGCGATCGGCGCCACCACGTCCAGCTTGGGGATGTGCAGTATGGCGAAACCCTGCCCCGGCGCGAAGACCCCCGGGTTGCGCTTGCCGCTCGCCCAGTCGTTCTGGAGCTGGTGCGTCTCGCTGCCCGCCTGCGCGTTGGCGCGGACATTGGTCCACCACAGCTGATAGGTGACGAACAGGAGCATCAGCACACCGGTGGTGATGAACACCTCACCGATCGCCCGGCTCGCGATGACGCCCGGGCCCGGCTTGCGCAGCCGCGCCTGCCGCCGCGCCTCCATCCGGGACAACGGCCGACCGGGCTCCGCCGGCTCCCCCCGCTCCGCGGGTGCCGCTTCCCGCCCGCCGCCATGGCGTCCACCACGGCCTCCACGGCGTTTGGCGGCCTTTCTGCGGGCCGCACGACCACCGACCGCGGGTCCGGTGGCAGACGAGGCGGAAGAGGCCGCAGAGGCGCCTGTGGGCTCCCTCTTCGTGCCCGGCGGCAGATCATCGGGGATCCGCAGCGCCATCGTCTCGTCGTCCAGCACGGGCCGGTACGGCTCGTCGTACGACCCCTCGTAGGACCCCTGGTACGCAGCACCCGCCGCGTCCCAGTCCCCAAGCGCACCGGAAGCCTCGTACGACTGATCCCCGTACGAGGCATCGGTCTCGCGCTCCGGGCGCAACGCGGTCACGCCGTGGCCCTGCCCACCACCGGGGCCAGCCCCGTCGACCTCGCCACGGCGCCCTGGTCGCCGCACTCCACCAGCCAGTTGGCCAGCATCCGGTGCCCGTGCTCGGTCAGCACCGACTCGGGGTGGAACTGCACGCCCTCTACGGGGAGTTCACGGTGCCTCAGGCCCATGATGATGCCGTCGTGGGTGCGGGCGGTCACCTCCAGCTCGGCCGGTACCGTCGCCGGCTCGGCGGCCAGGGAGTGGTAACGGGTCGCCGTGAAGGGCGAGGGCAGGCCCGCGAAGACACCCTTGCCCTCGTGCTCCACCAGCGAGGTCTTGCCGTGCAGCAGCTCCGGCGCCCGGTCCACCACACCGCCGTACGCCACCTGCATCGACTGCATGCCGAGGCACACCCCGAAGACCGGCACACCGGTGGCCGCACAGTGGCGGACCATGTCCACGCACACCCCGGCCTCCTCGGGCGTCCCCGGTCCGGGCGAGAGCAGCACCCCGTCGAAGCCGTCCTGGGCATGCGCCGTCGACACCTCGTCGTTGCGCAGCACCTCGCACTCGGCACCCAGCTGATACAGGTACTGGACGAGGTTGAAGACGAAGCTGTCGTAGTTGTCGACGACGAGAATCCGCGCACTCACTGGTTGTCCACCGTCACATCGTTGAAGGGCATCAGCGGTTCGGCCCACGGAAAGACGTACTGGAAGAGGATGTAGACCACGGCCAGGATCAGTAGGAGTGAGATGAACGCCTTCACCCACGCGTTCCCCGGCAGATTCCGCCAGATCCAGCCGTACATGCCGTTCCTTCCGTATCCCCACGGCACCTGACTCACGCCGTACGCCACCAGACTAACGGCGCAGAGCCTTCGGTTCGCCTGCCTCCACGGACTGTGTGGCGTCCAGGTGCGCCCAGACGATCAGCCGGTGACTGTGCCCCCATTCCGGATCGCAGGTGGTCAGCGTCAGATACCTGCCCGGACGCGTATACCCGGACTTACGTGGCACAGGGTCGATGACCTCAACGTCCGTCGGCACGGTTTTGTAGGGCCCTTTGTCGATCCGATACGTGAACCAGGTCGTCCCGTCCGTGAGGACGACCGCGTCCCCGGTCCGCAGCTCGGGGAAGTCCTTGAACGGGTCGCCGTACGTGCGCCGGTGACCGGCCACCGCGAAGTTCCCCTCCTGGCCGAGCTGGGCGGTACCCGCGTAGTGGGCAAGTCCCTTCGCCAGCACGTCCCGGCCGGTGCCCTCCAGGACCGGCTTGTTCCACGTGAAACCGAGCCGCGGGATGTACATGATCGCGAAGGCCTTGCCGTAGTGGTACGGCGCCGGTTTCGTCACGGCGACCGTCTGCTCGCCCGCGGCGGCCGCCTTCTTGCCCGGGGCCGGCGGCCGCATGCTTCCCTGCGCCCACTGCCGGTGCAGCTGGTCGATCTGGTCATTCATGGCACTGTCGGCCCGCACACCCGTCCAGAACAGCACATAGGCGACGAAGAGCACGATCAGGCTGCCGACGGTGATGCACAGCTCGCTGACGGTCCGGACGATCACGCGCACCGGCGCCTCCGTTGACGGACGGCTGGCGGACGGCCGGCCAAGGGCTGCTGCCGGCTACTGCACGGGCTTCGCGTAGTGCAGATCCACTGTGCCCGAGTAGCCGGGAAGAGTCACCGTCCCGTCGTCGGTGACTTTCCAGCCGAGGCCGTAGACATTGACGTACACCATGTAGGTCTGGATCGCCTTGCTCGCCGCGAGGGCCTGCTGCAGCTTGTCCGGATCTCCGACCGCCGTGATCTTGTACGGCGGTGAGTAGACCCGGCCCTGGAGGATCAGCGTGTTGCCGACACAGCGCACTGCACTGGTGGAGATCAGCCGCTGGTCCATGACCTTGATGCCCTGGGCGCCGCCCTGCCACAGCGCGTTCACCACGGCCTGCAGATCCTGCTGGTGGATGACCAGATAGTCGGGCTGCGGCTCGGGATAGCCGGGGAGCTTGGCAGTGGCGTTGGGCGGGGCGTCGTTCAGGGTGACGGTGATGGCGTGACCGGTGAGCTTCTGGGTGCCGGCGCTCTTCTCCAGCCCGCTCAGCCTGCGGTCCTGCGCCTTGCTGCTGCCGTCGTCGCTCTCGGCGAGGGACTCCACGCTGCCGCGCAGGGCCGCGTCGGACTCGTCCAGTTCCTTGTTCTTGCGGCTGCGCTGCTGGATCAGGTCCGACAGCTTCAGCAGGGAGCCGTCCTGGCGGATGTCGGTGCCCTTGGCCGTGTCGAAGCTGGTGAAGAAGATCAGTCCCGCGAGCGCGAAGACGGCCGCCGTGAGCATCCGTGCGGGGCGGACACGCATGCGGCGGCCAGGGCCGGAGCCCGTTGATTGCGTCCCGGGGGAGTCGGCAGAATTGCTCAACGTACCCTTATCTCCTTCGGCGCCACGGAAGCACTACGCTAACGGACGCCCGGGGGAGCACACACAGTCGTCATGCCGACCACTTGTACGCTGCCCCGAGCCCCGAACCGGTTACCTGCGCGGCCACGCAGCGCATCGACAGGAGAGACCCTCGTGCCGAAGTCACGTATCCGCAAGAAGGCCGACTACACGCCGCCGCCGGCGAAGCAGGCCCAGGCGATCAAGCTGAACAGCCGTGGCTGGGTCGCGCCTGTCATGCTGGCCATGTTCATCATCGGCCTGGCCTGGATCGTCGTCTTCTATGTGACCGACGGCTCGCTGCCCATCGATGCGCTGGACAACTGGAACATCGTGGTCGGCTTCGGCTTCATCGCCGCGGGCTTCGGTGTCTCCACGCAGTGGAAGTAGCTCTGCCCAGGGCTGTCCACTGAGTTATCCACAGGGTTGTCCACATGGGGAAAAGAACGACGATCTGTGGATAACCCATCGGGCGTTGACGCCGGTATGACTGGCGCACCACCCCTCATACACCTGTTGGCTTCCTGCCCGACCTGCGGAAACACATCCGAGCGACAGGGGGCACAGCTGTGCCCGCACACGGTGCACAAGATCCGGCACAGCCTGTGGACAACGGTTCGGTATCAGGTGAGCTGAGCGGTCCTGACCAGCGTGAGGACCACCACGACGGCGAGTACGACCGCACAGGTGCCGTACTGGACCAGCGTCCGCTTCTCGCGCGGCGCGTGGACCATCGCGTAGCCGACGCCGACACCGGCGACGAGACCGCCGATGTGGGCCTCCCAGGCGATGTGCATGGCCGGGGTGAAGGTGATGATCAGGTTGATCACCAGCAGAGCGACGAGCGGGCGCAGGTCGTAGTTGAGCCGGCGCATCAGCACGCCGGTCGCGCCGAAGAGGCCGAAGATCGCTCCGGAGGCGCCGAGGGACTGCTGGGTGGGGTCGGCGAGCAGGTAGGTGAGCGCGCTGCCCGCCAGGCCCGAGACGAAGTACAGCGCGGCATAGCGGGCGCGGCCCAGGGCCGCTTCCAGGGGGCCGCCGATCCACCAGAGGCTGAGCATGTTGAAGAGGATGTGGGCGTAGCCGCCGTGCAGGAACATCGAGGTCAGCAGGCGGTAGTACTGCCCCTCGGCGACGCCTTCGAGCGGTCCGAACAGGGAGAACTGGGCCCGGCCGATCAGCTCGAACCGGTCGGTGAGGGTGTTGCCCAGGGCGATCTGCGCCAGGAACACGGCGAGGTTGATGCCGATCAGCACCTTGGTGAGCAGCCGTGGGTCGGCTGTGACCGAGCCGCCGGCGATCGTGCGGGGCCGGGACGCCGTCGGCGCGTGTCCGGTGCCGCTTCCGCCGCGCACGCACTCGGGGCACTGGAACCCTACCGAGGCGCTGACCATGCACTCGGGGCAGATGGGGCGCTCGCAGCGGGTGCAGCGCACACCGGTCTCGCGGTCCGGGTGCCGGTAGCACACGGGTACGCGGTGGGCGGCGTCCTGCGTACTGCCTTCGGCGTGGTCCATCGGTTCCCCTTGTCGGTCATGGGACTGCACCCCGGCAATGCCCCGCCCCGCTCATCCTTGTTACGGACGAGCGGGGCGTTTTGTTCCCTCTGGCGGTGGGCTCAGCCCTCGCGCTTCTCGACGACGACCGACTCGATGACGACGTCCTTGACCGGGCGGTCGTTGCGGCCGGTGGGGACGGCGGCGATGGCGTCGATGACCTTCTGGCTGGCCGGGTCGGTGACCTCGCCGAAGATGGTGTGCTTGCGGTTCAGCCACGTCGTCGGGGCGACGGTGATGAAGAACTGCGAGCCGTTGGTGCCCGGGCCGGCATTGGCCATGGCCAGCAGGTACGGCTTGTTGAAGGACAGGTCCGGGTGGAACTCGTCCCCGAACTTGTAGCCGGGGCCGCCGATGCCGCTGCCCAGCGGGTCGCCGCCCTGGATCATGAAGCCGCTGATGACACGGTGGAAGATCGTGCCGTTGTAGAGCGGCGTCCTGCTCTTCTCACCCGTGCCGGGGTGGGTCCACTCGCGCTCGCCCTGGGCCAGCTCGACGAAGTTCTTGACCGTTTCCGGCGCGTGGTTCGGGAAAAGCTGGACCACGATGTCGCCGTGGTTGGTCTTCAGGGTGGCGTAAAGCTGCTCAGCCACGATCTGCCTTCCGTTGTCTTTCTGTGACTCCCCGATCCTCGCACGGCCGGGCCCGTACGTCGCCCGGCAGCCACGAGTTCCGCCCGGAAGGCAGCGCGCGGCGCCGATTCGTGGCAGTGTCGACCGCAGGATCGGGTTGCCCGGGAATTACCGGGAATGGCTCCGAAGGGAGCAATCAGCACCCATATGCCCGCCCTCGCATGCCGCGCGGACCATCGGCAG
This sequence comes from Streptomyces sp. NPDC031426, assembly GCF_055581585.1. Taxonomy (NCBI): domain Bacteria; kingdom Bacillati; phylum Actinomycetota; class Actinomycetes; order Kitasatosporales; family Streptomycetaceae; genus Streptomyces; species Streptomyces sp. NPDC031426. The sequence goes on from NZ_JBVIJE010000007.1 coordinate 185,456, forward strand.
GCATGATCCTTAAAAGGGTGGAAAGTCGAAATACCGTACGCCACCGAGGAGGAGGAACCCGTGACCCGCATCGACAGCGTGCGCGCCGCGACCGGCTCGGCGAAGGACAGCGTGCTGCACGCCGCGGAAGTGGTGGCGCCCTACGCAGACACAGCCAAGGAGCGTGCCGCGCTCTACGCGCAGGAGGCACGCGTACGGCTGGCGCCCGTGGTGTCCCAGGCAGCCGAACAGGCCCGCGTGCAGTACGACGCCCGGCTCGCCCCGCGTCTGGAGCAGGCTCGTGCGCATGTGCCGCCGAAGGTGGATCTGGCGGCTCAGGAGGCCGCCGTCCGCGCCCGCAAGGCCGCCCGGCAGGCCGCCGAGTACTCGCGTCCGAGGATCGAGCAGGCCGTGGCCGCGACGGCTCCGGTCCGTGAGGAGGCCGCCGCGCGTGGCGCAGCCGCCCTGGCCGCCCTGCGCGGTCAGGTCTCGGCGGAGGAGATCCAGAAGCTGGTCCGTCGGCACGAGCGCCGGTCCAGGGCCGGCCGGAGCGTGAAGGCGCTGGCGCTGTTGGCCGTGCTGGCCGGTGGTGCCTTCGCCGCCTGGAAGTGGTGGGACAAGCAGGCCAACCCCGACTGGCTGGTCGAACCGCCGGCCGCGACGGAGGTACCGGAGTCGGGCGGCCGGATCAGTTCGGTGGACGGCAGCGGTACCTCGGCCCTGGACCCCGAGGTGCAGGCGAAGCAGGCCGAGGAGGATGCCTCGAACGAGGACGACGAGCAGTAGCACCGGAAACGATCGCATGACGTCGGTCGTCAAGCGGGCCGTGGGACAGTCGAGTTGACGCTCGCTTGCCCACGGCCCGTCCCGCGGCGCGGCCTGCCGGCGAAAAAATGCCTCCCGACCTGTGTTTCCGCAGGTCGGGAGGCATTTTTTGGGGTGGAGCCTAGGGGAGTCGAACCCCTGACATCCGCCATGCAAAGACGGCGCTCTACCAACTGAGCTAAGGCCCCGGGAAGCAGCGACCGGCCGGAGGAACCGCGTTCCGGCGGGCGCCGCAGACCAGAGTACCGGGTCACCCCCGGTATCCCGCAAAAAGATTGGGGGTCCCCGCGAATGACCACGCTCCGTAAGATGCTCGACGTGGTTCGCTACAGCGAACCGCGCGGTCTTTTAGGGGAAGCGATGGGGAGACGCAATGGACGCCGCACAGCAGGAAGCCACCGCGAGAGCGCGGGAGCTGCAGCGGAACTGGTACGGGGAGCCGTTGGGGGCGCTCTTCCGTAAGCTCATCGATGATCTCGGGCTCAACCAGGCCCGTCTCGCCGCGGTGCTGGGGCTGTCCGCTCCGATGCTCTCGCAGCTGATGAGCGGCCAGCGCGCGAAGATCGGCAATCCTGCCGTTGTCCAGCGGGTGCAGCTGCTGCAGGAGCTGGCGGCGCAGGTCGCGGACGGCAGTGTGAGCGCCGCCGAGGCGACCGAGCGCATGGACGAGATCAAGAAGTCGCAGGGGGGCTCCGTGCTCAACAACACCACCCAGACCACGAGTGGTTCCGGGGCACCGACGGTCAAGCGGGTGGTCCGCGAGATCCAGTCGCTGCTGCGCTCGGTGGCCGCCGCGGGCGACATCATCGACGCCGCGGACAGCCTCGCGCCGGCGCATCCCGAGCTGGCGGAGTTCCTGCGCGTCTACGGCGCCGGCCGCACCTCCGACGCCGTCGCGCACTATCAGTCCCACCAGAACTAGGCCCCACGGCCCGGTCCACGGAGGGGGTCCGGGGGCCGGGCCGGGGCACAGTCCGGGCGACCGGGCGCGAGGGGCGGTCCATGGGGGGACCGGTTCTCGAACGCGGAGCGGGGTCGTATCACTCATCACGGGGGCTGTATCACTCATCACGGGGGGATCAGGGGGAACCGAGGGGGAGCGGGGAAACAAAGGGGCAGGGTGACCGGCGCGGGTTCCGGGGGAGGAGCGATGGGCTGCCATGGGTGAGGTGTTCGCCGGCCGGTACGAGCTGGCCGACCCGATCGGACGCGGGGGCGTGGGCGCCGTATGGCGTGCCTGGGACCACCGCCGAAGGCGCTATGTGGCCGCCAAGGTGCTCCAGCAGCGTGACGCCCACTCCCTGCTGCGCTTCGTCCGGGAGCAGGCCCTGCGGATCGACCACCCCCATGTCCTCGCCCCGGCCAGCTGGGCCGCCGACGACGACAAGGTGCTCTTCACCATGGACCTGGTCGCCGGCGGCTCCCTGGTCCACCTCGTCGGTGACTACGGACCCCTGCCGCCGGCGTTCGTGTGCACCCTGCTCGACCAGCTCCTGTCCGGTCTCGCCGCCGTGCACGCCGAGGGCGTCGTCCACCGCGACATCAAGCCCGCCAACCTCCTCCTGGAGGCGACCGGGACCGGGCGGCCGCGGCTGCGGCTGTCCGACTTCGGCATCGCCATGCGGCTCGGCGAGCCCCGTCTCACGGAGACCAACCTCGTGGTCGGCACGCCCGGTTACCTCGCCCCGGAGCAGCTGCTCGGCGCCGAACCCGACTTTCCCGCCGACCTGTTCGCCGTGGGCCTGGTCGCGCTGTATCTGCTGGAAGGCGCCAAGCCTGACACCAAGGTTCTCGTGCAGCACTTCGCGGAGAACGGGACGCCCGGAGCGCCCAAGGGCATCCCGGAACCGCTCTGGCAGGTCGCGGCCACCTTGCTCCAGCCCGACCCGGCCGCGCGCTTCCGCACCGCCACGGGTGCGCGCAAAGCGCTCGCCTCCGCGGCGGAACTCCTGCCGGAGCCCGAGCCCGACGACGAGCTGATCGAGATCTTCGACCAACTCGGTCCGCTCCCGCCCGGGTTCGGCCCCGACGGCCCGCACAGGAGGGCCTCCGGAGTCGCCCTGGACCTGACCAAGGACACGGATACGAGCCTGGCGGGGGGCGGCGGTGGCGGTACCGGCTCGCTCTCGGACACCGGCAGTTTCCGTCTGCCGCCGCCCCAGGAGCTTCCGGCCTCCGTTCAGGAGCCCCAGGCGCCGTCCCAGGGGCCCCCGGTCTCCGAGCCGCGGGCGCCGCAGGTCGTAAGTCCCTCCCCATACCCCTCGTACGTCTACCCCCCGTACGCCGAACAGCCGCAACCCCTCGCTCCCCACACCCCCGGCGCGATGGCGGGCCATCGTGTCGATGCCTCCACCGCCGCGTATACCGCTCCGGCCGCGCAGGTTCCCTCTCCGGCTCCGCCGATCTCAGGCGCGGCCGTGCGAGGGCGTGCGGCGCGCCGGGCCAGGCGGAAGCGGCGGCCCGGGCCGCCGGCCAGGGTCGCGATCCCGATCCTGTTGCTGGCCCTGGCCTGCTATGCGGTGGGCTTCTGGGCGTTGACCCGCGTCTGAGCCCGCTGAGCCCACTGGCTCGGCCGAGCGCGCCGCGCCGTCACCGTCCACCCGGCGAGGACCAGCAGCAGCGCTGTACCCAGGCCGATCCCGCCGATCGCGACCAGCCACATCACGGGGTCGTCCCCGCCCCCGGTGCTCCCGGTGAGCGCCGCCTCCCGGTCCCGCTCCGTGACCGTGAACACCTCCCCCGGCACGGGCCGCCCGGCGTACTCCGGGCCGGCGTGCGCCCGCCCGGCCAGCCGGACCCGCAGCGTCACCCCGAAGGGCCCCCGCCCGAAGGTGCCGGTCATCTGCTCGCTGAGATGCAGCACCAGGTAGTAGTCGCCGGCGAAGCGGACGGAGGTCACGCCGGCTGGAACGGCGTAGCGGTTGGCGTACTCCACCGGCGGGAGCGGGGCGAGTACGGCGGGCTTCTGTGTGCCGGTGTAGCCGAGGGCGGTGTCCTCGACCAGGCCGCGGACGGGGTTGTAGAGGGAGAGGTTCAGGGCGCCGCCGACATAGCCGTGCCCGGTGGCGCCGGCCAGTTCGGCGGAGGCGTGGAGCTGTCGGCCCCAGTCGACCGGCACTCTGTAGAACCGCGTCTCGCCGGGCACGAGGGATGTCCGCCAGACCCCTTGGCCCAGTGGGCTCGCGGAGGCGAAACCGGCGCCGCCGGTACGGTCGCGGGGCTCACCGGTGAGCGGCTCGGGCGTGGCGGAGTCCCAGGCCTGCGGCGGCGTGGTGGCCCCGGCCCGCGCCGTACGCGGTTCCGTGACGGGCGCGATCTCCAGGTCCCAGCGCTGCGTGGGGGCGGCCGTACCGGAGCCCTGGGTGTCGAGGCGCCGGACGACCACGTAGTACGTCCCCCTGCCCTGGCACACCGCCCTTCCGGCCTCCCGCTGCCCCAGCGCGGTGACCGGGCGCGGGCTGAGCCCGGCGCCGAAGCGGGCGCCCGCGAAGGAGCAGGGCGTGCCGGTGGCGTCCTGGACCGACACGCTGATGCCGTCGGTGGCGGAGACGGTGGCGTCCGCCGGGGGTACGGCGGTGACGGGGACGTAGGCCGTGTCGGTGGCGCCGAGGTCGAGCCGGTAATAGAGCCGTCCGTTTCTCGGGAGGGAGCTGCGGTAGGTGCGGCCCGGGTCCAGCCGTGGTGCCGCCGCGGTGCCCGCCGTGCCCGCGACGGTACGGGCGCCGGGCGCGAAGGCGTACGACGCCGACGGCCCGTTCTCGGCGCGGGCCGCGTTCCCGTGGGCGGATGCCGTGCCGCTCCCGTACGCGGATGCCGTACCGCAGGGCAGGACGAGCAGCGCGCACAGCCCCGGCAGCAGGAGCCGCGGCAGCAGGGCCGTCCGCAAGACACCAGGGACCGCCCGGCGGTACCGCCGCCACCACGCCGTACGCTTCCGCACCTGCCGCCCTCCCCAGTCGTAGCGGACCGCGCTCCATCCTGCCCCGTAAGCCCCTGCGCCACCCGGACAACGCGTACAGCCGTCCGAAACGCCCGCCACGCCCGGCACGCCCGGCACGGGCGGAGGGCGGGCAGCACAAAGCCCCGACCGCGAAGGCGGTCGGGGCCTGTTTCAGATTCTGTTATCGGCACTCACGAACCCGTGGGCACGGAGTCAGTCGCCTCCGTCCACAGATCCTGCTCGGCGCGATCCGCCTGGATCTGGCGGTACACGAGGAGCCCGCCGATGGCGGCCAGTGCGACCAGGAGCAGCTTCTTCACCGCGCGACCTCGTCTTTCCTTGACGTAGGGGACCTCTGGCGCCCGACTATACACACCGACCGATACCGATCGGTGACCTGCGCCGGGCCCCAACTCCCGCCTCCGGCAGCGCAATAGCCCAGGTCCGGCGCCAGTCCGATCGCAGGGTGATCACACTCCCACGGACGGTTACTTTGCTCCACCTTCACTCCCTCTCACCAGGTTTTGGGGTTTTCCGACCCTCTTACGGCCATCCGAGTGGTGTTCATCGGAACATCGCCGCGCAGCGGGCGTCGGTCCACCACTTCGCGGCCCACATACACATCATGAGCAAAGTACGCAAATCGCCCAACCCGAAAGTGAGGGGCCATGACCCAGAACAAGGTCATGAAGCTGTGGACCGCCATCGTCACCGCATTCCTCGCGCTGTGCACGGCGCTCGGACTCGTCACCACCACGACCGCCACGACCGCGGCGGCCGCACCCCGGCCCGAGAACCCGAGCACCGGCACCGCGCACAAGACCATCCCGACGATCCCGGCGCCACGACACTGGTCCTGGTCCCACACCAGGGCCCTGCCCCCCACGATGAAACAGCGGATCCGGGCCGAGGCCCACGGAAAGTCCCCCCGTTGCCGGCAGCGTCCCCTCATCGACACCGAGGCGGAGACCACGACCACCCCCGCGGAGCACTCGGCGTCCACGCTCGACTGCTGATCTCCAGCCTCCACGCAGTACCGCAACGTCTCGACACCAAGGCGACTTGCGTACGCACCAGTCGACACGGAAAGACCCCCGGCCGGGTTCGGCCGGGGGTCTCGCGCTGTTGCCAGCTGTATGGGGTGTATGACCTGGGAGGATGACCGACAACACCCCCGGAAAGGTGGTGAGTGCTGCCGTGACCCGGCGCGTCACCGTTGTCACCGCTGTCCACGGCCCGTCCGCGCGCTTCCTGCCGGACGCCTACGCGTCCCTGTGCGAGCAGCGGCTTCCCGGTGACTGGGAGTGGGAGTGGGTGATCCAGCAGGACGGTACGACGGACGAGGTCCGCCCCCATGTCCCGGACGACACCCGCGTGAGCTTCGGCCGGGGCCGGCCGGGCGGGCCCGGAGTCGCCCGCACGATCGCACTGGCACGCGCCGGGGGCGCGTATGTGAAGGTGCTGGACGCCGACGACCGGCTGGCGCCCGGCGCGCTGGCCCGCGATGTGGCCGTGTTGGAGGCGCACCACAGCGTCGGCTGGACGACGTCCCAGGCTCTGGACCTGCTGCCGGACGGCTCGACGGTGGGCTTCCCCGGCAACCCGGACGACGGCCCGCTCGAACGCGGTGCCGTGCTCGATCACTGGAAGCGGCACGACTTCCGCGCACCGGTCCATCCGGCCACCCTGTGCGTCCGGCGTGAGCTGCTCATCGCGCTCGGCGGCTGGATGGCCCTGCCGGCGTCCGAGGACACGGGCCTGCTGCTGGCGCTGGACGCGGTGAGCCGTGGCTGGTTCTCGGCGGAGGTCGGCCTGCTGTACCGCAAGTGGGAGGGCCAGGTCACGGGCCAGGTGTCCCACGTCGACCCTGTCGAGCGCACGGCCCGGATGGCGGTCGCCGAGGCCCGGGCGCGCGCACTGGCCGACCTCGGGTGGTCCTACCCGGCCGGGCCGGCCGGCACGTCGTCCACCGCCTGAGCCGCTCCAGGAGTGCTCACCGGGGCCCCTGGTCCGTGATCGCGATCGCCTGCGAGGGGCACTTCTCGGCCGCCTCCTGGACCTGCGGGTCGTCGCCGGACTCCGCCCTGCCGGGCCGTACGACGCCGTAGCCGTCCTCGAAAGCGAACACGGCCGGCGCCCGGTGCGCGCACTCGGCAGAGCCGTAGCACAGGGAGCGGTCGACGGAGACCTTCATGCATCCTCCAGCCCTGGACGGTGGCTTCCTGGACGTCATTGCCCGGCGAACCGCCCGCTGAACCCGCCCTGTCGACGCTGATGATCGCGTTTCGGCCCGGTCGGCGCTAGCCCTCCCGGCCTGCCACCGAGAGCCAGTGGGCCACCCGGCGGACCGTGGCTTCGTCGAGCAGGTCGGCCATCGTCCGCACCGCCTCGCCGTCCTCGGCGCTCAGGTCGTACAGGCCCGCCCTGCTCAGGCCGGCCATGAGCACCTGGTGCCGGCGGTCCGTCATGCGTTCCGCGAGCTTGGCCGGTTCACCGGCGCCCGGCGCGGCGGCCGGGTCGGCCGAGGTGGCCCGGGCGGGAGCGGACGCCTCGCCTGCCGCGGCGTCGAAGAGATGCCAGGCGCCGTCCTTGGGCCCCCACAGCGCGACCGTCACCTCCTCGCCGCGCGCCCGCACGGTCTGGGTCATGTCTCCGACGGCGTACAGCACGGGCGCCCGGTCGGGGGACTCGGCGCCCACCGTCCAGGAGTTCCGGGAGGGCTGATGGAACATCGCGACCCAGCGCGGAGCACCGGGCGGTCGCGGACACGGGGGACGTTTGTGCATGACACTCACCCCTTCGGGAACGGGTCGCTCACCTTCGGGAACAGCCGCCGACACCGTATCTGACGGTTAATCAGATATCCAGCGCACTCCGGACTCTCGGCCGCGTGCTTCTGGCCTCTTGGAGGCCGACGTGGCACCCTGCCCGCACCCAGGACCAGGGGTGTGGTGCGGTGTCGTCCCGGACGAGGGAGGCCGAGGATGAGCGGACGGGAAGAAGCGGCGGCCGCAGCGGCCACGGAGGAGACCGAGGCGCTGCACAGGCTCCACAGGGCACGCGCGCAGAGCGCCTACGACCGTGCCGTCGCCGCATGCCGGTACGCCGGTGTCGGCCAGGACGCGGCCGAGGTCGTCCCGACAGGCCCCGTCGGCCGGGCCGCCAACGCGCTGCGGCTGTCGGCCGAGTCGCTCGCCGCGCTCACCACGGCCGCCCCTGACCCCGCTGCGGACGCCCGCTGTGCCCGCAACGCCGCCGCCACCGCAGCGCTGGCCGCCCAGGTGGCCGCGACACGGGACGACGCCGACGCCACAAGCTCAGTCATGCCGTCCGCCACCGCGTCCGCCGCAGCATTGCGTGCGGCGCTGGCGGCGTCCCAGGCCGCCGCTCTCGCGGCCGGTGGCGGTGCGCTGGGGCGGGATGCGGCCCTGAACGCCTCAGCCGAGGAGGCCGAACGCCACGCCGTGGTCATGGCCCGCGCGGCCGGATGGCTCAAGGTGAACACGACAACCGGCTGAAGCGGCGGCATGGGCGGTGTTTCACGTGAAACATCCCCCCGCCCCCGGACCACACCCCTCTGCCCGTCCGGTACCGGTCCCTCCCCTCGTGGGGACCGGTAGCGGACGGGCAGAGGTGTTCGATGGAAATTGGCCGAGATCCTTCGGCATCAGGGGCTCTCCGTCCGAGCACGGGGCCGTGGCCTGTCCGGACGGTGTGTGACGGTTCCACCACCGGGTCCGGATCCTGCCATCTGTTGCTCACGCCGAGGAGACCGCGACTTCTGGTCCGGTGCTTATTCGCAGGTCAGGCGTATAGGGTGGGTTTTCCGGTCCGGACGTCCAGATGCGGGGGAACGTAAAGGGGTGGGGCCTTGAGTTCCGACTCAGGGGCACGCACAGCTTTCGCCGAGCGCCTCGCGCTGCTGTACAAGGAGGCTGGAAACCCTCCCCTCAAGAGCGTCTCCGAGGCGGTCGTACGACTGCAGCGGGTCGACGAGCGCGGGCGGCCCGTGCGGGTGTCCGCGCAGCGGATCAGCGACTGGCGCCGGGCCAAGAACGTGCCGGCCCAGTTCACCGCCCTGGCGGCGGTGCTGCACATCCTGATACCGGAGGCACGCCGACTGCGGCCCGCGCCGGTGTCCACAGGACTGTACGACCTCGTGCACTGGCAGCGGCTGTGGGAGCGGGCGCTGGCCGACCCGGTGGGCGACCGGCCCGCGTCGCCCTCGGAAGACGACCGGCGGCCTCCCGCTCAGGACCCGCCCGTCACGGGAGGCGTCTGCCCCTACCGAGGGCTCGCGCCCTACCGGCAGGAGGACGCCCGGTGGTTCTTCGGCCGGGAACGGAGCACGAGCGCACTCATCGCCCAGCTCCGCGCGGCCGAGCGGACCGGCGGCCTGGTGATGCTGGTGGGCGCCTCGGGAGCCGGGAAGTCCTCCCTGCTGAACGCCGGCCTGGTCCCCGCCGTACGCGGCGGCGCGCTCCACGACGGACGCACCGGCATACCGCACACCAGCGCCGCACCTCACACCAGCGCCGCACCACCCCGGGCTCCGCAGGAAACCACCGCCGACTGCGTCCTGTACCTGGTCCCCGGTGCCGACCCCCTCGGTGAGCTGGTCCGCCGTATCCCCGATCTCGGCACGGTCGCCGCCGACGCGCGTCGGGCCGAACAGGAGGCCACGGAGAATCCGGTGGTTCCCGGCTCCGACTCCCCATGGGTGGCTCGGGCCGCCCGCGAGGCCGTGTCGGAGTGGGCCCGCCGCGAGACGACCGCCGAATGCCGCCCGGTCGTCGTCGTGGACCAGTTCGAGGAGGCGTTCACGCTCTGCTCCGACGAGGCGGACCGGCGCACGTTCCTCCAGCTCCTGCACGCCGCCTGCACCCCGCCCCCCGACTCGGACGAGCCCGCACCGGTGCTCGTCGTCCTCGGCATCCGCGCCGACTTCTACGAGCAGTGCCTCGGCTATCCGGAACTGGCCGACGCGCTCCAGCACCGGCATATGGTGCTCGGCCCGCTGACCAGCGCCGAGCTGCGCGAGGCGGTGACCGGTCCGGCCAAGGCGGTGGGCCTGGAGCTGGAACCGGGGCTCGCCGAGCTGATCGTCCGCGAGGTCAGCGCCGACGGACCGCGCGGGGCACACGACGCGGGCGTGCTCCCGCTGCTCTCGCACGCCCTGCTCGCCACCTGGCAGCGCCGCAAGGCCGGACGGCTGACGCTGGCCGGCTACCGCGCGGCCGGGGGGATCCAGGGGGCGGTCGCGGCCACCGCCGAGCGTGCCTGGTCGGGGCTGGACCCCGCGGCCCGTACGGCCGCCCGGCTGCTCCTGCTGCGGCTGGTCCGGCTGGGCGAGGACACCCAGGCCACACGGCGGCGGGGCACCCGGCGGCAGCTGGCGGAGGAGTCGGCGGACCCCGGCAAGACGGAGGAGTCCCTGGAGGCCCTCGTACAGGCCCGGCTGGTGACGCTGGACGCGGACACCGTGGAGATCACCCATGAGGCGCTGCTGCACGCCTGGCCCCGGCTGCGGCACTGGATCGACGACGACCGGGGCGACCAACTGCTGCGCCAGCGCCTGGAGGAGGACGGCCGGGCCTGGGAGGACTCCGGCCGGGACAGCTCGCTGCTCTACCGGGGCTCCCGGCTGGAGCAGGCACGCAACTGGGCGCGGTCGGCCGGGGACACGTATCTGACCCGCAGCGCGATGGAGTTCCTGGCCGCGGCCGTCCGGCTGCGCAAGCGCACGGTGTGGATCAGCCGGGCCGCCGTCGCGGCGCTGGTGGTGCTGTCCCTGGTCGCGGGCGGGTCGGCGGTGATCGCCTGGCAGCAGCGGGACGACGCCGTCTTCGAGCAGGTGCTCGCCGAGGCCGACCGGGTCCAGCACACGGATCCGTCCCTGGCCGCCCAGCTCGACCTGGTCGCGCACCATCTGCGCCCGGCCGACGAGGGCACGTACAGCAGGCTGATCTCGATCGTGAACGCGCCGCTGGCCACCCTCCTGTCCGGCCACACCGGTGCCGTCTACCTCACCTCCTTCAGCCCCGACGGCAGAACGCTGGCCACGGCCAGCTACGACCGGACCGTCCGGCTGTGGAACGTGGCCGACCCACGCCACCCCAGGTCGCTGGGCAGGCCCCTGACCGGCCACACCAGCTGGGTGAGCAGCGCCGTCTTCAGCCCGGACGGCCGCACCCTCGCCAGCGCCGGCGACGACGGCACGATCCGGCTGTGGGACGTCACCGACCCCGCCCGCCCGAGACTGCTCGGCAGTCCGCTCACCGGCCACCGGGGCACGATCTATCTGGTCGCCTTCAGCCCGGACGGCCGCACCCTCGCCAGCGCCGGCGAGGACCACACGGTACGGCTGTGGAACGTGACCGATCGGCGCCGGCCGAGCGAGCTCACCGCCCTGCGCGGGCACAGCGCCGCGGTGCGCAGCGTCGCGTTCAGCCCCGACGGCCACACCCTCGCGGCCGGCGGCGACGACAACACGATCCTGCTGTGGAACACGGCCGACCCCCGCCGGCCGAAGCAGTACCCCACCGCGCTCAAGGGCCACACGGACCTCGTGCACTCGGTGGCGTTCAGCCCTGACGGCCACACCCTCGCCTCCGGCAGCGCGGACGACACGATCCGCCTCTGGCACGTCACCGACCCCGCGCACCCGTCCGTGCTCGGCTCGCCGCTGGCCGGGCACACCGGCCCGATCTGGTCGGTGGCCTTCAGTCCGGACGGCAACCGGCTCGCCGCCGCGAGCGCGGACAGCACCGCCAGCCTGTGGAACGTGACCGATCCGTCGTCCCCGTCACAGGTCGGGGGGCCGCTCGCGGGCAGCAGCGGGGAGATGTACGCGCTGGGGTTCAGCCCCGACGGGCGGACCCTGGCCACCGGCAGCGGCGACAGCAAGGTGCGCCTGTGGTCGCTGTCGACCTCGGACATCATCGGCCGCACCGGCGCGTTCCGGCCGGACGGACGGGTGCTGGCCACGGCAGACCGGGACGGCAGGCTCCGGTTGTGGAACGTGACGCGGCCCGCGCGGCCCGCGCCACTGGGGGAACCGTTCATGCAAGCGGACGGCGGCCATCGTGCACCGGTGTTCTCCCCCGACGGCCGCACCCTGGCCGTCCTCACCAACAACCAGTCGGTGTACCTGTGGAACGTCCGCGACCCGTCCCACCCGGTCGCCGCCGGCCCGCCCATCCGCTTGCGGACGCGCTTCGCGGGGCCCGACACGCTCGCCTTCAGCCCGGACGGCCGCACCCTGGCCAGCGCCTACGACGACGCCACCATTCAGCTGTGGAACGTCACCGACCCCGCGCACCCCGTGGCGCTCGACAGACCACTGACCGGCCACCGCGGCTACGTCAACGCGCTCGCGTTCTCCCCCGACGGCCGCACCCTGGCCTCCGGCAGCGCGGACAGCACGATCCGCCTCTGGAACGTCACCGACCCGGCCCGGCCGACCGTGCTCGGCCGGCTCACCGAGCACTCGGGCCCGGTCAACGCGATCGCCTTCAGTCCGGACGGGCACGTTCTGGCCAGCGGCAGCGACGACGACACGGTCCGGCTGTGGAATATCAGCCACCCCGCCTCGGCAGCCGCGCTGGGCGGGCCGCTCACCGGCCACACCGAGGCGGTGAAACTGCTGACATTCAGCCCGGACGGGCACGTTCTGGCCAGCGGCGGCAACGACAACACGGTACGGCTGTGGAACGTCAGCCACCCCGACTCGGCGACCCCCATCGGCCAGTCGATGAGCCCCAACGCCAAGTCGGGCACGTTCCTGTCCTTCAGCCCCGGAAGCCGCGTCCTCGGCGTCTCCAGCGGCACGGACACGGTCCGCCTGTGGAGCCTGGAGTCCGACGCGGCGATCGACCACATCTGCTCGGTCACCCGGGGCGTACTGACCCCGCAGAAGTGGCACGAGTACCTGCCCCGTCTCTCCTACGACCCTCCGTGTGACCACTGATCGGCCAACCTGACTTATTCCTGCCCGACTTCGCCCCGCAAGGCCTCCGGTCTTGTTACCCTTGGCCACAGCCCGATCGCTGGTGCATCCCCCGTCGCCAGCGGTCGGGCCTTTTCTGTTCCCTTTGTGCGCCACGGACACATGTACGCCACGAACGCCAAAGACCCCCGATCCATCCGGACCGGGGGTCTTCGTGCTGGTGGGGCTAACAGGATTTGAACCTGTGGCCTCATCCTTATCAGGGATGCGCTCTAACCAACTGAGCTATAGCCCCGCCGCGCTGTGCGGTGTGTGTCCCGCGCGCTGACTCCTGAAGATTAGCGCACGACCACGTCAGTCCCAAAATCGGTTGTCGGGGGACCGTCAGGTCAGGGGACCCGCAGGGTGTCCGTACGCCCTCCGGAGGGCCTATTCGTCCTCCGCCAGCGTCAGCTCGATGCCGCCCACGAAGCCGGCGGAGAGGTTGTAGATGAACGCGCCGAGCGTCGCGAGCGCCGTGGCCAGGACCACGTCGATGACCGCGATGATCGTCGTGAACATCAGGACGTGGGGGAGCGACAGGAACGACTGGAGATCGAAACCGTTCCCCTCGTTCGAACCGGTCGCCTCGGAGATCGTGCCGCCCACCGTCGAGAACACGCCCATCGCGTCCATGACCATCCACAGCACCGCCGAGGCGACGATCGTGCAGATGCCGAGCGCGATGGAGAGCAGGAAGCTGACCTTCATCACCGACCAGGGGTCGGCCTTGGCCACCCGCAGCCGCGCCTTACGGGTGCGTGGCGCCGTACGCGCGCCGGTACGGGGCCGTCGTACGGCGTCGGCGGGCGGCTGCGCCGGATACGCCTGCGGCGGGTGGTACGGCCCGGAGGGCTGCTCCGGGCTCCGCTCCCCGGGGAGCGGAGACGACGACTGCGCCTCGCCGGCCGCGGCCGGGCCTCGGGTGTCCGTCACAGTTCCCCCCTGGGATCCAGACGTGCCGGCGGAGTCCTTGGCGGACACCTTCACCGGCTTCAGGTTGGTCGTGTGCGGGTCGGTCACGCTCCCCGCACCCGCCCCGTGCGCGGCGGAGCCACGGCCGCCGCCGTCCGTTTCCGTACCCGTGGGGGTACCGGCCGATCCGGCGCCCGTGGCTCCGCTCACGATGACTCTCTCCTCGTGCTACTCGGCCGAGGGCGCCTCACCCTCGTCCATGCCGCCGGCCTGAGCACCCTCGGCGGCATCGACGGCCTCCTCGCCGTCGACCTCCTCCGCCTCGCGCCCCGCCTCGGCGTTACGTGCGATACCGACCACGGCATCGCGCTTGCCCAGGTTGATCAGTTGGACGCCCATGGTGTCACGGCCCGTCTCCCTGACTTCATTGACTCGCGTACGAATCACGCCGCCGGAGAGGGTGATCGCGAGGATCTCGTCGGTCTCCTCGACGACCAGCGCCCCGACGAGCGAACCACGGTCCTCCACGATCTTGGCGGCCTTGATACCGAGGCCACCGCGGCCCTGGACGCGGTACTCGTCGACAACGGTCCGCTTCGCGTACCCGCCGTCGGTGGCAGTGAACACGAACGTACCGGGTCGAACAACATTCATCGACAGAAGTTCATCGCCTTCACGGAAACTCATGCCCTTCACACCGGAGGTGGCGCGGCCCATCGGGCGCAGGGAGTCGTCCGTGGCCGTGAACCTGATCGACTGGGCCTTCTTGCTGATCAGAAGGAGATCGTCGTCCGCCGAGACCAGCTCGGCACCGATCAGCTCGTCGTCCGAACCGTCCTCGCGCTCGCGCAGATTGATCGCGATCACGCCGCCGGAGCGGGGCGAATCGTAATCCTTCAGAGGCGTCTTCTTGACCAGACCGGACTTGGTGGCCAGCACCAGGTACGGCGCCGCCTCGTAGTCCCGGATCGCCAGGATCTCGGCGATCGCCTCGTCCGGCTGGAAGGCCAGCAGGTTCGCCACGTGCTGCCCGCGCGCGTCCCGGCCGGCCTCCGGCAGCTCGTACGCCTTCGCCCGGTACACCCGGCCCTTGTTGGTGAAGAACAGCAGCCAGTGGTGGGTGGTGGAGACGAAGAAGTGGTCGACGATGTCGTCTTCCTTCAGCTTCGTGCCGCGCACGCCCTTGCCGCCGCGCTTCTGCGCCCGGTAGTCGTCCGTCTTGGTCCGCTTGACATAGCCGCCGCGGGTGACCGTGACGACGATGTCCTCCTCGGCGATCAGGTCCTCGATGGACATGTCGCCCTCGTACGGGATCAGCTTGGTCTGACGGTCGTCGCCGTACTTCTCGACGATCGCGGCCAGCTCCTCGCTCACGATCCCGCGCTGACGGACCGGGGAGGCGAGGATCTCGTTGTACTCGCTGATCTTCGCCTGGAGTTCGTCGTGCTCCTGGACGATCTTCTGCCGCTCAAGGGCCGCCAGGCGCCGCAGCTGCATCTCGAGGATCGCGTTGGCCTGGATCTCGTCGATCTCCAGCAGGTCCATCAGGCCGCCGCGCGCGATCTCGACGGTCTCGCTGCGCCGGATCAGCGCGATGACCTCGTCGATCGCGTCCAGGGCCTTCAGCAGACCGCGCAGGATGTGCGCCCGCTCCTCGGCCTTGCGCAGCCGGAAGCGGGTACGGCGGACGATGACCTCGATCTGGTGCGTCACCCAGTGGCGGATGAACGCGTCCAGGGAGAGCGTGCGCGGCACGCCGTCGACCAGCGCCAGCATGTTGGCGCCGAAGTTCGTCTGCAGGTCGGTGTGCTTGTACAGGTTGTTCAGCACGACCTTGGCGACCGCGTCCCGCTTCAGGACGATGACCAGCCGCTGGCCCGTACGGGAACTGGTCTCGTCACGGACGTCCGCGATGCCGCCGATCTTGCCGTCCTTCACCAGGTCGGCGATCTTCTGCGCCAGGTTGTCCGGGTTGACCTGGTACGGCAGCTCGGTCACCACCAGGCACTGCCGGCCCTGGATCTCCTCGACCTCGACGACCGCGCGCATCGTGATGGAGCCGCGCCCGGTGCGGTACGCCTCCTCGATGCCCTTGCGGCCCACCACCAGGGCGCCGGTCGGGAAGTCCGGGCCCTTGATGCGCTCCATCAGCGCGTCGAGCAGCTCCTCGTGGGAGACCTCCGGGTTCTCCAGGTACCACTGGGCGCCGGCCGCGACCTCGCGCAGGTTGTGCGACGGGATGTTGGTCGCCATGCCGACCGCGATCCCGGCCGAGCCGTTGATCAGCAGGTTCGGGAAGCGGGCCGGCAGGACGGTCGGCTCCTGGGAGCGGCCGTCGTAGTTGTCCGTGAAGTCGACGGTCTCCTCGTCGATGTCGCGGACCATCTCCATCGACAGCGGCGCCATCTTGCACTCGGTGTACCGCATCGCGGCCGCCGGGTCGTTGCCCGGGGAGCCGAAGTTGCCGTTGGAGTCCACCAGCGGCATCCGCATCGACCACGGCTGCGCGAGGCGCACCAGCGCGTCGTAGATCGAACTGTCGCCGTGCGGGTGGTAGTTGCCCATGACGTCACCGACGACACGGGCGCACTTGTAGAAGCCGCGGTCGGGGCGGTAGCCGCCGTCGTACATCGCGTACAGCACGCGCCGGTGGACGGGCTTGAGGCCGTCCCGGACGTCGGGCAGCGCACGCGACACGATGACGGACATCGCGTAGTCCAGGTACGAGCGCTGCATCTCCGTCTCGAGCCCGACGGGCTCGACGCGCATCGCGAGCTCGCCGCCCTCGGTCTCAGGGGTTTGCGGAGTGTTCTCGTCGGCCATAGCTGGTGAAGATCCTTCCTGGTGCGGTCAGCTGAGACCGACTCAGATGTCGAGGAAGCGGACGTCCTTGGCGTTGCGCTGGATGAACTGGCGGCGGGCCTCGACGTCCTCGCCCATGAGGACCGAGAACAGGTCGTCGGCCTGGGCGGCGTCGTCGAGGGTGACCTGGCCGAGGACCCGGTGCTCCTGGTCCATCGTGGTCACGCGCAGCTCCTCGGCGTTCATCTCGCCGAGACCCTTGAAGCGCTGGATCGAGTCCTCGCGGACGCGCTTGCCGCGCTGGCGGCCCATCTCGATCAGTGCGTCGCGCTCGCGGTCGGAGTACGCGTACTCCACGTCGTCCCGGCCCCACTTGATCTTGTACAGCGGAGGACGGGACAGGTACACGTGCCCGGCCTCGACCAGCGGCCGCATGAAGCGGAACAAGAAGGTCAGCAGCAGGGTGCTGATGTGCTGGCCGTCGACGTCGGCGTCCGCCATGAGGATGATCTTGTGATAGCGGAGCTTCTCGATGTCGAAGTCCTCGTGCACACCCGTGCCGAAGGCCGAGATCAGCGCCTGGATCTCCTGGTTCTGCAGGATCTTGTCGATCCTGGCCTTCTCCACGTTGAGGATCTTGCCGCGGATCGGGAGGATCGCCTGGTACTGCGGGTTCCGGCCGGACTTGGCCGAGCCGCCGGCGGAGTCACCCTCGACGATGAAGATCTCGCACTTGGTGGGGTCGTTCGACTGGCAGTCGGAGAGCTTGCCCGGCAGGGACGCCGACTCCAGCAGGCCCTTGCGGCGGGTCAGGTCGCGGGCCTTGCGGGCCGCCACACGCGCGGTGGCCGCCTGGATGCCCTTGCGGATGATGTCCGCGGCCTCGACCGGGTTGCGGTCCAGCCAGTCGTTGAGGTGCTCGTAGACCGCCTTCTGCACGAAGGTCTTGGCCTCCGTGTTGCCCAGCTTGGTCTTCGTCTGGCCCTCGAACTGCGGCTCGCTCAGCTTCACCGAGATGATCGCGGTCAGACCCTCACGGATGTCGTCACCGGTGAGGTTGTCGTCCTTCTCGCGCAGCAGCCTCTTGTCGCGCGCGTACTTGTTGATCAGCGAGGTCAGCGCGGCGCGGAAGCCCTCTTCGTGCGTACCGCCCTCGTGGGTGTGGATGATGTTCGCGAAGGAGTACACGCCCTCGGTGTAGCCGCTGTTCCACTGCATCGCGACCTCGAGGGACAGGCTCTTGTCCTTGTCCTCGGCCTCCAGGTCGATGACGGTGGGGTGCACCGCCTCCCCCTTGCGGGAGTTGAGGTACTTCACGAAGTCGACGATGCCGCCCTCGTAGTAGTACGTGACGGCCTTGACCTCGGCCTTCTCGTCCGCGCCCGCCTCGTCCGCGCCGCTGGTGGCCTTCGCCGACTCGCGCTCGTCGGTGAGTTTGATCGTCAAACCCTTGTTGAGGAACGCCATCTCCTGGAAACGCCGCGACAGCGTCTCGAAGGAGTACTCGGTGGTCTCGAAGATCTCCGGGTCGGCCCAGAAGGTGACCGACGTGCCGGTCTCCTCGGTCGCCTCGTGCTTGTCCAGGGGGGCGGTCGGAACGCCCATCTTGTAGTCCTGCGTCCACCGGTACCCGTCGGTCCTGACCTCGACGGAGACCTTCGTGGACAGCGCGTTCACGACGGACACTCCCACACCGTGCAGACCGCCGGAGACGGCGTAACCGCCGCCGCCGAACTTGCCGCCCGCGTGCAGCACGGTCAGCACGACCTCGACCGCCGGCTTGCCCTCGGAGGGCACGATGCCCACCGGGATGCCGCGGCCGTTGTCGACGACCCGGACGCCGCCGTCGGCGAGGATCGTGACGTCGATCGTGTCCGCGTACCCGGCCAGCGCCTCGTCGACCGAGTTGTCGACGACCTCGTACACCAGGTGGTGCAGACCGCGCTCGCCCGTGGAACCGATGTACATGCCGGGCCGCTTGCGGACCGCGTCCAGCCCTTCGAGCACGGTGATGGCGCTGGCGTCGTAGGAAGCCGAGGCCGCGGCCTCGGCGTTCACGGTGGCCCCGGCGGGCTCGCCGTTCGCGCCGGCGTCGGTGGACGGGATGTTCTCGTTGGGGTTGCCGGAATCGGCCACGAAGCGCCCTTTCTGGCACAGCACGAGCCGGGCTCGTCGGCGGGTTTGCCGGAGCGGCTGCGGCATGTTGCGGTGGTAAGCCTTGATCAGCGTTGCTCAGCTTTTCCCGGGCGGTCCCCACGATGGGGCGGGATTGTCTTCCAGTCTACCGGTAGCTCTGACATCGATGGGGGTTTGCCGGTACCTGAGTCCCCATGTGCCGCCCTGAACCGGCCTCGATCGGGTCCCGATATACGGATGGGGGCTCCGAGGGGCTCACAGCGGCACTCAGCGCTTCGAGCCGTCAACCCTTGGCTACTGGGGGGTCAGATGGCGATCCGCCGGTGCCGCGGCGGCTCTCCACACGTGTGATACGGCGCCGCCCCGACGGCACGGCCCCACTCTTCGACGTGATGTACGTCACCCGTACGTATCGCCGGGCCCGGAGCTCCCCGGCGCCCGCAGCGGGCCGTAGCGCCGGGCCGGGCCGCCCGGATTCAGCACCTTGATCATCCGCACGGTGCCGTGCCCGAGATCCTCGTTGAGGCGGGCGACCAGCGCGGGCGCGAGATGGCGCAGCTGGGTCGCCCAGGCCGTCGAGTCGCAGCTGACGACCAGCACGCGCTCGTCCTCGTCGTACCGCTGCGGCACACAGTGCTTGGCCAGGTCCTCGCCGACGATCTGCGGCCAGCGGCCCATCACCCCGCCCACCGCCGCGGGGGTCTCCCAGCCGCGCTCGGTCAGCAGCCGGTTGATCGCGGCGCCCAACGCCATCGGGTCGCGGCCGTCGGCGCGCGCGCCGGAGCGCAGCCCGCCACCGCGGCGGGCCTGCTTCTTCTGCCGCGCCGCGTCCCCACGCGCGCGTGCCTGCTCCTTCGCAGCGCGCAACGCCACGCGCGCGAGGTCGACACCGGAGGGTTCGTCCCCGTCCTTCTTCGGGTTGCGGGGGGTGGGTTCGTCGGTGCTCATACGCGTTCCACCGTCCCGTCGGCCACGGCGTACCGCACCCCGGTCAGCACGTCGGGTACGTCGTCGTCCACGGCCGCGGTGACCAGCACCTGCTCGCCGGGTGCGACCAGCTCGGCGAGCCGTTCCCGCCGGCGCGTGTCCAGCTCGGCGAAGACGTCGTCCAGGACCAGCACCGGCTCGTTGCCCTCGGCCCGCAGCAGGTCGTAGGAGGCCAGGCGCAGGGCGAGCGCGTAGGACCAGGACTCGCCGTGGGAGGCGTACCCCTTGGCGGGGAGCTGGCCGAGTTTGAGAATCAAATCATCCCGATGAGGGCCCACGAGGGTGACACCGCGCTCGATCTCCTGCTTGCGCGCCTCCGCCAGCGCCGCCATCAGCTGGGCGTAGAGATCCTCACGCGCGTGGGCGTCGCCGGGCGCGGACGGCTTGTACTCCAGCGCCAGCGGTCCACCGCCGGGGGCCAGCTGCTCGTACGCCTTGTCGGCCAGCGGCTGCAGCGCGGCAATCAGGTCCAGCCTCTGCGCGAGCAGTTCGGCGCCCGCGCGCGCGAGATGCTGGTCCCACACGTCGAGCGTGGACAGATCCGCCCCCAGGCTCGAATCCGCTCGCCCGGGAGGTGCCCCCCTCCGCCCGCCGTGCCGGCGCGCCAGGGCCGCTGTCTTGAGCAGGGTGTTGCGCTGCTTGAGGACCCGCTCGTAGTCGGAGCGCACCCCGGCCATGCGCGGCGACCGGGCCGTGATCAGCTCGTCGAGGAACCGCCGCCGTTCGCCCGGGTCGCCTTTGACGAGGGCGAGATCTTCGGGCGCGAACATCACGGTCCGTACGATCCCCAGTACGTCCCTGGGCCTGACCTGCGAGGACCGGTTGATGCGGGCGCGATTGGCCTTGCCGGGGTTCAGCTCCAGCTCGACCAGCTGCTGCCGCTCGCCCTGCCGGACCTGCGCCCGGATGACGGCCCGCTCGGCGCCCATGCGGACCAGGGGCGCGTCGGAGGCGACCCGGTGGCTGCCGAGGGTCGCGAGGTATCCGACGGCTTCCACCAGGTTGGTCTTGCCCTGCCCGTTGGGGCCGACGAAGGCGGTGACGCCCGGGTCGAGCGGAACCTCGGCCCGGGCGTACGAGCGGAAGTCGGCCAGCGAAAGATGCGTGACGTGCATGGTCGTTTCGCCGGCCTTCCCCAGAGTGCTGATGAGCTGTGGATCCACAGGACGCGCCGGGCGCCCCGGTGGATCTGTGGATTACTTCTTCGCTACGGCGTGACCGCCGAACTGGTTGCGCAGCGCGGCGATCATCTTCATCTGCGGCGAGTCCTCCTGGCGGGAGGAGAACCGCGCGAACAGCGACGCGGTGATCGCCGGCAGCGGCACCGCGTTGTCGATCGCGGCCTCCACAGTCCAGCGTCCCTCACCGGAGTCCTGTGCATAACCGCGCAGGCCCTCCAGGTGCTCGTCGTCGTCCAGCGCGTTGACCGCGAGGTCGAGCAGCCAGGAGCGGATGACGGTGCCCTCCTGCCAGGAGCGGAAGACCTCGCGGACGTTCTCCACGGAGTCCACCTTCTCCAGCAGCTCCCAGCCCTCGGCGTAGGCCTGCATCATGGCGTACTCGATGCCGTTGTGGACCATCTTCGCGAAGTGGCCCGCGCCGACCTTGCCGGCGTGCACCGAGCCGAAGTCGCCCTCCGGCTTCAGCGCGTCGAAGACCGGCTGCACCTTGGCGACGTTCTCGGCGTCGCCGCCGTACATCAGCGCGTACCCGTTCTCCAGGCCCCAGACGCCGCCGGAGACGCCGCAGTCGACGAAGCCTATGCCCTTGGCCGCCAGCTCCTCGGCGTGCCTCTCGTCGTCCGTCCAGCGGGAGTTGCCGCCGTCCACGACCACGTCGCCGGGCTCCAGCAGCTCGGCCAGCTGGTCGATGGTCGACTGGGTGGGCTCGCCGGCCGGGACCATCACCCAGACCACGCGCGGACCGCTGAGCTTGCCCACAAGCTCTTCCAGGCTGTGGACATCCGCGAGGTCCGCGTTGCGGTCGTATCCGATGACGGTGTGGCCCGCGCGGCGGATCCGCTCGCGCATGTTGCCGCCCATCTTGCCGAGGCCGACGAGACCGAGCTCCATCAGTTGTGTTCCTTAGGTCGCTGTGTGGCGTGAGAGGCACGAGGTGCCGAAGGCGAGCCTAAACCCGCCCCTTCACGCACAGCTGTGGGCATACGCGCTCATGCGTGGGGCCTGCGACCTGCGCTTTTCCACAGGCACCCGGGCGCCCACACCAGGCACCCGGCGCTGTGCACAGCTGTGGACGAACGGTCAGCCGCTGAGCCGGACCGGCATGATCAGGTACTTGTACGCGTCGTCGGCCTCGGCATCCAGCGCCGGCCTCCCGCTGAGCAGCGCCGGCTTCGTGGACGTCGTGAACGACAGCTGAGCCACCGGGGAGTCGATCGCGCTCAGACCGTCCAGCAGGAACGTCGGGTTGAAGGCGATGGAGATGTCGTCGCCGTCCAGCTGGGCGTCGACCCTTTCCACAGCCTGTGCGTCGTCGCTGGAGCCCGCCTCCAGGATCAGCACGCCCTGCTCGAAGCTCAGCCGCACCGGGGTGTTCCGCTCGGCCACCAGCGCCACGCGCTTGACGGCCTCCACGAAGGGCGCGGTCTCGATCACGGCGACGGAGTTGAACTCGGTCGGGAACAGCGTGCGGTACTTCGGCAGGTCGCCCTCGAGCAGCCGGGTGGTCGTACGCCGCCCGGCGCCCTCGAAACCGATCAGGCCCTCGCCCGCGCCCGAGCCGGACAGCGCCAGGGTGACGCTGTCACCGGCGCCGAGGGACTTGGCGGTGTCCAGCAGCGTCTTGGCCGGGACCAGGGCGACCGCGGAGGCGTCCGGGTTCTCCGGCTTCCACAGGAACTCGCGGACGGCGAAGCGGTAGCGGTCGGTGGAGGCCAGGGTGACCGTGTCGCCCTCGATCTCGATGCGCACACCGGTGAGGACGGGCAGCGTGTCGTCCCGGCCGGCCGCGATGGCCACCTGGGACACGGCGGCCGCGAAGACCTCGCCGGGGACGGTGCCGGTGGCGTTCGGCATCTGCGGCAGCGCCGGGTACTCCTCCACAGGCAGGGTGTGCAGGGTGAACCGGGAGGACCCGCAGACCACCGTCGCCCGTACACCGTCTGTGGAAATCTCCACCGGCCGGTTGGGCAGAGCGCGGGAGATGTCGGCGAGCAGTCGGCCGGAGACGAGGACGGTGCCCTCCTCCTCGACCTCGGCTTCCACGGACACCCGCGCGGAGACCTCGTAGTCGAAGCTCGACAGGCTCAGCTGGCCGTCCTCGGCCTTGAGGAGAAGGCCGGCGAGGACAGGCGCCGGCGGACGGGCCGGGAGGCTGCGTGCCGCCCACGCCACTGCCTCCGCGAGTACGTCGCGTTCCACCCGGATCTTCACCGTAAGCCGCCTCCTGCTGTTGCTACTGAGTCCTCCGACTCGGTGTCACCGCCCGCTGCGAAGGGAAGGACACCGGGGACCAGTCTGACGCACCGCACTGACAGTAGGTGCCCGTCGGGGTCAAGTCGCTCCGGGAGGCAGCCGGGCACGAGACGGCGAGTTGTGCACAGGCCCCGCTTCAAATCGATTGCCGGACTCTCTCTAGTCGGGAGTAGTAGTAGGGCCTGTGGATACCGTGGATAACCTCGTTTGCCCAGCTCAGAGCCGAGATTTTGTCCACGGGGCCTGTGGGTGGCGGCGGTGGACAACCGGGTGCATCTGTGGAGAACGGAAAGTTCTGCACACCCCGCCCACAGCCTGAGGGCAGTTCTCCCCAGCTGCGTCCCCAGGTTTACCCACGTTTCCCACACCCCAATCCGGCACCTTCGTGTGACGGCTTTCACTCGACGAGGTGAGCGGGTGCGTCGCGTTGCCGAACAGTGGACAGCCATGTGGAGAAGCCGGTGATCACTGGGGACAACCGGCTCCAGCCTGTGGGGTGTCAGTGGAAAACTTCGTGCACAGCCTGTGGATCTTTCCTTCGTCCACAGTCTGTGGAGATCGTTCATCCACGATTCCACAGGCAGCTGAGCTGGGCGAACGTCGTATGAACGGGCTCCCTGTGGACGCCGTTCGGGACAACTCGACAGTCCCCAGCATGTGGACGGAAGAAACCCAGCGAATCTGTGGAGGA
Organism: Streptomyces sp. NPDC031426; assembly: GCF_055581585.1. Taxonomy (NCBI): domain Bacteria; kingdom Bacillati; phylum Actinomycetota; class Actinomycetes; order Kitasatosporales; family Streptomycetaceae; genus Streptomyces; species Streptomyces sp. NPDC031426. The sequence goes on from NZ_JBVIJE010000007.1 coordinate 209,152, forward strand.
TGGCCGTAACCCGGCACTTAATCGAACACCCGGTGGGCGAACGAGGAACACTCCACAGCCCTCGGCCGTGCCCATGCAGCGGCGGGCAGCCGTACCTCCCCCGGTGCCTCAGGGGCCCGGGAGACCCCGCGCGCGGCACGGGGGCGCATGCCAAAGGGCGCCTCCGGGACATGTGTCCCGAAGGCGCCCTCGACGTCGGCGGAGGCCAGGCGCAGCCGCCGTCAGCCGTTCTTGATCCGGTTCGTCAGCTCGGTCACCTGGTTGTAGATCGACCGCCGCTCGGCCATCAGCGCCCGGATCTTGCGGTCGGCGTGCATGACGGTGGTGTGGTCACGCCCGCCGAACTGCGCCCCGATCTTCGGCAGCGACAGATCGGTCAGCTCCCGGCACAGGTACATGGCGATCTGCCGCGCGGTGACCAGCGCGCGACCGCGCGAGGTGCCGCACAGGTCCTCCACCGTCAGCCCGAAGTAGTCCGCGGTGGCCGCCATGATCGCCGTGGCCGTGATCTCGGGGGCGGAGTCCTCGCCACCGGGGATCAGGTCCTTCAGGACGATCTCGGTCAGGCCGAGGTCGACCGGCTGCCGGTTGAGCGAGGCGAACGCCGTCACCCGGATCAGCGCGCCCTCCAGCTCACGGATGTTCCGCGAGATCCGGGAGGCGATGAACTCCAGCACCTCCGGCGGCGCGTTCAGCTGTTCCTGCACCGCCTTCTTGCGCAGGATCGCGATACGCGTCTCCAGCTCGGGCGGCTGGACATCGGTGATCAGACCCCACTCGAAACGGTTCCGCAGCCGGTCCTCCAGCGTGACCAGCTGCTTCGGCGGCCGGTCGGAGGAGAGCACGATCTGCTTGTTGGCGTTGTGGAGCGTGTTGAAGGTGTGGAAGAACTCCTCCTGCGTCGACTCCTTGTCCGCGAGGAACTGGATGTCGTCGACGAGCAGGATGTCCATCTCACGGTAGCGCTTGCGGAAGCTGTCGCCCTTGCCGTCGCGGATGGAGTTGATGAACTCGTTGGTGAACTCCTCCGAGCTCACATAGCGCACGCGCGTGCCCGGGTAGAGGCTTCGCGCGTAGTGCCCGATCGCGTGCAGCAGATGCGTCTTGCCGAGCCCCGACTCCCCATAGATGAAGAGGGGGTTGTACGCCTTCGCCGGTGCTTCGGCGACGGCGACCGCGGCCGCGTGCGCGAACCGGTTGGAGGCGCCGATGACGAACGTGTCGAAGAGGTACTTCGGGTTCAGCCGTGCCGTCGGCTCGCCGGGACCGCTCGCCGGCGCGGGCTGTGCGGCCAGCGGGCCGGGGGCGCCTGTCGCGGGCAGGTCCGGGCGGCCGGGGCCGCCGCGGTGCGCCGGGCCGCCACCCGTCGGCTGCTCGGGCAGCTCACGGCGGACGGGGTCGCGCTGGTCGTACTCGGTGCGCATGGAGTCGTAGTCCGGACGCCCCGAGTCGTAGTCGGCGCGCGGATTGTCGTAGTCGCCGCGCTGCTGCTCGTACGACGGCCGGTCCCGGCCCGGCGAGCGGTAGTCCGGGGACGGCGAGCCGTAGCCCTCCGGTCCGGAGCCGTAGGCGTCCTGGGACGACGGTGATGCGTACGGGTCGCGCTCGGGGAAGCCGAGCCGCGGCTGCTGCCAGCCGTACTCGTCCTGGGTGGGCCGCGGCCAGGCGCCGGGTTCGCGGCGCTGGTACTCGGAGGGATAAGCCGGGCGTACGACGGGAAGCTGGTCCGCGCGGCCGGCGGGCAGCTGGTCGGGGCGGGGCTGCTGCTCGGCCGGCGGCTGCTCGACGGCACGGTGGCGGCCGTAGCCCTCGTAGGACCGTTCCTCGTAGGACCGTTCCTCGTAGGACGGGCCGGACGGCAGCTCGGGCTCTTCGTAGCGCGGCTTGGGCGGCTGCTGCACCGGCGCCGTGGGGGCCGGCGGCTCGCCCGCGGAGTCGTCCACGGTGATGGCGATACGGATGGGGCGGCCGCACTCGCGGCTCAGTGTCTCGCTGACGACCGGCGCGAGACGGCCCTCCAGTACGCCCTTCGCGAATTCGTTCGGTACGGCGAGCAGAGCGGTGTCCGCGACCAGCGCGAGCGGCTGGCAGCGCCGGATCCAGTGCTCGTCCTTCGCCTCGACACCCTGTCCGCGGCCCTCTCCGAGGAGCTGCTCCAGTACTCGCGGCCACACTGCGGCAAGATCGGCGGGTACGTCAGCCACAGGGCACGCTCTCTCACAGGTCCCACGAACGTGTGATCGCGGGACGGGTCGGGGGGTACTTCGGGTGGTCGGGTGGGTCAAACCCGCCGGGGCGGGGGACAAAAGAACGAATCGGAGTTCAGCCACGGTAGTCAGCGCGGCGGGTGCGGTTCAAGTTGTTGTCCCCAGCCTGTGGATAGTGTCTCTCCGTGACCCTCGGTTTGACCGGATGGCGCAGCCCCGCGTACCGTAACCAGGTCGAGTTGTCGATGGCTGCTGCCGCCTGCCTCCGATGGGCACAGGTCACGTCAGGTGATCGGGAAGCGGTGCACTCGGGCGTGACGCGAGCTACTCGTGGGCGCACGGTGACAGCCAAGACGGCACCCCGCAACTACCGATTTCTTTCTGGAGCCCCCGAGTGAGCAAGCGCACCTTCCAGCCGAACAACCGTCGTCGCGCGAAGACCCACGGCTTCCGGCTGCGTATGCGCACCCGTGCCGGCCGCGCGATTCTCGCGTCCCGCCGTAGCAAGGGTCGCGCCCGTCTGTCCGCCTGATCCCGATCGGGTCATGACGTCGTGCTGCCCACCGAGAACCGGCTGAGGCGGCGCGAGGACTTCGCGACCGCGGTCCGACGAGGTCGCCGGGCAGGACGCCCGACCCTCGTCGTCCACCTTCGTAGCGGTGCCACGGACCCGCACGCGCCTGGGGAGAGCGCTCCCTCGACGCGTGCGGGTTTCGTCGTGAGCAAGGCCGTGGGTGGCGCGGTCGTGCGCAACAAAGTGAAGCGCAGACTGCGTCATCTGATGCGTGACCGAGTCGCCCTGTTTCCCCCCGGTAGCCTGGTAGTCGTACGAGCGCTGCCCGGAGCGGGCGACGCAGACCACGCACAGCTGGCCCGAGACCTGGACGCCGCCGTTCAGCGGCTGCTGGGAGGGGGCGCGCGATGAAGTACCCGCTGCTGGCTCTGATCAAGCTGTACCAGTGGACGATCAGTCCATTGCTGGGGCCGGTGTGCAAGTACTACCCGTCGTGCTCCCACTACGGCTACACGGCCATCGACCGGCACGGTGCGATCAAGGGAACGGCACTCACCGCCTGGCGCATCCTCCGGTGCAATCCGTGGTCGCTGGGCGGTGTGGACTACGTCCCGCCGCGCAAGCGACCGCGGTGGCACGAAATGCTGCGCAACGCTTGGCGCGCACGCAAGGGCGGGCCCTCCGCCGCCGAACCGGCCACCGAAGCGAAGCCTCTTTCCGGTCCTCCTTCGAGCCCGGCCGCAGAGACCTCGTCCCATGCCCAAGGAGCATGATTAGTGGACACGATTGCCAGCCTCTTCAGCTTCATCACGACACCCGTTTCATGGGTCATCGTCCAGTTCCACAAGGTGTACGGCGCGATCTTCGGTGCTGACACCGGGTGGGCCTGGGGCCTGTCCATCGTGTCCCTGGTGATCCTGATCCGCATCTGCCTGGTCCCGCTCTTCGTGAAGCAGATCAAGGCGACCCGGGCCATGCAGACGCTCCAGCCAGAGATGAAGAAAATCCAGGAGCGCTACAAGAACGACAAGCAGCGTCAGTCCGAAGAGATGATGAAGCTGTACAAGGAGTCGGGTACCAACCCGCTCTCCTCGTGCCTTCCCATCCTGGCGCAGTCCCCGTTCTTCTTCGCCCTGTACCACGTGCTCAACGGCATCGCGACGGCCAAGCCGATCGGCGTCATCAACGAGCCGCTGCTCGCCAGCGCCCGTAAGGCGCACATCTTCGGCGCCCCGCTGGCCGCGAAGTTCATGGACAGCTCGGACAAGGTCGCGGCGCTGGGCGCCACGCTGACCGACGTCCGGGTCGTGACCGCGGTCATGATCATCCTGATGTCGTTCTCGCAGTTCTACACGCAGCGCCAGCTGATGACGAAGAACGTCGACACGACGGTGAAGACGCCGTTCATGCAGCAGCAGAAGATGCTGATGTACGTCTTCCCGGTCATGTTCGCCGTCTTCGGTATCAACTTCCCGGTCGGTGTCCTCGTCTACTGGCTGACCACCAACGTGTGGACCATGGGCCAGCAGATGTACGTCATCCACAACAACCCGACCCCGGGTTCCAAGGCCCAGGCCGCCTACCTGGAGCGCCTGACCAAGCACGTCACCCAGCACGGCAAGGTCCGCCGGCGCAGCGAGAAGGCCATCGTCAAGGCGATCGTCGCGAAGGGCCGGGACCGCAACGAGTTCGAGCGCAAGTTCATCAACGCCGTGAACAAGGCCGGTCTCGCCGCCCAGTCCGACGGCACCGTGGTGAAGAGCGTGGCCCAGGACACGGCGCAGACCGCGGACGGTGTGGAGACCACCTCGGAGGCCGGCACCGCGCCCCGGCGCCAGCAGCCCAAGCGCCAGTCCAAGTCACAGCGTCAGTCCGGCGGGCCCAAGCAGACGGGCGGGTCCACCTCGCTGGAGAAGTCCGACGAGCCGCAGGACGCCAAGCCCACCGCTGCCCAGCAGGCCCCGAAGCCCGGCTCCGGCACCCGCAGCAAGGCCCAGTCCGGCCAGCGCAAGGGTGGCCCGCAGCGGCCCAAGTCCCCGTCCAAGAAGTAAGAAGGAGCCCATCCCGTGACGGAAGGCACCACCTCTGCCGCTGCCGAGGGTGCAGACGCCCTGACCCGCCTGGAACAGGAGGGTGAGATCGCGGCGGACTACCTGGAGGGTCTGCTGGACATCGCCGACCTCGACGGCGACATCGACATGGACGTCGAGGCCGACCGCGCCTCCGTGTCGATCATCAGCGACACCGGCGGCCGGGACCTGCAGAAGCTGGTCGGCCGGGACGGCGAGGTGCTGGAGGCACTGCAGGAGCTGACGCGCCTGGCCGTGCACCGGGAGACCGGCGACCGCAGCCGGCTCATGCTGGACATCGCGGGTTACCGGGCCAAGAAGCGGGCCGAGCTGTCCGAGATCGGTGCCAAGGCCGCCGCCGAGGCGAAGAACACCGGCGAGCCCGTCAAGCTCAATCCGATGACCCCGTTCGAGCGCAAGGTCGTGCACGACGCGGTCAAGGCCGCGGGACTGAGCAGCGAGTCCGAGGGCGAGGAACCGCAGCGGTTCGTCGTCGTGCTGCCCGCCTGATCGGCCCCCACGTTTCACCGGCCCCGTCTGTTGAGCAGACGGGGCCGAAGTTTGTCAGCCTGGTAGTTCTGGTGGCCGGTGCGCGAAGCGCCGGCGCTGTACGGAAGGACGGTCCCCGTGACGGAGGCAGCGGAGCTTCCCCCCGCGCCCGAGCAGGCGCGGGAAGTGTTTGGTGATCGCTTCGCCGATGCGGTTCGCTACGCGGAGCTGCTCGCCGAGGCGGGCGTGCAGCGTGGCCTGATCGGCCCGCGGGAAGTGCCCCGCCTGTGGGAGCGGCACCTGCTGAACTGTGCGGTGCTCTCCGAGGCCGTCCCCGAGGGAGTGACGGTCTGCGATGTCGGCTCCGGTGCCGGCTTGCCCGGTATCCCGCTGGCCCTGGTCAGGGACGACCTGAACATCACTCTTCTGGAGCCATTGCTGCGGCGCACCACCTTCCTCACCGAGGTCGTCGAGCTGCTTGGCCTGGATCACGTCACGGTGGTGCGAGGCCGTGCCGAGGAGGTCCTGGGCAAGCTGCCGCCGGTCCATGTGGTGACGGCCCGAGCCGTGGCCCCACTGGACCGCCTGGCCGCCTGGGGCATCCCGCTACTGCGTCCCTACGGCGAGATGCTCGCGCTGAAGGGAGACACCGCCGAGGAGGAGCTGAAGGCCGCGGCGACGGCACTCAGCAAGCTCGGTGCGGTGGAGACGTCGATCCTGCATGTGGGTGAGGGCATCGTGGACCCGATGTCCACGGTGGTGCGGGTCGAGGTCGGGGAGAGCCCGGGCGGCGTGCGGTTCGCGGCCAAGCGTGCCAAGGCGGCCCGGACTGGTCGGGCCCGCCGTCGACGTTGAGCAGGAGCAGGCGCGTCTCTGATCCGTCCTGACGGTGAGACGTACTCCACACAAGCTGCCAAACCTACGCAGGCCGGAGTGTCGCGAAGGTCCGATCGCCGTCGCTGTGCATCGTGTTTCACGTGAAACGTCGCTCACTTCTGCACGGGATCATCAGTCGTGGCCGCGCTGCGGCCGAACCGCGCGACCGCAAGCCCCTCGGTTCCCTGGGGGAGGATTCCGTCTCCCGGGGAACCCCGTCGCTGTCCCAGGGCTCTCCACCCTTGCCACAGGGCACTTCGTCCCTCTCCAGGGGCATGGAGTTGTCCACAGAGGTGGATTTCTCCACAGAACACCAGGCCTCACTGGTTCACGACCCCGAAGACATGGGAGGCTCTGTTCATTGCGAGCCTGAAGTCGAGGAGAGTGAATCCTTGCGGTCCGACGCCAACATCGCGGGACCGATGACCGATCCGGTCCCCGGTCCCCGTACCGAGTCGATGGGGGTGGATGTTTCACGTGAAACACCGCCTCCGATGGACGACACTCCGATCGGTCGTGCGGCCCAACTGGCGGTAGAGGCTCTGGGCCGCGCCGGCGAAGGCCTGCCACGGCCCGAGCAGACCAGAGTCATCGTGGTCGCCAACCAGAAGGGCGGCGTGGGTAAGACGACGACCACCGTCAATCTTGCTGCTTCGCTGGCTCTGCACGGCGGCCGGGTCCTGGTGATTGACCTCGACCCGCAGGGCAACGCGTCCACCGCCCTCGGAATCGACCACCACGCAGAAGTTCCCTCCATCTACGACGTGTTGGTGGAGAGCAAGCCTCTCGCCGAGGTCGTCCAGCCGGTCCCCGATGTCGAGGGACTCTTCTGTGCTCCCGCCACCATCGATCTCGCCGGTGCGGAGATCGAGTTGGTGTCCCTGGTGGCCCGTGAGAGCCGACTGCAGCGGGCGATCCAGGCCTATGAACAGCCGCTGGACTACATCCTCATCGACTGCCCGCCCTCGCTCGGCCTGTTGACGGTCAACGCGCTGGTGGCGGGGCAGGAGGTCCTCATCCCGATCCAGTGCGAGTACTACGCACTGGAGGGTCTGGGCCAGCTGCTGCGCAACGTCGACCTGGTGCGGGGGCACCTCAACCCCACGCTGCATGTGTCGACCATCCTGCTCACCATGTACGACGGCCGGACGCGTCTCGCCTCCCAGGTCGCGGAAGAGGTGCGCACCCACTTCGGCGACGAGGTACTGCGGACAAGCATTCCCCGCTCGGTCCGTATCTCCGAGGCGCCGAGTTACGGGCAGACAGTGCTGACTTACGATCCTGGATCGAGCGGTGCTCTCTCGTATCTTGAGGCGGCCCGAGAAATCGCGCTGAAGGGCAGCGGCATCAGCTATGACGCGAGCCAGGCCCACATCGGCGCCCAGAACGATCCGAGCATGGTGGAGGGGATCCAGTGAGTGAGCGACGGAGGGGGCTGGGGCGTGGTCTCGGCGCACTGATCCCCGCTGCCCCGACGGAGAAGACGCCGGCTCCGGCCGCGCTGGGAGGAGGAGGAGGGGCCTCCGCCTCCCCCGCAGCCGTCCCGGCGCTGACGAACGACCGCGGGGTTGCCGCGGCGAAGGTGGCCACACTGCCGCCTGTTTCACATGAAACCGAGGAGCCTCCGGCAAGCCCCGTCATGGAGACGCCGACTGCTCCCATGGGCGCGCACTTCGCCGAAATCCCCCTCGACGCCATCTCGCCCAACCCACGCCAGCCGCGCGATGTCTTCGACGAGGACGCGCTCCAGGAGCTGGTCACCTCCATCAAGGAGGTCGGGCTCCTCCAGCCGGTCGTCGTACGGCAGCTGGGTCCCGCCCGCTATGAGCTGATCATGGGCGAGCGCCGCTGGCGGGCCTGCCGCGAGGCCGGTCTGGAGGCCATCCCGGCGATCGTCCGGGCCACGGAGGACGAGAAGCTCCTCCTGGACGCGCTGCTGGAGAACCTCCACCGTGCACAGCTGAACCCGCTGGAGGAGGCGGCTGCCTACGACCAGCTGCTGAAGGACTTCAACTGCACGCACGACCAGCTTGCCGACCGGATCGGGCGCTCCCGGCCCCAGGTCTCCAATACGCTGCGTCTGCTGAAGCTCTCGCCGGCCGTCCAGAAGCGGGTGGCTGCCGGTGTCCTCTCCGCCGGGCATGCCCGGGCACTGTTGTCCATCGAGGACTCCGAGGAGCAGGACCGGCTGGCTCACCGCATCGTGGCCGAGGGGCTGTCGGTACGAGCCGTCGAGGAGATCGTGACCCTCATGGGTTCGCGGCCCCAGAAGCCTCAGCGTCCCAAGGGGCCGCGCGCCGGCTCCCGGCTGTCCCCGGCCCTGAACGAGCTGGCGACCCGCCTGTCGGACCGCTTCGAGACACGGGTGAAGGTCGACCTCGGCCAGAAGAAGGGCAAGATCACCGTTGAGTTCGCCTCGGTGGACGATCTGCAGCGGATCCTGAGCACGCTCGCTCCTGGTGAGGGTCCGGTGCTGAATCAGGAGCTGCAGGACGCGACGGACGACCAGGAGGACTGATCCTGGCCCGACCCACTCGGCCATGCACAGAGCGGGCCGTGTCCGGTGTATGCCGGAACACGGCTCGCTCTTTGCTTTGAGGCGGTATCGAGCGAATCGCATCGCGGATACGATGCGAACGGGTATGGCGCATCCACCGGACAGCATCTGCATCTCTGAGTGGGGAGACGGGGCCATGCGATCGATGAGCCGCACCGGACTGGTGAGCGCGGGCCTGAGCCTTGGAGCAGTCGGCGGATTCGTCGGCAGCCTGCTCAGGGAGCGGAGCGCTCTGACAGCTGCGCGTGATGCGGCGGGCGAAGGAAGCGAGGAACAGCCTTCATGGGGCGTCGGCTCGTGCCGCTCACGCTGGACAACCTTCAGGACCTTCCCCAACGCTGTCGGTCGTGTGTCTTCTGGGAGCTGGACCCCGTCAGCGGCGAAGCGGCGGTAAGGGCGGGGACGTCGGCACTGGAGAAGGAAGCCTGGATCTCGGCAGTCCTGCTGGACTGGGGATCGTGCGGCCGGGTGGTGTACGTCGATGATGTACCGGTGGGTTTCGTTCTCTATGCCCCTCCGGCCTATGTACCGCGCTCGACGGCCTTTCCCACGAGTCCCGTCTCACCGGATGCCGTGCAGCTGATGACGGCGTTCATCATGCCCGGCTATCAGGGACAGGGGCTGGGCCGAGTGCTCGTGCAGACGGTCGCTAAGGATCTGCTGCGCCGAGGCTTCAAGGCCATCGAAGCCTTCGGCGACGCTCGCTGGAAGGAACCCGCCTGCCTGCTGCCGGCGGATCATCTTCTGGCCGTCGGCTTCAAAACGGTCCGGCAGCATCCCACGCATCCCCGACTGCGGTTGGAGCTGCGGTCGACCCTCTCCTGGAAGGAAGACGTGGAGATGGCGCTCGACCGGCTTCTCGGAGCGGTTCAGAAGGAGCCGGCGCTGAGGCCGCTGTAGCGTCAGCACGGTGACATAAGCGAATGGGCCAACCCGGAAGGGTTGGCCCATTCGTGTTTCACGTGAAACATGCGCCGCCGCGCGGACAGCACGGTTCTCCGCCTTACTCGGCGATGAACTCCTCGAGGTCGCGAACGATCGCGGCCTTCGGCTTGGCACCGACGATGGTCTTGGCGACCTCGCCACCCTGGTAGACGTTCAGGGTGGGGATGGACATGACGCCGTACTTGGCGGCCGTGCCCGGATTCTCGTCGATGTTCAGCTTGACGACCTCGATCTTCTCGCCGTACTCGGCAGCGATCGCCTCCAGGGACGGAGCGATCTGGCGGCACGGACCGCACCAGGCGGCCCAGAAGTCCACCAGGACGGGCTTGTCGCTCTTGAGGACGTCCTGCTCGAAGGAATCGTCGGTCACATTCTTCAGGCTGCCGGCCACGGCGGGCTCCTTAACTCGATCGTGCGGTGGGGCGGGGGGAAGGGGAAGGTCAGACGGCGGCGGACTTCTCGGGCTCGGCCTTGTCCTCGTCCGCCAGGGCGGAGAGGAAGCGCTCGGCGTCCAGAGCGGCGGAGCAGCCGGTGCCGGCCGCGGTGATCGCCTGGCGGTAGGTGTGGTCGACCACGTCACCGGCGGCGAAGACGCCGGTCACATTGGTGCGGGTGGACGGGGAGGCGACCTTCAGATAGCCCTCCTCGTCCAGGTCCAGCTGGCCCTTGAACAGCTCGGTGCGCGGGTCGTGGCCGATCGCGATGAACAGACCGGTCGCGGGCAGCTCCGACAGTTCGCCGGTCTTGACGTTGCGCAGCTTCAGACCGGAGAGCTTCTGCTCGCCCTGGATCTCGGCGACCTCGCTGTCCCACACGAACTTGATCTTCGGGTCGCCAAAGGCACGCTCCTGCATCGCCTTGGAGGCACGCAGCGTGTCCCGGCGGTGGACGATCGTCACGGACTTGGCGAACCGCGAGAGGAAGGTGGCCTCCTCCATCGCGGTGTCACCGCCGCCGATCACGGCGATGTCCTGGTCCTTGAAGAAGAAGCCGTCGCAGGTCGCACACCAGGAGACACCGCGACCGGACAGCGCGTCCTCGTTGGGCAGGCCCAGCTTGCGGTGCTGGGAGCCCGTGGCGACGATGACGGCCTTCGCCTGGTGAACGGTGCCGGCGGTGTCGGTGACGGTCTTGATCTCACCACTCAGGTCGACGGAGACGATGTCGTCCGGAATGAGCTCGGCGCCGAAGCGCTCGGCCTGCGCCCGCATATTGTCCATGAGCTCGGGGCCCATGATGCCGTCGCGGAAGCCCGGGAAGTTCTCGACCTCGGTGGTGTTCATCAGCGCGCCACCGGCGGTGACGGCTCCCTCGAACACCAGGGGCTTCAGCGACGCGCGCGCGGTGTAGAGCGCCGCCGTGTAGCCTGCGGGCCCGGAGCCGATGATGATCACGTTACGGACGTCGCTCACGGCTTGATTCCTCGTCTCTGGTCTGTGTCAGTCGACCGGTGGGAGACCCTTTCAGGACTCTCACCCCACCCAACGGATCCTACGGGGCGCGCATTCCCGGTGTGCCGGGGCACACGCGTGCGTCGAGCCACGGAAGGAGCGGTCGAGCAGAATGTCGAGCAGACTCAGGGGCGGGCGAGGGACTGCTTCAGAAGAAGCGTGCCGGTGGAGCCGGGTTGTTGCCGGATGCAGGCCGCGTCGACGATGTAGACCGTGACGCGTGCGCTGTCGGCGGCGTCGGGCACCACGACCAGATAGGCGGACTTCCCGTCGTACGTTCCTGTCTTGGCGCCCAGGACGTCGTCGCCTCGGTGGAGCGCGGCCCGGACGCAGTCGGGAACTGCGACATCGGTCTGGATCAAGGTGTTAGCGCTCTCGGTCGAGTGAGGGGTGTTGTGCTCGGACTCTAGGCCCGATCGAGGTCGCTGGCCGAGGGGGGAGTTCTTCTTGTTGGTGAGCAGATCCTTCACCTGGCTCTGGACACTCGCGCCGGAGAAGGGACCGACGGAAGGCGTCGGCTTTCCATGGGCCGTGGTGTCGGAGGAGTGATCGCCGAGCGACTGCAGCACCAGTGACCCCACCCCCAGGACGGCCGCGGTCAGGACGGTCCCCAGGACCACACGCCGCCGGCGCCAGCCCCGCTGACGCCCCTTGCGTCCCGGACCGGTCGCAGCCTGAGGACGGCCGGCGGGCCGATCCGAAGGGAGCGATGTTTCACGTGAAACATGACCGTTGTCGTCCCCATGCCCCGGATCGGTCTCCACGGAGACCTGGGCGCTCAGCGGTTCCGGGATGGAGAGGCTGAGCAGTGCCTCAGCGGCGAGTGCGGCATCAATACGCTCGGCCACGTCGGCCGGCATTCGCTCCGCTTCTGATACGGATCCCAGCAGCCCCCGGATCTCCTCCAGCGAGGTATGGACGTCCGCACACAGCTCACACGTCTCCAGATGACGCCGTATGTCCGCGCTGCGATCCGGAGCCAGCAGGCCTTCGGTGAGGTCGGAGATCTCCGCGACGTCCGGGTGCCCGGCCGTGTCTGTCGTGGAACTCACGCTCGCCCACCTCCGCCCTTCACTACGGCTGAATCGCTCGGTCCCGCGTCCTCGGGGCTTCCGTTCGGAGCCCCCGTTGCCGGTGGGACGGATGTCCCCTCCACCCGGTTCCGTCCCCCGCCGGGTTCTTTTCCGCTTCCGGAACCTTCGGGCCGTAGATGAGTGAGCAGAGGCAGCAGCCGGGCTCTGCCCCGGGCGCACCGGCTTTTCACCGTGCCCGTCGGCACGTCCAGGATCCGTGCGGCCTCAGCCACGGGATAGCCCTGCATGTCCACGAGGACCAGCGCGGCCCTCTGCTCGTGCGGCAGGGTGCCGAGCGCTTCGAGGAGTTGGCGCTGGACGTCGTTCCTCTCGGCCGGAGCCGAGGCCGACTCGTGCGGCTCCAGGAGCTGCTCGAGCCGCTCGGTGTCGTCGACCGGCGCGGTCTTCCGCGAGGCTGCCTTGCGGGCGCGGTCCAGGCAGGCGTTCACCGTGATCCGGTGCAGCCAGGTCGTGACCGCCGACTGCCCCCGAAAGGTATGCGCAGCCCGGTAGGCCGACACCAGGGCGTCCTGGACCGCATCGGCGGCCTCCTCACGGTCCCCCAGCGTCCGCAGTGCGACCGCCCACAGCCGATCCCGATGCCGCCGCACGATCTCACCGAAGGCATCGGGATCGCCTTCCACATGACGGGCGAGGAGATCCTTGTCGCTCACCCGGTCGTATCCGGCGCCCTCCGCCATCTGCCCCTCCCGAGTGGAGACCTCAGCTGGTCACCTTGACGTCTGCCACTCTGCCCCGCCAGTGGCCCGCCCCGTCCGAGGGCAGCTCAGTCAGCCACACCAGGAGGTACCGGGTCTTGAGGGGCTTGTCGGGCTTGAGTGTCACCGTCGTGCCCGAGCCGCTGGCAGCCTTGCTGTAGGCGTCGAACGATGTCGGTTCCGATCCGGCGTCAGCACTCGCGGCACGAAGCTCGACCGAGGTCTCCCCCAGGAAGGTGACGGTTGCCTTTCCGACCTGTTGGACCTGGCCCAGGTCGAGGATGACCCCGACGCCTGGTTTCAGGTTTCCGAACTTGGGGCTGAGGTAGAAGTCCGTCTGCCAGTAGGTGGAAGGACTGTTGTCGTAGACCTTTCCCACGTCTTCGGGCTTCTCGGAGTGGTCTGCGCTGAACGGGTCGAAGTCACGCGCCTTCTGGATGGCGATGGGCTTGCCGGAAGCCGAAGTCTTGGACCCCTTGTCCCCGTCGTCCGTCGTCTGGCTCTTGTTGGTGTCTTCGGACTTGCCGCTCTTGTCCATCAGTGCGTCCGCCAACTGCCAGCTGCCCAGACCGAGGGCGGCGATGAGGAGGGCGGACACCGTCCACTTCAGAACTTTGCCGGTACGGCTCTGCAGCGGGGGCGGTGGGGTGGCGATCGGCTGGGTGGCGCCGGGGCGCGGCGCGGGACGGCCGTACGTGCCCTGCTGGTAGGTCGTGCGCTGGTACTCCGGCGGGGCCGTGAAGGCCGGCTCCGGCGGGCGGATGCGCGGCATCTCGCCGATCGCCTTCACCAGCTCTTCCGGCGTGGTGCACGGGGCCTCGTGACGGGAGGCGGTGGCCCCGTCGTTGGCGAGTGCGCGCATGGCCAGTTCGGACAGGCCCCGGTGAACACCGGCCCGCACCTGGTCCGGAGCGATGAGGCCGACGCCCTTGGGCAGCCCGGACAGGCCGTACGCGTCGCTCTCGTACGGCCAGCGCTGGGTCAGCGCCGCGTACAGCAGGGCGCCGATCGCTTCGGTGTCGGTGCGTTGCGGGGTGTCGGAGCTGATGCCGCGCAGCGCGGCGTTCACGGCGAGGCCCCGGATGCGCCACTGGCCGGTCGAGGCGCGCAGGACGGCGTTGGGATTGAGCCGGAGATGGGCGAGGCCTTCGCGGTGCGCTGCGGCCATGGCGGAGGCGACCTGACTGACCATCTGGTAGGCGTCGTGCGGCTCCAGCGGGCCGGTCGCGACCAGCGTGGTCAGCTCGGTGGCGTCGGGCAGCCACTCGTGCACGACGTACACGAGGTCGTTCTCCTCGACGGCGTCGAGGACCTGCACGAAACGGGGGTCGCCGAGCAGCGCGGAGGAACGGGCGGCGGCAAGGACGGAACGGGCCCGTACGTGCTGCGCGGGCAGGATGTGGACGCCGACGGCACGACGGAGCTTTTCGTCGACCGCACGCCAGCTGCTGAATCCGTCCAGACGGGTGACGCACTCCTCCAGCCGGTAGCGTCTGGCGAGCTTGTGACCGCTGTGCAGTTCGGGAGGCGAGGCCTTCTTTCCGGAACCCTCGTTGCCGCTCCTCTGTGCCTCGTCGCTGTCCGTGTCCCGCTCCGGGTTCTTGGCCACCCCGTCGGCCGTGGACTGGTCCGCCTTGGCGGTCAGCGGCTGCTCGCCACTGTTGTCTGCCACGTCGACGGCAGCCGTGCTCCGTTCCGCCACCGTCGTCCCTGCCTCCCCATCCGTTGCGCGCTGTCCGACGCCGAAACCAATTGTGCCCACAGTCCGCCGCTATGCACGACACACAGCGGCGGACGATGGTTGTGCGCCTACCCCCGCCTCAGCGGCCCAGACGCCCGCGGACCATGCCCACGAGCGAGTTGAGTTCCTCGATCCGCATCCGCCGGGCGGCGACGAAGAAGATGCCGAGCAGAACGGCCCCGCCGACGAGCAGCGCGGCGAAGGAGCCGATGACGCCCTGGCCGAGGGTGCGCCCGATGCCGTAGCAGACCGCGCCGCTGAGCAGGGCCGCCGGCACCGAGGCGATGCACAGGCGCGCGTACGTCCGCATCACCCGGGCACCGTCCAGGTCACCACCGAGCCGCTTGCGCAGCCGCCGCCAGGCGACACCCACACCGATCGCGTAGGCCAGGCCGTACGCGGCCGCCATGCCGGCGACCGCCCAGCGGGCGGGCAGCAGGAAGTAGCACAGCGCCGAGGCGCCCGCGTTGACGACGGCGACGATGACGGTGTTGTAGAAGGGCGTGCGAGTGTCCTCGTACGCGTAGAAGGCGCGCAGGACGACGTACTGCACCGAGTACGGGATCAGGCCTAGGCCGAAGGACATCAGCATGTAGCCCATGTTGGTGGCCGAGCTGGTGCCCGAGGAGCCGAAGATCAGCGTGCACATCGGGATGCCGAGCGCGAGGAAGCCGAAGGCGATCGGCACGATGGCGACCGCGGTGGTCCGCAGGCCCTGGGAGATGTCGTCGCGGACCGCGCCGCCGTCGCCCTCGGCGGCCGAGCGCGAGATGCGCGGCAGCAGGGCGGCCATGAGGGACACCGTGATGATGGCCTGCGGCAGGCCCCAGATCAGCTGGGCGTTGGCGTAGGCGGCGAACCCGGTGCCCGCGACGCCGGAGTCCTTGCCGGCCGCCGTGGACAGCTGGGTGACGATCATGGCGCCGGCCTGGTTGGCGAGGACGAACAGGACCGTCCACTTGGCGAGCATCGCCGCCTTGCCCAGGCCGTGGCCGCGCCAGTCGAACCGGAGCCGGATCCGGAAGCCCGTCTCGCGCAGGTACGGGATCATCGCCAGGGCTTGGACGACCAGACCGAGCAGCACACCGATGCCGAGCAGCCGCTGGCCCTCCGGCGGGATGTTCGTGACGGTCATGTGGGAATTGGCGGCGGTGCCGTAGACCCAGATGAACATGCCGAGCGTCACGATGATGACGATGTTGTTCAGGACCGGCGTCCACATCATCGCGCCGAACTTCCCGCGGGCGTTGAGGATCTGACCCATCACCACATGGATGCCCATGAAGAAGATCGAGGGCAGGAAGTAGCGGGTGAAGGTGACCGCCACGTCGTTGGCCGCGGGGTTGGAGGCGACCGAGTTGGACAGCATGCGCACCAGCAGCGGTGCCGCGAACATCGCGAGACCGGTCAGCGCGGCCAGAGCCACCATCACCAGGGTCAGCAGACGGTTGGCGAAGGCCTCGCCGCCGTCGTCGTCCTCCTTCATCGCCCGCACCAGTTGCGGCACGAAGACGGAGTTGAGACCACCGCCGACGGTGAGGATGTAGATCATCGTCGGCAGCTGGTAGGCGACCTGGAAGGAGTCGCCGAGGAAGTTGAGGCCGAGCGCCGAGACGATCAGCGCCGAGCGGATGAAACCGGTGAGGCGGGAGACCATCGTGCCCGCCGCCATCACGGCACTGGACTTCAGCAGCCCGGCGGCCTTGCCGCCCTTCTTCGCGGGCGCGGCGGAGGGAGCGGGAGCCGTCGCCGGCTCGGGTTCCGCGTCCCGGTACGGGCCGGCGGGCTCCGGCGCCGCGGCCGGGGCGGGCACCGGCGGCTGCGCCGGGTTCCCCGGGACAGCCTGGTAGGACGCCTCGGCGTACAGGTTGCCCTGCTGGGGTCCCTGGCCGGGTGCCGGAGGGTACTGGCCGGCGGGGCCGTACCCGGTGCCCTGAGCGGCGGCCGGCTGCGCGTAGCCGGGCGGATCCATGGGTGCGTGCCCACCGCTGTGCTGCTGGTCCTTGAACAGATGCGCGAAGGCGTCCGGCTCGTGGTACTCCTCGCCGGAGTGCGTGACCAGGTCGTCGACGCCCACGTACTGGGTGGTGCGCGGGTCGTCGCCGTACGGCAGGTGCGGGGTGGCACCCTCGGGCTCGGGCGCCGGCGTCTGCGCCCACACCCGCGGGTCGGGTGCGTGCGGAGACTGGGCGGGCTGACCGTAGAGCGGCTGCTGTCCGTAGCCGTCCTGAGCGGGCGGCGGGTGCGCGGCGCGGTCGTAGAGCGCCTCGGCGACGGGATCCTGGGCGGCGAGGTCGTGTCCCCGGTAGGGATCCTGGTCGTAGGCGTCCTGGAGGTACATGTCGGCCGCCGGCTGCGGCGGTACCTGGCCGGGCTCCGGCGGTGTCTCGGGGTAGCCCGAGCCGGCCGCGCCCTGGCCGCGATCACCGTCGTACGGCGCGTTCATGCTTACCCCACCTCATCGTCCCTGGCCCACCGGCCACGACATCGCTCAACGGTCCACTCTCTCACCCGTCCCGGACGGGTCGGGGCTTTCCGGTGCGGTGTCCGGCGCAGGGTCACTCGGGTGCTTCCGGTCGTCTGCCCCGGCCCGAGAGACCGAATCCTCCGGGTCCTCCGGGAGACGGTCCGCGGGGGCCTCGGGGTTCCCGGGCTCGTCGGCGTCCTGCTCTTCCGCGTCGGGGCCGTCCTCCTCCGCCTGGCGGGCGGATGCGCGTTTGCGCTGGGTGTACATCCGGAATCCGGCGAGGACGAGGAGAAGCACACCGCCGCCGATGACCAGCATCACCGTGGGCGTGATCTCGGTGACCTTCACATCGAAGCTGACGGCGTCGCCGTACTTCTGGCCGTCCTCGGTGTACAGCTGGGCGATCACCGTGACCCGGCCGTTGGCGTTGGCCGACGTGGTGAACTTCACGGACTGGCTGTGCCCGCCGGAGATCTCCACCGGCTGCTCGGAGTAGGCCTTGCCGCCGATCTTCAGACGGGTCGGCATGGTCGAGGTGAGGCGCAGAATCAGATGGCCGACCGGCTGGACGAGGTTGTTCTGGACGGTCACCGGGATGGTGGCGCTGCGTCCGGAGAGCTTGGTCTCCGACTTGTCGATCAGCTTGACCTGGTCGGCCAGCTCGTCGAGCCAGCCTTCCACACCGTCTCGGTAGTTCTGCGCGTGCCAGCTGCCGCCGTTCCACGACGTGGACATCTCACGGTTTATGGCCCGCCCGAACGGGGTGACGACGCGGGACTGGTCGGAGAGGATCACCTGGAAGCTGTCGAGCTTGTCCTGGGTGCGCGCGATCTGCTCGAAGGCCGTCCGCGGTAGTTCCTGCGAGCGCAGCGAGGAGGGGTAGGCGGATGCCGAAGGGATGTGGGTGGTGGCGTTCGGGTCCGGCTTGTCCTTGGCCGCTGCGGTGAGGTCCTGGGCCTGAGACCAGTTCCCGCCCTCGAGCGCCTTCAGCGCCGCCGCCATCGCCTGGGCCTGGCTCGCGGTGGGCATGCGCTGCGGGGCGATCACGAGGCTGCGCTGCTTGTCCGTCTGCGCGTTCACCTCGAGGCTCTGCGCCAGGAACTCCTGCACGGCGAGCGTGGCCGAATCCGCCTTCGTCAGATCGCCCTCGAAGGCCGTGGACAGCCGGGCGTCGGAGACCACCGCTGTGATGCCTCCGCCGACCGGTCGGGCGGCCGAGGGCGTGTACGGCAGCCCGGTGGTCTCCTGGAGGCTGTCGCTGCGGGCGATCACGTGGTCGGCCCCGGCGGAGGTCGCGACCTTCATGATCGCCGGATCCACGGCGCCCTCCACCGGCCAGGCGAAGTCGGTGGTCGGTGTGACGTGGAGCACGGTCTTGACAGTGGTCGCGGCCACGTCGGTGGCGTCCTTGAGGTGGCTGAGGGAGCCGGTGACGCTGGTGCCGTTGTGAGCCAGGGACGCCAGGTCCGGGTCGGCGAAGGGCAGCGCGACGACCTCCTTGCCCGCCACCGCGTCCTGCAGGTTCGCCAGCCACTGCTTGGCGAGCGCCTGGTGCTCCTTCGGGCCGGGTGTGGTGGTGCCCCCGCTGCCCGGCAGTCGGTAGTTGCCGGTCGCCATCGCGTCCACCGAGGCCAGCAGGTCGGGGTCGATCACCCAGGTGACGTCCAGGTCCTTGCCCAGGTCCACCATCTGGGCCAGCCGGCCGCCCGGCGCGAGTTCCTTGGCCAGGTTGTCGTTGCGGAACACCGGCGTCTGGAGCTCGCCGGCGCCGGTCTTGGCCGTCATGTGGACCGTGGAGATCAGCGGCCACAGGTACGCCGTCTTGGTCTTGGTGTCGGCCTCGGACGGCTGCCATGGCAGGAACGTGCGCTGGATGCCGAGCACCTGGTCCCAGGGCTGGGCGGCGGTCTGGCCGGAGAGGGTGACATCGAACTCGTAGACGCCGTCGTTGCCGAGGTCGAGCTTGTCCACGGGGACGGAGATGCTGAACTGCTCCGCGACGCCCGGGGACAGCTTGGCGAACTTCTCCACGTACTTGCCGCCGACCTCGGAGCCGGTTCCGCCCGTCAGGTCGTCGGAGTGCTGGGCGACGGAGTCGATCCCCGAGCGGGTGTCCAGCATGGGGCCCACGTGCAGGCCCACATGGGCGCCGGTGACGCTCTGCTTGCCGTTGTTGGTCACGGTGCCCGTCACGGTCACCGTGTCCCCGTCCGTGGGGGCGCTGGGGGTCAGCGAGTCCAGGGAGACGGACACCCTGCCCGAGGAGGCGGCCTGGGCGGGCGCCGCCGCGGGCAGCTGGAGCAGCCCGGCCAGCAGCGGCGCACCAGCGAGCAGCGCGCCGGTGCGTCGCAGCCACCGGCAGGCAGATGAGGCACTGGTCCTCTGGAATTCAGCCGCCTCGGCCACGCGCTCGCCCGTCCCTCGTCGTCAGTGGTCGTCGGAATGTGCGTCCACGCATGGTAACGATGCGCGCTGAGGGGAAGTGCCGCGGTCTACGTCACAAGATCGAAGAACAGCGGCGTCCCGTCCTCTATATCCAGTATCGAGCGGAGAGCTTCCGTACGCCGTGAGAGCAGGGCTTGCGACGGTATGCAGGGAGCTGTCCGCGGTGCCTGCCGGCCGGCCGCACCTCGGCCAAATGGAGGCGCCCCTGGTCGCCGGGGCACGTACCCTGTTCTGTTGTGCCGAACCCCAACGAAGACACTCCCTCTGCCCTGAGCCAGGCGCAGCAGCGCGCGGTCGCCGAGCTGCTGCGGGTGGCCCCCGTCGCCGACGATCTCGCCCGCCGATTCCAGGAGGCCGGGTTCTCCCTCGCCCTGGTCGGCGGATCGGTCCGCGACGCGCTGCTCGGCCGGCTCGGCAACGACCTGGACTTCACGACCGACGCCCGCCCCGAGGACGTACTGAAGATCGTCCGTCCCTGGGCGGACGCCGTCTGGGATGTCGGCATCGCCTTCGGCACCGTCGGCGCGCAGAAAGCCGCCCGTGTCGGGGACACGGACTGGCAGTTTCAGATCGAGATCACCACTTACCGGTCGGAGGCCTACGACCGCACCTCACGCAAGCCCGAGGTGTCGTATGGCGACTCCATCGAGGAGGATCTGGTCCGCCGGGACTTCACGGTCAACGCGATGGCCGTCGCGCTGCCGGAGAAGGAGTTCATCGACCCGTACGGAGGCCTGGAGGATCTCGCGGCGCGCGTGCTGCGGACGCCGGGCACGCCCGAGGAGTCCTTCTCGGACGATCCGCTGCGGATGATGCGTGCCGCCCGGTTCGCCGCCCAGCTGGACTTCGCGGTCGCCCCCGAGGTCGTGACCGCGATGACGGACATGGCCGGCCGTATCGAGATCGTGTCGGCCGAGCGGGTCCGGGACGAGCTGAACAAGCTGATCCTGTCCGCGCACCCGCGCAAGGGCCTGGGCCTGCTCGTCGAGACCGGGCTCGCCGATCATGTGCTGCCCGAGCTGACGGCGCTACGCCTGGAGCGGGACGAGCACCACCGGCACAAGGATGTCTACGACCACACGCTGATCGTCCTGGAGCAGGCGATCGCGCTGGAGCAGGAGGGTCCCGACCTCACGCTGCGGCTGGCCGCGCTGCTGCACGACATCGGCAAGCCGCGCACGCGCCGCTTCGAGAAGGACGGTCGGGTCTCGTTCCACCACCACGAGGTGGTCGGCGCCAAGATGACCAAGAAGCGCATGACGGCCTTGAAGTACTCCAACGAGCTGGTGAAGGACGTCTCACGGCTGGTCGAACTTCACCTGCGCTTCCACGGCTACGGCACCGGGGAGTGGACGGACTCGGCGGTGCGCCGCTATGTCCGTGACGCGGGCCCGCTGCTTGACCGCCTGCACAAGCTGACCCGGTCGGACTGCACCACCCGCAACAAGCGCAAGGCGGCCGCGCTGTCCCGGGCCTACGACGGCCTGGAGGAGCGCATCGCCCAGCTGCAGGAGCAGGAGGAGCTGGACGCGATCCGCCCGGACCTCGACGGCAACCAGATCATGGAGATCCTGGGGGTCGGCCCGGGTCCTGTCGTCGGCAAGGCGTACAAGCACATGCTGGAGCTGCGTCTGGAGAACGGTCCGATGGAGTACGACGCGGCGGTGGCGGCTCTCAAGGACTGGTGGGCCGAGCAGAACTGATCTCTGCTGGGCCGGGGTCGGCAATGTTTCACGTGAAACACCGGCCAGGTCGAGCGCAACGAAGGGGCGATGTTTCACGTGAAACATCGCCCCTTCGCACGTTCACGCGCTACTTGTTGTCTCCCAGGCAGAGGACGAACGAGTCGCCGCCTTCTTTCCACTCGATGGCAGCGGTCGTCCCCTGGACCGACTGGCAGGCGAGCTGAGCAAGACTGGTGCTGCCGTCCTTCTTGAGCACCTTGTAGTCCGCCTTCGAGTCGCTGCAGTCCAGCTGCTCGATCTTCGGGTCGCTGTCGGTCCCCTTGTTCGTCAGGCAGTCGCCGACAGCCAGCTTCTGGGTGTCGTCGTTGTGGCTGTTGAGGTAGCCGCCGGCCGCCGCGATAAGGCCGACGGCGATGATGGCTATACGCACGTACAGTTTGACGTTGCGCTTCGGCCGCTGAGGCGGCACCGGCGCGTACGGTGCCGCCCCCTGCGGGGGGAAGCCAGGCTGGCCCGGCTGCTGCGGGTAGCCGCCCTGTGGAGGGTACGGAGCCTGGGGCTGGCCGTACGCCTGCTGGCCCTGTGCGAATGGGTTCTGGCCCTGGGGCGGCGGAGTCGTCACTTGGGTGTCCCCCTAGGAGAGTTGGTGAGCAGCGCACATAAGCGGCGCGTAAGACGCACGTAAGTTACCGGGCTCCACTGACACTTCTGTGACCGAGGGGGACTCTGTGGCTTTGACGTGACACTCACCGGTGTTCAAAGCGGGCCATAGCCCTAGCAACTGCCCCGTAGATGACGGCGACTGTGATGACCAGCGTTGCCGAGCGTCCATCCGGGGGCAGCATCAGGGCCGCCACTCCGGCCGCTCCGACGAAGGCCACGTTGAACAGGACGTCGTACACGGAGAAGATCCGGCCGCGGAAGCCGTCGTCGACGGCGGCCTGGACGATCGTGTCCGTGGAGATCTTCGCGCCCTGGGTGATCAGCCCCAGGACGAAGGCCGCGACCAGGAGGGGTCCGATGGCGAACGGGAGGCCGAGAGCCGGCTCCAGCACGGCGGCGGCGCCGGAGCACACCACGATCCAGCGCCCGGGCCCGAGTCGTCCTGCCGCCCACGGCGTCACCGCGGCCGCCGCGAAGAATCCCGCACCCGACAGGGCCAGCGCGAGCCCGAGCAGCCGGAGCCCGCCCTCGGGGCTCTTGGAGAGGGCGTACCGGCACAGCATCAGCAGCAGAACGAGGAGCGCGCCGTAACAGAAGCGCATCAGCGTCATCGAGGTCAGCGCCCATGCGGCTTCCCTGCGTCGCGGCGCGGCCAGATGACGCACGGCCGCCCTGAGCTCGCGCGCCGTCTCGGTGAGGGCGGTGGCCATGTGCGGCCGTGTCGGCTGCCGGTCGGGACCGAGGAGCGTGGGGGGCATGGTCAGGGATGTCAGACCGGCGCACAGATAGAGGAAGGCGCCGACGAGTACCACCGCCGCGTCGGAGTCGGACGCCACGAGCCGTACGGCGAAGGCGAGACCGCCGCCCGCGGTCGCGGCGAGTGTTCCGGCCGTCGGGGACAAGGAGTTGGCGAGCACCAGACGCTCGGCGTCCACCACCCGGGGCAGAGACGCGGACAGGCCGGCGAGGATGAAGCGGTTGACGGCCGTGACACACAGCGCCGAGACGTAGAAGAGCCAGTCCGGGGCCTGGCTGACCATCAGCACGGCGGTGACAGCGGCCAGCAGGGCGCGCAGCAGATTGCCGTGGACGAAGACCTGTCGGCGGCGCCAGCGGTCCAGCAGGACCCCCGCGAACGGGCCGACCAGTGAATAGGGGAGCAGCAGGACCGCCATCGCCGAGGCGACGGCGGTGGCCGAGGTCTGCTTCTCCGGGGAGAAGACGACGTATGCGGCGAGCGCGACCTGGTAGACGCCGTCGGCGCCCTGGGACAGGAGGCGGATGGAGAGCAGGCGTCGGAAGTACCGCAGGCGCAACAGGACGCGCAGGTCACGGACGACGGGCATGGGGCACAGCCTCACACATGCGGAAGGTCCCCGGGTCAGGGAACCCGGGGACCTTCACCGCCCTGGCAGGAGCGTTCTCGGGCGAGCGATCGCCTCGGGCGACGCGGCGCGCCGTACCTGGTCGAGCCGGCCCACCGCGCCTGGTCGAGCTAGCGCTCGACGTCGCCGCGGATGAACTTCTCGACGTTCTCGCGGGCCTCGTCGTCGAAGTACTGGACCGGCGGGGACTTCATGAAGTAGGAGGACGCCGACAGGATCGGGCCGCCGATGCCGCGGTCCTTGGCGATCTTCGCGGCGCGCAGGGCGTCGATGATGACACCCGCGGAGTTCGGGGAGTCCCAGACCTCGAGCTTGTACTCCAGGTTCAGCGGGACGTCACCGAAGGCACGGCCCTCGAGGCGGACGTAGGCCCACTTGCGGTCGTCCAGCCAGGCCACGTAGTCGGACGGGCCGATGTGGACGTTCTTCTCGCCGAGGTCCCGGTCGGGGATCTGGGAGGTGACGGCCTGCGTCTTGGAGATCTTCTTGGACTCCAGGCGCTCGCGCTCGAGCATGTTCTTGAAGTCCATGTTACCGCCGACGTTCAGCTGCATCGTGCGGTCCAGGATGACACCGCGGTCCTCGAACAGCTTCGCCATGACGCGGTGCGTGATGGTGGCGCCGACCTGGGACTTGATGTCGTCACCGACGATCGGCACACCGGCCTCGGTGAACTTGTCCGCCCACTCCTTGGTGCCGGCGATGAAGACCGGGAGGGCGTTGACGAAGGCGACCTTGGCGTCGATGGCGCACTGGGCGTAGAACTTCGCCGCGTCCTCGGAGCCGACCGGCAGGTAGCAGACCAGGACGTCGACCTGCTTGTCCTTCAGGACCTGGACGACGTCGACCGGCTCGGCGTCCGACTCCTCGATGGTCTGGCGGTAGTACTTGCCGAGACCGTCGAGGGTGTGGCCGCGCTGCACGGTGACACCGGTGCTGGGCACGTCGCAGATCTTGATGGTGTTGTTCTCGGAGGCGCCGATCGCGTCCGCGAGGTCGAGGCCGACCTTCTTGGCGTCGACGTCGAAAGCGGCGACGAACTCGATGTCGCGCACGTGGTAGTCACCGAACTGCACGTGCATCAGGCCGGGGACCTTGGACGCCGGGTCGGCGTCCTTGTAGTACTCGACTCCCTGCACCAGCGACGCCGCGCAGTTGCCCACGCCGACGACGGCTACGCGAACCGAACCCATTCCGGTTGCTCCCTGTGTGTACGAGTGAGTCCCTGTGTGGGACTCACGTGGCGGTGTCTCCGGGCGTATCCGTCCGGGGGGTGTCCCCGGGACGGGGCAGGCCGCCCGTCGATCCAGTGGTGGTGTCCTGCTGAGCGGACTCCCCGGACGCGGAACCGTTCAGGTCCCGCCCGGCCCGCTCGCTCTCGATGAGCTCGTTCAGCCAGCGCACTTCGCGCTCCACGGACTCCATCCCGTGGCGCTGGAGCTCGAGTGTGTAGTCGTCGAGGCGCTCCCGCGTGCGCGCCAGGGAGGCGCGCATCTTCTCCAGGCGCTCCTCCAGGCGGCTGCGCCGGCCCTCCAGTACGCGCATGCGCACATCGCGCGACGTCTGCCCGAAGAAGGCGAAGCGTGCGGCGAAATGCTCGTCCTCGTACGCGTCGGGGCCGGTCTGCGAGAGCAGCTGCTCGAAGTGTTCCTTACCTTCTGCCGTCAATCGGTACACGATCTTCGCTCGGCGTCCGGCGAGCGGAGCGGCGTCCTCGTGGGTGCTGCCCGGCTCCTCGATCAACCAGCCGTTGGCGACCAGCGTCTTGAGGCAGGGATAGAGGGTTCCGTAACTGAACGCGCGGAACACACCCAGGGACGTGTTGAGTCGTTTGCGCAGCTCATAGCCGTGCATCGGGGACTCGCGCAGCAGGCCGAGCACGGCGAACTCGAGGATGCCGGAACGTCGGCTCATCGTCGCCTCCTCTCGGTCCGCTGATCGCTCACGCGGGTCTCGCAGTGCCTCTCAGCGTCTTTATCTCGCGCTGATGTATCGACTCGATACATCATGACGATAGAACGGCCTTCCGCGGGCGACAAGAGGGACGGTGGTGAACGGGATCACATCACCGATTCATACGATGCATGTTTCCTGTTTTGGGGTGAACTTCAGGGCTCGGTGGGTTTTGGCGGTGCGTAGTCTGTGCGGCATGCACAGCACCGGGAACCAAGTGACGCCGGGGGAACGTCCTCGTCCCCGGTGCAGTACGGGTGAATACAGAACCGACCACATCCGTACTTCGGGGGGACCGGAAACCAGCCGCCGTTTCAGGCGCGCACGGGTGCGCCTGCCCGAGGAGTAGTCGTTCGATGAGCGAGCACCGTCGCAAACCGCCGCAGCCGCAGGGAGGCGGACGTGCCGCGGCCCGACGCGGCCAGTCCGGCTCGTCCTCCGGTCGCCGTGCGGCACCGCGAGGCGCCACCGAGTCTCCAGCCGACTCCTATGGGCCCAGTTCCTATGGGTCGCGTTCAGGTGGTCAGGGAGGTGAGGAGCGTTCCTACGGCGGCCGTGCCGAGGCCCGCCGGGCGGCGCAGAGAGGCAGCCGCCGCAGAGGCGCCGAGAACGCGGGCCCGGGTGGCCAGCGCGGCGGCCCCGGCGGCCCGACCGGTCCCGGGCGTGGCAGAGGGCGTGCATCGACCGCTCCCGGCAGGAAGCGGCTGATCGACTATCCCCGCGCCGGAAAGTACGGCTGGCGCCGCTGGGTGCCCTCCTGGAAGCTCGTCTCCGGGCTGTTCATCGGCTTCGTCGGCAGCCTGGTGGCGGTGGCGGGCATCGCGTACTCGATGGTGAGCGTTCCCAATGAGGCCGCGGTCGCCAAGGCGCAGAACAACGTCTTCTACTGGTCCGACGGCTCGGTGATGGTCGCGACCGGCGGTGAGATCAACCGCCAGAACATGAGCTACGCCAGCATTCCCAAAGAGATGCGCTACGCCGTCATCTCGCAGGAGAACAAGACCTTCGAGACCGACAGCGGTATCGACCCCAACGGTATCGCGCGTGCCCTCCTGAACATGGCCCGCGGCGGTCAGACACAGGGTGGCTCGACCATCACCCAGCAGTACGTCAAGAACGCGATGCTGAACGACCAGGCACAGACGTTGTCCCGGAAGTTCAAGGAGATCTTCGTCGCGATCAAGGTGGGAGCCAAGGTCCCCAAGCAAAAGATCATGGAGGGGTATCTCAACACGACGTACTTCGGCCGCGGGGCCTACGGGCTCCAGGCCGCGTCCCGTGCGTACTTCAACAAGGACGGGACGGAGCTGAACCCGGGCGAGTGCGCCTTCCTCGCGGCGATGGTGAAGGGCGCGACGTACTACGACCCGGCGGGCGCGACCTCCCTCGACCCCTCTGCGACTCCGGAGGCCAACAGCAGGCGGGCCCTGGCACAGATGCAGGACACCTTGGACAAGATGGTCAAGTACGGCCACCTGAGCCCTGCGGAGCGCGCCAAGTACACGACCCTCCCCAAGATTCAGAACCCCCGGTCGAACGGCCAGCTGGGGGGCCAGATCGGCTATCTGGTAGACCTCGCCAAGTCCTACCTGGTCAACAACAGCGACAAGACCGGGATCACCGCGGACAAGCTCCAGCAGGGCGGCTACCGGATCTACACGACCTTCGACAAGAAGAAGGTCAAGGCGCTGGAGGCCGCGGTCACGAACGTCCAGAAGGCGAACATCAAGCCCAAGCTGCGACCGAAGACCGACACCCACGTCCAGTTCGGCGGCGCCTCGGTGGACCCGTCGTCGGGTGCCATCAAGGCCATCTACGGCGGTGAGGACGCGACCAAGCACTTCACCG
This sequence comes from Streptomyces sp. NPDC031426, assembly GCF_055581585.1. NCBI lineage: Bacteria > Bacillati > Actinomycetota > Actinomycetes > Kitasatosporales > Streptomycetaceae > Streptomyces > Streptomyces sp. NPDC031426. The sequence goes on from NZ_JBVIJE010000007.1 coordinate 236,239, forward strand.
ACAACGCCGACGCGACCGGCGCCCAGGTGGGTTCGACCTTCAAGCCGTTCGTGCTGGCGGCGGCCATGAAGTGGGGCGTGCGGAACCCGCAACTGGGCCCCGAGCAGGCTCAGGACGAGCGCACCCAGGTCTCCCCCAAGAGCCTGTACAGCGGAAAGAACAAGCTCAAGATCAAGGAATACAACGGGAGGGTCTGGACGGACAAGGACGGCAAGGAGTGGCTCCAGACCAACGACGGCAACGAGTCCGTCAATCCGCCCAGCTACAAGATCGACCTGCGTGAGGCCATGCAGCTCTCGGTCAACTCCGCATACGTCCAGCTCGGCATGGACGTCGGCCTGGACAAGGTCGAGCAGACGGCACTGGACGCGGGTCTCCTCAAGGGCAGTCTCGCCAGCGCCAACTACCCGTCGTTCTCGATCGGTACGTCCGACCCGAGCGCGATCCGCATGGCCGGCGCCTACGCCACCTTCGCCGCGAGCGGCCAGCAGAACGACCCGTACTCGGTGGAAAAGGTCGAGAACAAGGACGGGCAGGTCTTCAAGCACGAGGCAGCGCCCAAGGAAGCCTTCACCCCGCTGGTGGCGGACAACGTCACCGACGTCCTGAAGTCCGTGGTCGACAAGGGAACGGGTACCAACGCCCAGCTTCCGGGTCGTGAGGTGGCCGGTAAGACCGGTACGACGGACGGCAACAAGTCCGCCTGGTTCGTGGGCTACACCCCGCAGCTGTCCACCTCGATCACCATGTTCCGCCTGGACGACAACGCGAACAACAAAGCGCGGACCTTCCTGGAGATGTACGGAACGGGTGGCCAGGAGAAGATCCACGGTGCTTCGTTCCCGGCCGAGATCTGGCACGACTACATGGCCGAGGCGCTGAAGGGCCAGCCGGTGAAGGACTTCCCGACGCCGCAGCCCATCGGTACGGTGATCAACGCCGAGCCGAGCCCGACGCCGTCCCCGTCGGCGACCCAGAGCCCGTCGCCGAGCCCGTCGCCCAGCCCGTCGCCCAGCCAGTCGTCCGTCACTCCTTCGCCCTCGCCGAGCCAGTCGTGCAACGGCTGGGGCTGGAACTGTGACAACGGCGGAGGCACGAACACCGGCGGCACCGACGGAGGCACGACGCCGACGCCGACCGTTACCGACACGACCGGGACCGGAGGCAACACCCGGGGCAACGGCAACGGAGGCTTCTTGGGCGGACAGGGAGGCTGACGGCCGACCACGCTGCAGGCCGGTGTTCGGCGCCTTTCGCGCGGCGAACACCGGCCTCTTGCGTTGTGCGTACGCTGGGAGCGTCTGGTCTTCCGGTGCCGTTGGAGCAGAGTTCGCTGTGCTTCGCGCCGCTCTCGGACGGGTACGGCAGGATGTGCCCCATGCCCAGTGCAGAGATGACGCCCGCGAGCAGGCACGAGCCCGAGCCCGTGCTGCCCGCCACGGCAGAACCGGTGCGGCCGACCAATGAGGACGAGATCGCCCGGGCCGGCAGCGAGCTGATCGGCGGTCCCCTGGGGCAGCGCGCCCTCCTCGGGACCTCCTGGTGGACCCCTGTCCGGGTCGTCGTGCTCGTGGCGATCGGCATGTTCGCCCTCGGTCTGGTCCAGAAGGCGCCCTGCTACCACACCGCCTGGTTCTTCGGCGCGAGCAGCCAGTACACGAAGGCCTGCTACTCGGATATTCCGCACCTCTACCAGGGGCGCGGGTTCGCCGACCATCTCGTGCCGTACTTCGACAGACTCCCGGACGACATCTCCGGCGGCATGGGCTACCTCGAATACCCGGTGCTCACCGGTGTGTTCATGGAGGTGGCGTCCTGGCTGACCCCGCACAGCGGCAGCATCCAGCAGCAGGAGCAGTGGTACTGGTTCGTCAACGCCGGGATGCTGATGGTGTGCGCGGCCGTCATCGCCGTCTGTGTGGCCCGCACCCACCGGCGGCGCCCCTGGGACGGCCTGCTGGTCGCTCTGGCGCCCGCCTTCGTGCTCACCGCGACCATCAACTGGGACCTGCTGGCGGTGGCGCTCACGGCCGCCGCGATGCTGATGTGGTCCCGGAGCCGTCCCGTCGCCTTCGGTGTCCTGCTGGGCCTCGCCACGGCCGCGAAGCTCTACCCCGTGTTCCTGCTGGGCCCGCTGCTCGTGCTGTGCTGGCGGGCCGGCAAGTGGCGGGAGTACGCCCAGGCCGTGGGCGGTGCGGCCATCGCCTGGCTCGTGGTGAACGCGCCGGTGATGCTCTTCGCCTTTCAGGGCTGGTCGAAGTTCTACACGTTCAGCCAGGAACGGGGCATCGACTTCGGCTCGTTCTGGCTGATCTGGGCGCAGAACTCCACCAACCCGCCCAGCACCGGCTTCGTGAACGCCGCTGCCATGGTTCTGGTGGTGCTGTGCTTCCTCGGCATCGCCGCGCTGACCTTCACCGCACCGCGCCGGCCGCGCTTCGCCCAGCTGGCCCTCCTGATGGTGGCGGCCTTCATCCTCACCAACAAGGTCTACTCCCCGCAGTACGTCCTGTGGCTGGTCCCGCTGGCGGTGCTGGCCCGGCCCAAGTGGCGGGACCTCCTGATCTGGCAGGCGTGCGAGGTGGCGTACTTCCTCGGCATCTGGATGTACCTCGCCTACACGACCAGCGGCGACGCCCACAAGGGGCTGCCGATGCAGGGCTATCACTGGTCGATCGTGCTGCACCTGGTGGGCACGCTCTACCTGTGCGCCGTCGTCGTACGGGACATCCTCATGCCGGAGCGGGACGTGGTGCGCCGGTCGGGCGACGACGACCCCTCGGGCGGGGTGCTCGACGGCGCGCAGGACGTCTTCGTCCTCGGCGCGGCAGCCCATCCGCCGCGGCACGCCGCCCACTTCGAGGGGCCACAGGTGGACTGGGGCAGGCCCGAGTCGCCGTCCCTCGAGGACCGTTCGCTCTGAGCGAACGCACTGCCGGAAGGCCATGGAGAAGGCCGTACACGCGGGGTGCGTGTACGGCCTCGTCGCTGTCCCGGCCCGGGATCAGTGGTCCACGAGCCGGTCGAACTGCGTGGTGGTGTGCCGCAGATGGGCCACCAGCTCGTCGCCGACCTTCGGCTCCGGGGCGTCCGAGGGGACGAACAGGATCGACACCTGCATGTGCGGCGGCTCGGCGAACCAGCGCTGCTTGCCGCCCCAGACGAACGGAGAAAGGTTCCGGTTGACCGTGGCGAGGCCGGCCCGTGCGACGCCCTTGGCGCGCGGCATGACGCCGTGCAGGGCCTTCGGGGCCTCCAGGCCCACCCCGTGCGACGTACCGCCCGCCACGACCACCAGGAAGCCGTCGGAGGCCGCCTTCTGCTGCCGGTAGCCGAACCGGTCGCCCTTGGACACGCGCGTGACGTCCAGGACGGCACCGCGGTACTCGGTGGCCTCGTGGTCCCCCAGCCACAGCCGCGTGCCGATGCGGGCGCGGAACCGGGTCTGCGGGAACTGCTGCTGGAGCCGGACTAGTTCATCGGCCTTGACGTGGCTGACGAACATCGTGTGCAGCGGCAGCCGGGCCGCGCGCAGCCGGTCCATCCAGCCGATGACCTCCTCGACGGCGTCCGATCCGTCGGTGCGGTCCAGCGGCAGATGGATGGCGAAGCCCTCCAGCCGGACGTTCTCTATGGCCTGGTGCAACTGCGGCAGATCCTGCTCGCTGATGCCGTGCCGCTTCATCGAGGACATCACCTCGATGACGACACGGGCGCCGACAAGGCCGTACACCCCGTCGATGGACGACACCGAGCGCACCACCCGGTCGGGCAGCGGCACGGGCTCCTCGCCGCGCCGGTACGGCGTCAGCACCAGCAGGTCACCGCCGAAGAAGTCCTTGATGCGCGCGGCCTCGTAGGTCGTGCCGACGGCGAGCAGGTCCGCGCCCAGCCGCGTGGCCTCCTCCGCCAGCCGTTCGTGCCCGAAGCCGTAGCCGTTGCCCTTGCAGACCGGGACGACTCCCGGGAACTGCTCCTGCACGTGCTTGTGGTGCGCCCGCCAGCGCGCGGTGTCGACGTAGAGCGTGAGCGCCATGGCCGGACCCGGAACCTTTCTCGTGGCTGCGGTGTATCTGAGGTGGGAGAGCTGTGAACCCTATGGAATCAAACGCCCATGGCTCAGCGACGCGACATGTAGATGTCGAGCGCCTTGTGGAGCAGCTTGTTCAGCGGGAAGTCCCACTCGCCGAGGTACTCGGCGGCCTGACCGCCGGTGCCGACCTTGAACTGGATCAGACCGAAGAGGTGGTCCGTCTCGTCCAGCGAGTCGGAGATGCCGCGCAGGTCGTAGACGGTGGCGCCGAGCGCGTAGGCGTCGCGCAGCATTCGCCACTGCATCGCGTTCGAGGGCCGGACCTCACGGCCGATGTTGTCGGAGGCGCCGTAGGAGTACCAGACGTGTCCGCCGACGATCAGCATCGTCGCCGCGGACAGGTTCACACCGTTGTGCCGCGCGAAGTACAGCCGCATCCGGTTCGGGTCCTCGGTGTTGAGGGCCGTCCACATGCGCTGGAAGTACGACAGCGGGCGCGGCCGGAAGTGGTCGCGCACCGCGGTGATCTCGTACAGCCGCTGCCACTCGGCCAGGTCCTGGTAGCCGCCCTGGACGACCTCGACGCCGGCCTTCTCGGCCTTCTTGATGTTGCGCCGCCACAGCTGGTTGAGGTTCTTGTGGACCTCTTCCAGGGAACGGTTCGCCAGCGGCACCTGGAAGACATAGCGCGGCTGCACGTCGCCGAAGCCGGCGCCGCCGTCCTCGCCCTGCTGCCAGCCCATACGGCGCAGCTTGTCGGACACCTCGAAGGCGCGCGGCTCGATGAAGTCGGCCTCCAGGTCCCGCAGACGCTTGACGTCCTGGTCCTGGATGCCCTTCTTGATGGTCTCGGCGTTCCAGCGCCGGATGATCACCGGCGGGCCCATCTTCACGGAGAAGGCGCCCTGCTGCTTCAGGTGCGCCAGCATCGGCTGGATCCAGTCGTCCAGATTCGGCGCGAACCAGTTGATGACCGGGCCCTCGGGGAGATAGGCGAGGTAGCGCTTGATCTTGGGCAGCTGGCGGTAGAGGACCAGGCCCACACCGACCAGCTCGCCGGTGCGGTCGTCGAACCAGCCGAGGTTCTCCGAGCGCCACTCCGCCTTCACATCGGCCCAGGCCGGGACCTGCATGTGGCTCGCCGCCGGCAGGCTCTGGATGTAGGCCAGATGTTGCTCGCGGCTGATGGTCCTCAGGGTCAGGCTCATGTCGGGGCGCTCCTCGGGCTGGTGTGTCCCCATGGGTACAGGGGCTCCGGCTCTCGCGCCGAAGCCTACTGCGCCGTCCGGGCGCCCCGACTGGGCGTACGGCTTAGAAGAGGCCGCCGAACAATCCGCCGTTCGCCATGCTGATGAGGAAACCGACTCCCGCGGCGCCCATGCCGACCACCAGCCCGAAGCGCTCTCGCGTGGTCACCGAGATCCACTGTCCGTAGATGCCGACGCCCAGCCCCACCAGGCCCGTCCACGAGGACAGCAGGTGCAGGCCGTGAAAGAAGGACGTGATGAAGGCCAGCACGCCGAGGACGAGCGTGGCCCCCGTCAGTGCGTCCTGGAGCGGACGGCGCTTGCCGTCCGTGGCGAAGAGGGAACCGGCGATGTTGGGATGCAAAGCCTGTGCCATGGGCACCTCCTGCGGAAGGCGGCGCACAGTAGCGCCGTACACACCCGACGTGTACAGGGTGACGGTCCTCACGGCCGGATTTCAACCGGAAGCGGGTGTGCGGGTAGTCTGTACCGTCTGCACCGGTGTCTGCCCACGCCTGCCCAGGTAACACTGCGGGATCCCTCAGAGGCCCCCGATTGTCAGTGGCGGCCGATACCGTTGCGTACGCATCACGACCCTCCTGCCACGGAACGACCGTGGCCGCTGAGTCCAAAGGAGGTGGGTTCCACATGCGTCACTACGAGGTGATGGTCATCCTCGACCCCGATCTCGAGGAGCGTGCTGTCTCCCCGCTGATCGAGAACTTCCTGTCCGTCGTCCGTGACGGTGGCGGCAAGGTAGAGAAGATCGACACCTGGGGCCGTCGTCGTCTCGCCTACGAGATCAAGAAGAAGCCCGAGGGCATCTACTCGGTCATCGACCTGCAGGCCGAGCCTGCGGTCGTCAAGGAGCTCGACCGCCAGATGAACCTGAACGAGTCGGTCCTCCGGACCAAGGTCCTCCGCCCCGAGATGCACTGAGCCTTCGCGCTCAGCTGATCCCGGGATTCGAGTAGCAGCACCAAGCAGCCAGCAGCAAACCCGCCGAGAGGTTCCCCCATGGCAGGCGAGACCGTCATCACGGTCATCGGCAATCTTGTCGACGACCCCGAGCTGCGCTTCACCCCGTCCGGTGCGGCGGTCGCGAAGTTCCGCGTCGCGTCCACTCCCCGCACCTTCGACCGCCAGACGAACGAGTGGAAGGACGGCGAGAGCCTCTTCCTGACCTGCTCGGTCTGGCGTCAGGCGGCGGAGAACGTCGCCGAGTCGCTCCAGCGAGGCATGCGCGTCATCGTGCAGGGCCGCCTGAAGCAGCGGTCCTACGAGGACCGTGAGGGCGTCAAGCGCACGGTCTACGAGCTGGACGTCGAGGAAGTCGGCCCCAGCCTGCGCAACGCCACGGCCAAGGTCACCAAGACCGCCGGTGGCGGTCGCGGAGGCCAGGGTGGTTTCGGTGGCGGTGGCGGTGGCGGCCAGGGTGGCGGCGGCTGGGGCTCAGGCCCCGGTGGCGGCCAGCAGGGCGGCGGCGCTCCGGCCGACGACCCGTGGGCGACCGGCGCTCCCGCCGGCGGCCAGCAGGGTGGCGGCGGCTGGGGCGGAGGCTCCGGCGGCGGTGGCGGCTACTCGGACGAGCCCCCCTTCTAGGTCCTTCCCGGTCCTCAGGGACCGGTCCGGCCGAGGGCGGGTCGTACCCAAACTTCTTGATCACACAGGAGAAACACCATGGCGAAGCCGCCTGTGCGCAAGCCGAAGAAAAAGGTCTGCGCTTTCTGCAAGGACAAGGTCACGTACGTGGACTACAAGGACACGAACATGCTGCGGAAGTTCATTTCCGACCGCGGCAAGATCCGTGCCCGCCGCGTGACCGGCAACTGCACGCAGCACCAGCGTGACGTCGCCACGGCCGTCAAGAACAGCCGTGAGATGGCGCTGCTGCCCTACACGTCCACCGCGCGCTAAGGGAAGGGTGACCGACTCATGAAGATCATCCTCACCCACGAGGTCTCCGGCCTCGGTGCCGCGGGCGACGTCGTCGACGTCAAGGACGGTTACGCTCGCAACTACCTGATCCCGCGGAAGTTCGCTATCCGCTGGACCAAGGGTGGCGAGAAGGACGTCGAGCAGATCCGTCGCGCTCGCAAGATCCACGAGATCCAGACCATCGAGCAGGCCAACCAGGTCAAGGCCCAGCTCGAGGGCGTCAAGGTCCGCCTGGCCGTCCGCTCCGGCGACGCCGGCCGTCTCTTCGGTTCCGTCACCCCGGCCGACATCGCGTCCGCGATCAAGGCTTCCGGTGGCCCCGAGGTCGACAAGCGCCGCATCGAGCTGTCCGCGCCGATCAAGACCCTGGGCGCCCACGAGACGTCCGTGCGTCTGCACCCCGAGGTTGCCGCCAAGGTCAACATCGAGGTCGTCGCGGCGTAACGCTGCGCTCGGCTTGAGCAGCTGAGAGAGGGGCCGTCCCTTGCGGGGCGGCCCCTCTTCGCGTCGGTGCCGGGATGCGCTGCGCGCAGGCGCGGCATGTTTCACGTGAAACAGGGACGAGGGGGCCCTGCCGATCCGTTCAGCGGTGACGCCTGCCGATCCGTTCAGCGGGTGGCGCCGGTGACGATCCAGCGACCCGAGCGTGTGCGCAGCCAGAGGGTCAGCATCCGGATGGTCATCATCAGGGTCATCGCGGCCCAGAGCGCGGTGAGACCGCCGCCGAGGGTGGGCACGAGCAGGGCGACCGGCGCGAACACCGCGAGGGTGACGACCATGGCCCCGGCCAGGTAGGGCCCGTCGCCGGCCCCCATCAGGACTCCGTCCAGCACGAAGACCATCCCGCAGATGGGTTGCGAGAGCGCCACCATCAGCAGCGCGGGCAGCGCCGCATCCCTGACCACGGAGTCACTGGTGAACAGCGGCAGGAACAGCGGACGGGTGGCCACCACGAGCAGACCGAGGACCACTCCGGTCGCGATGCCCCACTGGACCATGCGACGGCAGGCCTCATGCGCTCCTTGGGCGTCGTTGGCACCGAGATAGCGGCCGATGATGGCCTGTCCCGCGATCGCTATCGCGTCGAGGGCGAAGGCCAGCAGACTCCACAGGGACAGGATGATCTGGTGGGCGGCGATGTCGGCGTCGCCCAGATGTGCCGCGACCGCCGTCGCGATCACCAGGATCGCCCGGAGCGACAGGGTGCGGACCAGGAGCGGAACGCCTGCCTGAGCCGAGGCCCGGATTCCGGCGGTGTCCGGGCGCAGGGGAGCACCGTGCCGACGGGCCCCGCGGACGACCACGGTCAGATAGACGGCCGCCATGCCGTACTGGGCGATGACCGTGCCCCACGCCGAACCGGCGATGCCGAGCCCGGCGCCGTAGACGAGTGCCGCATTGAGGGCACCGTTGGCGACAAAGCCCGCGACGGCGACATAGAGCGGGGTCCTGGTGTCCTGCAGCCCGCGGAGCACTCCCGTCGCGGCGAGGACGATCAGCATCGCCGGGATGCCCAGCGAGGAGATACGCAGATACGTCGTGGCGTAAGGGGCTGCGGTCGAGGAGGCGCCGAACAGGTCCACGATGCCGGGCGCCAGCGGAAGAACGGCGGCGATGACGGCGGTGCCGAGCAGCAGCGCCAGCCAGATGCCGTCCATGCCCTGGCGGATCGCGGCCTGCGGATCGCCGGCGCCGACGCGCCGGGCCACGGCGGCCGTGGTGGCGTAGGCGAGAAAGACGAAGACGCTCACCGCGGTGGTGAGCAGGGCCGAGGCGACGCCGAGACCGGCGAGTTGTGCGGTCCCTAGGTGGCCGACGATGGCACTGTCCGCCATGACGAAGAGAGGCTCGGCGACGAGTGCGCCGAAGGCCGGGACGGCCAGCGCGACGATCTCTCTGTCGTGCCGTCGTCGGGTGGCCTGGGGTATCGCGGGAGCCTGTGTCATGAGCGCTAATGTAATCGTCCACAGGTAAGAGATGCAACGCGCGACTGGCCCTTACCTCTCCTCTCCGGGTGTGTCCTTTCGCGCACCGTTCGAAGAGAACTTGGCCCGACTGGGGAAGTTTTTCTTCTGCACAGCCGGTGGACGGTAAAGGTGCAGGTCAAGGCGATCTTGTGCGTGGGAGGGAGGGCTTGTTCACAGGGCTGTCCACCGGGTCGTGCACAGGTTTCGCTGAGTTCTCCACAGCATCCGGGTCGTCGTCCACATGGCCTGTGGATAACCAGATTGGCTGACGGTGCCGACGGGCCTACCGTTGTCCGGCGCCCGCTCCTTCCGCCGGCCCGGAAAGCTCCCCTTCCGCGGTCCGAGAACCGTCACGAATCCGACGCGTGGTAACCGGAGCCGGGCCTCTCAATTGTCAGTGTCGTGCCGTACAAAAGAGGACACGGCGAGGTCCGCCGCGCGGACGGGAGGAGGTGGCTCGGTGAGCATTTCCGAGCCCTTGGACGATCCGTGGGCCGACGCCGGACCCAGTGATCGTCTGCCGGCCTCCCGTCGACGCGGTGACGGCGGCCGGGGTCGTGACGAACAGCACGACCGGGGCCGGGAGAACGCCTCCTGGGACGGCGGGGGTTCCTCCTTCGAGCGGGTGCCGCCGCAGGACCTGGACGCCGAGCAGTCGGTGCTGGGCGGCATGCTGCTGTCCAAGGACGCCATCGCCGACGTCGTCGAGATCCTCAAGGGCCACGACTTCTACAAGCCCGCACACGAGACGATCTACCAGGCGATCCTGGACGTCTACGCCAAGGGCGAGCCGGCCGACCCGATCACCATCGCCGCCGAACTCACCAAGCGCGGCGAGATCAACAAGGTCGGCGGCGCCGCGTATCTGCACAGCCTCGTCCAGACGGTGCCGACGGCGGCCAATGCCGAGTACTACGCGGAGATCGTCCATGAGCGGGCGGTGCTGCGCCGCCTGGTCGAAGCGGGCACGCGCATCACACAGATGGGATACGCGGCCGACGGCGATGTGGACGAGATCGTCAACCGCGCCCAGGCCGAGATCTACGCCGTCACCGAGCAGCGCACCAGTGAGGACTATCTCCCGCTCGGCGACATCATGGAGGGCGCCCTCGACGAGATCGAGGCGATCGGCTCGCGCAGCGGCGAGATGACCGGCGTGCCGACCGGCTTCACCGACTTCGACTCGCTGACGAACGGTCTGCACCCGGGCCAGATGATCGTCATCGCTGCCCGGCCCGCCATGGGTAAGTCGACGCTCGCCCTGGACTTCGCGCGAGCCGCCTCGATCAAGCACAACCTGCCGAGCGTCATCTTCTCCCTCGAGATGGGCCGCAACGAGATCGCGATGCGTCTGCTGTCCGCCGAGGCCCGGGTCGCCCTGCACCACATGCGGTCCGGCACGATGACCGACGAGGACTGGACCCGGCTCGCCCGCCGTATGCCGGACGTCTCGGCCGCACCGCTCTACATCGACGACTCCCCCAACCTGTCGATGATGGAGATCCGCGCCAAGTGCCGGCGCCTGAAGCAGCGCAACGACCTGAAGCTGGTCGTCATCGACTACCTCCAGCTGATGCAGTCCGGCGGCTCCAAGCGCGCCGAGAGCCGTCAGCAGGAGGTCTCGGACATGTCCCGTAACCTCAAGCTGCTCGCCAAGGAGCTGGAGATCCCGGTCATCGCGCTCTCCCAGCTCAACCGTGGTCCCGAGCAGCGCACGGACAAGAAGCCGATGGTCTCCGACCTGCGTGAGTCCGGCTCCATCGAGCAGGACGCCGACATGGTCATCCTGCTGCACCGCGAGGACGCGTACGAGAAGGAGTCCCCGCGCGCGGGCGAGGCCGACCTGATCGTGGCCAAGCACCGTAACGGCCCCACGGCCACCATCACGGTGGCCTTCCAGGGCCACTACTCCCGCTTCGTGGACATGGCCCAGACCTGATCCAAAGCTTGTACGGCTCAGATTCCGTCAGGTTGGAAGAATGCGAGCATCTTCTCGGCGGCGTCCGGCGACGTCAGCAATTCCTGCATGTCCGCGGACATCCGGGCGGCAGCGCTGGTGCGTTCGAACATCTCGCGTTCGTATTCATTGACGGCGGCGGGAAAGTCGTTCGGGTGCGTGGCCAGCGCGAGGCCGAGCAGGGCGCCGTCGAGCAGCGCCATGTTGGCACCCTCCCCTACCGGCGGCATCAGGTGCGCGGCATCGCCAAGCAGCGTGACGCCTGGTGTCGACGGCCAGGTCAGGCCGACCGGGAGGGAAGTGATCGGCCGTGGCACGACCGAGTCGTCGCAGGCTGCGATCAGTGCGGTGAACCGTGGGTCCCAGCCGGTGAACTCCTCGATCAGCCGCGCCCGGGCGGCGGCTGGGTCGTCGAACGGGATCCCGCTGGTGGCAAACCAGTCCTCGGCGGTGTTGTAGAAGCTGAGGCCGATGCGTACGCGGCCGTCGCCGTTGCGCTGCGCCGCCAGGGATCTTCCGTTGCCGAGCACCCAGTAGTTGCCGCGCCCGACCATCGCCGCGAGGTCGGGGTAGGTGCGGTCGATGTCGGAAATGCAGAGCTCGACGACGTTCTGGCCGATGTGCTCTGGTCGAGCGTCGGTGAGCAGCGGGCGAACCCGGGAGTTCGCGCCGTCAGCGCCGACCAGCAGGTCAAACGTCGCACTGCTGCCGTCAGCGAAGTGCAGCACGCCGTTGTCGGCGGATTCGAACGCGTGCCCCCAGCGCACCGTGTGTTCAGGAAGAGAGTCCAGCAGCAGGTCGCGCAGATCGGCACGGTCCACCTCGGGCCGCTCAAGCGGGGCGCCCTCGGGCGTGTCCTCCTGCAGCAGCAGGGTGCCGTCCGGCTCGAGAAGCCGCATGTCCTGGCCTTCACCGCGGGCAATCGCGTGGAACTGGTCGATCAGACCGGCCTCGCGCAGCGCCCGCTGGCCGGAGTGGATGTCGAGCATGCCGCCCTGACCGCGCGCACCGCGTGACGATTCACGTTCGTACACGACGGAATCCATGCCGTTCACGTGCAGCACACGGGCGAGAGCCAGGCCGCCGAGGCCCGCTCCGACGATGGCAATGGTCATGATTGCTCCCCCCATGATACGCCGTACTGATCGATACACTGTATCGTTCGATGCGATGTATTGTTAGCGGCATGTTGGTGTGGGAGAGGCCGGAGCCACCGAATCGACCCGTCCCGGCCCCGTTGAGCCGGGACCGGATCGTGCGAGCGGCGATCCAGCTGGCCGACGCGGACGGCCTGGACGCGGTGTCGCTGCGCAAGGTCGCCACCGCACTGGACGTCCGTCCGATGCGGCTGTACGGCTACATAGCCAGCAAGGAGGAGTTGCTCGACCTGATGGTCGACGCCGCTTACGCCGAGATCCGGCCGGTCGGAGACGGCTGGCGGGAGGTGCTCCGGTCTCTTGCCGAAGCCACTCGGCACGCCGCGCACGAGCACGAATGGCTCGCCGATCTACTGGGTGGCCGACCCCAGCTTGGGCCGCACGCGCTGGCCAGTGGGGAGACCGTGGTGGCCGCACTGGCCGGCATCGACGTGGACGCCATCATGCCGGTGGTCGCGGCGGTCAACGCGTACGTGATCGGCGCGCTGCGTCGGGAGATCGCCGAGCGGCGTGCCGAGCGGGCCACCGGGATGGACGAGAAGCGTTGGCAGGCCTCACTCGGGCCCTATCTGGAGCGGACCTTCGCCACCGGCCGATTCCCCGCGTTGGCCACGGTGGTGCGCGATGCCGCCCACCTGGACGCCGACCACACCTTCCGGATCGGCCTCGACTTCCTGCTCGACGGCATCGAAGCCCGCATCTCGATGCGACGCGCGGCCGAAGGACCGGACCGCCCATAGCACCAGGTCGGCGCTGACGCTCCGCAACCGGACGGCCGTACCGCGGCAGTTCCGCCACCGCCCGGCCCGTGCGATCCAAAGAAATCGGACGGCGATGTCGAGAACCCGCCTCCGGCTCCGTCCCCGGGGTGAACGCGCCCACAATGGGTCGCACGAGTACCGAGGAGAACCACAATGGCCAAGTACCTGCTGCTGAAGCACTACCGCGGCGCCCCGGCTTCGGTCAACGACGTGCCGATGGAGCAGTGGACGCCGGAGGAGATCTCGGCCCACGTGCAGTACATGCGCGACTTCGCGGTCCGCCTCGAGCAGACCGGTGAGTTCGTCGACAGCCAGGCGCTCGCCCCCGAGGGGACCTTCGTCCGGTACGACGGTGAGGGGCGCCCGCCGGTCACCGACGGCCCGTTCGCCGAGACCAAGGACCTCATCGCCGGCTGGATGGTGATCGACGTCGACAGCTACGAGCGCGCCGTCGAGCTGGCCGGGGAACTGTCGGCCGCCCCTGGGGCGGGCGGGAAGCCGATCCATGAGTGGCTCGAGGTGCGCCCGTTCCTGGCCGGGCACTGCGCCATCACGGAGTGACCCGATCGATGGACGAGGTCCTGCTCCGGAGCCTCACGCCGAGCGTGCTCGCCATCCTCGTCCGCCGCGGAGCTGACTTCGCGGCGGCCGAGGACGCCGCGCAGGACGCGCTCGTCGAGGCGCTCCGCGTCTGGCCGGCCGACCCTCCGCGGGATGCGAAGGGCTGGCTGGTCACCGTGGCCTGGCGCCGCTACCTCGACGCGATGCGCGCCGACGCCGCCCGCCGCCGGCGTGAGGACCGCGTCGAGGAGGAGCCGGCGCCCGGGCCCACGTCCGCGGTGGACGACACGCTCCAGCTCTACTTTCTGTGCGCCCACCCGTCGCTGACGCCGTCGTCCGCCGTCGCGCTCACGCTGCGCGCCGTCGGCGGGCTGACCACCCGCCAGATCGCCCAGGCCTACCTGGTGCCCGAGGCGACCATGGCGCAACGCATCAGCCGGGCCAAGCGCACCGTCTCCGACGTGCGATTCGATCAGCCCGGCGATGTCGCCACCGTGCTGCGTGTCCTCTACCTGGTCTTCAACGAGGGCTACTCCGGCGATGTCGACCTCGCCGCCGAGGCCATCCGGCTCACCCGGCAGCTCGCGGCCGCCGTCGACCACCCCGAGGCGGCGGGGCTGCTCGCCCTGATGCTGCTCCACCATGCCCGGCGTGCGGCCCGGACCGCGTCCGACGGCAGCCTGGTGCCGCTCGCCGAGCAGGACCGCGGCCGGTGGGACACCGCGTTGATCGCCGAAGGCATCGGGATCCTCCAGGCGGCCCTCGCCCGTGACCGGCTGGGCGAGTTCCAGGCGCAGGCCGCCATCGCGGCACTCCACGCTGACGCGCCCACCGCCCAGGAGACCGACTGGGTGCAGATCGTCGAGTGGTACGACGAGCTCACGCGCCTGACCGACAGCCCGGTCGTCCGGCTCAACCGCGCGGTCGCCGTCGGGGAGGCCGACGGACCGCGCGCCGGCCTGGCGGCGCTCGCGGCGCTGGACGCCTCACTGCCGCGCCACGCCGCGGTGGCGGCGTATCTCCATGAGCGCGACGGCGACCTGGCGACGGCGGCACGGCTGTACGCCGAGGCGGCCCACAAGGCCCCCAACCTCGCCGAGCGCGACCACCTGACGCGCCAGGCCGCCCGGCTCAACGCCCGCCGACGTCGCTGACGGGTCGCGCTCGGATCGGTCGCTGCCGGCCGACGGGCTCGCTGACGTCACCTACTGGGGCCGATACGCGGACGACGCGCACGCGCAGTTCGGCGGCGAGCGGATCGCGCAGCACGGCTGCGCCGGACCGCACGGATGGCTCGACCTCCCGGTGGCCGAGGCGCTTTCACTGAGCTCACCGCCTGGCGAGGCGGCCTGGTGATCACTCGATGGGAGGCGGCCTGGGTGATCACTCGATCAGGCACCGCGGTGAACACGATGGCGGCCAGGTGTATCCGGTCACGCTCGAAGCCGACGAGGCGGACGAGACGGTGATGCGATGGACCATCCCGCCCCACGACATCGAACGGTTTCCGCCCGCGCAAATGAACTCGACGTCCGCCGTCACAGCAGGTGGACTGGGCGCATGACGTCATCTCAGGAAGAGCTGCTCCCCGGAACGCGCCGCGCCCTGCTGCACCGGATCGCCGTCGCCCAGGCCGAAGGGCGGGCGCCCTCGTTGGTCGCGGCCGTGGTGCGGGGCGGACAGGCCGTATGGCACGGGGCGCGGACCTCGGTGGACGGGCACGGGCCGGACGAGACCGTGCAGTACAGGATCGGGTCCATCACCAAGACCTTCACCGCCGTCCTGGTGATGCGACTGCGCGACGAGGGCCTGCTCGACCTCGGTGACCCGCTGGAGAAGCATCTGCCCGGCACCGGTGCGGGCGAGGCGGCGATCGCCCAACTGCTCGCGCACACCGCTGGCTTGGCGGCCGAGTCGCCCGCGCCCTGGTGGGAGCGGACCCCGGGCACGCTGCGCCCGGAGCTGAGCGATGTGCTCGGCGAGCAGCCCCTGCTGCATCCCGTCGGCCGACGGCACCACTACTCCAACCCCGGCTATACGGTGCTCGGCGCACTGGTGGAGGAGCTGCGAGGCGCTCCCTGGGATGAGGTGCTGCGCAGCGAGATCCTCGAGCCGCTCGGGCTGCACCGTACGAGCACGCAGCCGCAGGCTCCGCATGCCGGGGGATGGGCCGTGCATCCATGGGCGGACGCGATGCTGCCGGAGCCGCTGGAGGACCTGGGCAGGATGGCACCGGCCGGCCAGCTGTGGTCGACCACGGGGGACCTGGCGCGGTTCGCCGCGTTTCTGGCCGCGGGTGACGACCGGGTGCTGAGCGCGGAGTCGGTGCGGGAGATGCGCACGCCTGCGGCGCCGGCCGAGGCGGCGGACGTGCTGGACGGGGCCGCGTACGGGCTCGGTCTGCAGATTCAGCGCCGTGACGGCCGGCTCCTGGTCGGCCACTCCGGTTCGCTGCCGGGCTTCCTGGCGAACCTCACCCTCAGCGTCGAGGACGACGTGGCCGCCGTGCTGCTTGCCAACTGCACCAGTGGACCGCTGCTGGGAGCGGTGGGCGCCGACCTGGTGCGAATCGTGGCCGAGGCGGAGCCGCGGATCCCGGAGCCCTGGAGCCCGCTGCGTGAGGTCGACCCGGCGGTCCTGGAGCTGGCGGGACAGTGGTACTGGGGGACCAATGGCTACGGTCTTCGGGTGAATGCCGACGGCCTTCTCGCGCTCGGTCCGCTGACCGGAAGCGGTCGGCGTTCCCGCTTCCGCTCCAACGGTGACGGCACCTGGACGGGGCTGGAGGGCTACTTCGCCGGAGAGCTGCTGCGGCCGGTACGACGCACAGACGGATCCCTGAGCCATCTCGATCTCGGCTCGTTCGTGTTCACACGGCAGCCGTACGACCCGGAGACGCCGGTCCCCGGCGGTGTGGACACCGAGGGGTGGCGGGGGATCGGTTAGACCTCCACGGCACAGGGGTGTGTTTCACGTGAAACACACCCCTGTGGTGTCCCTGGCCCGTCGGCACTGTCAGAGCGGCAGTTTGAAGCCCTCGTGCGTGGCGCTGAAACCGAGCCGTTCGTAGAAGCGATGGGCGTCGGTGCGTGTCTTGTCGGACGTAAGCTGCACCATCCGGCACTCCAGCCTGCGGGCGGTGTCGATGGCCCACTCGATCAATAGGCTGCCCAGCCCACTGCCCCGCTCATCCGTGTGGATGCGGACGGCCTCGATGAGCGCGCGGGTGGCTCCCTTGTGGGAGAGCCCCGGAATGATCGAGAGCTGGAGCGTCCCGATCACACGGCCGTCGCGAACGGCGACGACGAGGTGCTGGTTCGGGTCGGTCTCCAGGCGTCCCAGAGCGGCCCGGTACGGGGTCATGTCGTCGGGGGACTCGCGCTCGGCACCGAGCGGATCGTCGGCGAGCATCGCGACGATCGCGGGAAGGTCGGCTGCGGTCGCATGCCGTATTTCAAGATCTCCCATGCGCGCACCCTATGCCGGTACGTTCAGCGTCTCCACTACCCGCACCAGCGGGGCCAGTTCGGGGTTCCTGGCGGCCTCGTCCAGAGCCTCGCGCAGGGCGGCGTCATTGGTGGGGCGGGCCTCTTCCAGCAGTCGCAGACCCGCATCGGTGACGTTGGTGTAGATGCCGCGCCGGTCGGTGGGGCACAGGTAGCGCTCCAGCAGGCCGCGGTCCTCAAGCCGGGTCACCAGGCGTGTGGTGGCGCTCTGGCTGAGGACGACCGCGTCGGCGACCTGCTTCATCTGCAGATGGCCCCCTTCGCCGTCGTGCTGGCGGCTCAGTACATCGAGCAGCGAGTACTCGCGCACGCTCAGGTCGTGCTTCGCCTGCAGGGCGCGCTCGATGTGCCCCTCGATCCTTCCATGCAGGGCAGAGAGGGCGCACCAGCCCTGTGCGAGAGCAGTGAGCGCGGGGTCCGTCGCTGTCATGGGTGTTCTCCTCCGTCCCGGAGCGGCTGCATCAAGGGTAGAGCAAGTCCGCAATAGTGCGCGGTTGCATTTAGCCCGCGTCTGCAACTATTGTGGAGGCACGCAAAGCGCACATGCAATCGTCTGGAAGGTGTACCCCCTCCATGCCTCTCGCGCTCCTGGCCCTCGCGATCGGGGCCTTCGGAATCGGAACGACCGAATTCGTGATCATGGGCTTGCTGCCCGAGGTCGCGAGTGACTTCGGGGTCTCCATCCCCACGGCGGGCCTGCTCGTGACGGGCTACGCGCTCGGCGTGGTCATCGGCGCCCCGCTGATGACCGTGCTCGGCACCAAGGTCTCGCGCAAGCGCATGCTGATGCTGCTGATGGGCCTCTTCATCGCCGGAAACCTGCTCTCCGCCGTCGCCCCCACCTTTGTGATCATGCTGATCGGACGCGTGGTGGCCTCGCTCGCGCACGGTGCCTTCTTCGGTATCGGCTCCGTTGTGGCGGCCGAGCTGGTGGCGCCCCACAAGAAGGCCGGCGCCATCGCCATGATGTTCACCGGCCTGACCGTCGCCAATGTCATCGGCGTCCCGCTGGGCACGCTCATCGGCCAGCACGTCGGCTGGCGCGTCACGTTCGGCATCGTCGCCGCCCTCGGGGTCGTCGGCCTCGCCGGCATCGCCAGGCTGGTGCCCGAGATGCCGCGGCCCGAGGGTGTGCACCTGCGCCATGAGCTGGCCGCGTTCAAGAACGCCCAGGTCCTGCTCGCCATGGCGATGACTGTCCTCGGCTTCGGCGGCGTCTTCGCGGCCATCACCTACATCGCCCCGATGATGACCCACATCGCGGGCTTCGCCGACGGCTCGGTGACCTGGCTGCTGGTCCTGTTCGGCCTCGGGATGGTCGGCGGCAACCTCATCGGCGGCAAGTTCGCCGATCGCGCCCTGATGCCGATGCTGTACGTCTCGCTGGGCGCCCTGGCCCTCGTCCTGGCGCTCTTCACACTCACCTCGCACAACAAGATCGCGGCAGCCGTGACCATCGCCCTGATCGGCGCCCTGGGCTTCGCGACCGTACCGCCGCTGCAGAAGCGCGTGCTCGACCAGGCGCACGGTGCGCCGACCCTGGCGTCGGCCGTGAACATCGGCGCCTTCAACCTGGGCAACGCGCTGTCCGCCTGGCTCGGCGGCATCGTGATCGCCGCCGGCTTTGGCTACACGGCTCCGAACTGGGTCGGCGCCGCCCTCGCCGCGGCCGCCCTGGTCCTCGCCGTCCTGTCGGCGGCGCTGGAGCGCCGCGACGGTGCCCGCAGCACCCTGGTCGCCGCCGGGACGTCCGTCGGCCGGCAGACGCCGGTCCACCACTGAGTTCCATGCACCACTGGGTGCCGCACCCGAATCCCCAAGACCTCCGTGCCGGGGCTCTCATCCCCGGTACGGCAAACACCCCCTCCGAGCTACACCCGAGGAGAAAGTTTCCATGAGCACCACCGCCGTCGCCCCGCTGTCCATCGAGGACGCCGAACTGCTCGTCGCCACGGCCCGCCGCGCAGCCGAAGAGGCGGGGGTCACCGTCAGCGTCACCGTCCTGGACGCGGGCGGCCATCTGCTCGCCTTCCGCCGGGACGACCGGGCCGTGTTGATCTCCGGCGAGACCAGCACCCGCAAGGCCTACACGGCACTCCAGCTGAATACCCCCACCGCCGACCTGGTCGACGCCGTGCAGCCGGGCGGCCTCTTCCACACGCTGCCCACGGCCCTGGACCGGCCCCTGCTGTTCATCGCGGGCGGAGTACCCGTCCACCGGGACGGCCGTCTGATCGGGGCGATCGGCGTCGGCGGGGGTGCGCCGGAGCAGGACCACGGCTTCGCCACCGCGGCCGTGCGGGCGCTCGCCTGAGCCAAGCCCCCACAGGGACAACGCCGGTACCGCCGCACGACGCGGCGGCACCGGCGTTCGTCGTACGACGGTTCAGCCCGCGGCCACCGTCAGCGGTGCGAACCGGCGGGTCCAGTCCCCCGGAAGATCCGGGATGCCGTACGTCATCACGGCGTTGAAGGCCACGGAGGCAAGCCCCCGCGCCTTCGCCCAGGTCAGCAGGCCCTCATGGCGCACATCGATATCGGTGCGCAGGGGACGGTCCGTATGGGCCGCCAGCGAACTGATCAGGGCCTTGGCCGTCTCCGCGTCCCGTGCCACCAGGGGGCCGACGACATGGGTGTCCATGTTGGGCCACGCGGCTGCGTAGCCGATGATCCGGTCGTCCTCCTCGGCCACCCGCAACTGGTCGGCGAAGGCCGGCAGCCGGGTGATCAGGGGAGTGCGATCGGCGCCGAACACCTCCTCGTCGAGACGCAGGATCGCGGGCAGATCCTCAGCGGCGGCGGCACGGGTGAACACACCCGATTCCGGCCCGCCGGGAGTGAAACGGCCTTTCAACATCTCCGCCCGCCCCGTGACCTTGAAGCCCAGTTCCTCGTACAAGGGGCGGCCGTTGGGTGTGGCGTGCAGGGTGAGGGGAGTGGTCCCCATGGTCGACACGACATGGCGCATCAGGCGGCGCCCGACTCCTTGACGGGCATGGCGTCCGGCCACCAGGACCATGCCGACGGCCCCGAGATCCGGGCGCCCCCACGGGCCGTACTCCGTGACGACGCATGCGGCGACGAGACCACCCTCTGGGTCGTCGATACCGAAGCCCTTTCCGGCGGTGAGCAGGAATCCCCACTTGTGTTCCTCGCGTGGCCACCCCCGGTCCTCGGACAAGTCGGCGCAGGCGGTGAGATCACGAAGCGTCAGACGACGGATGGGCAGAGCGGCGAGGGAAGGAGTCGACACGCAGGTCAGGCTGTCCGACCGGCACCCTCGACGTCCACCCGTTTCCACGCGGGCACACGTGCTTTTGGTCATGTCGCGGCCCAATGCACAGCCTGTGGACAGCGGGAAGCGTTTCACGTGAAACATCGACAGCCGGTTAGCCTCGGGGGCCATGGCAAGACTTCATCTCTTCGATCTTGACGGCACATTGCTGCACGGCAGTACGGCTCCCGTGGAGATTTCCCGCCAGTTGGGGCTGGAAGCGGAGACCGTGGCGCTGGACCGGGCGATCGCGGAGGGCCGGATCGGTCCGCCGGAGTATGCGGCACAGGCATACGACCTGTGGTCCGGTCTGACCGAGGTGCATGTGAGCGCCGCATTCGAGGCGGCTCCCTGGCTGGACCGCATCCGTGAGGTCTGGGCAGAAATCAGAGACGCGGGCGAATACTGCGCGGTGGTGTCGCTCTCGCCGTCCTTCTTCGTCGAACGCCTTCTTGGCTGGGGCGCTCATGCGGCGCATGGATCCCGCTTCCCGGCCGTTCCGTTCACCGAGCCCGTGGATCCGTCCGGGGTACTCAGTGCCGCGGCCAAGGTGGCCATCGCAGATCGGCTCTGCGAGGAGTTCGGCGTGGCCCGGGCGGATTGTGTGGCGTACGGCGACTCGATGTCGGACAAGGACCTGTTTGCTGTCGTACCGGTTTCCGTGGCGGTCAATGCGGACGCCCACCTGGCAGGACTCGCAACGCACTCCTACACGGGGCGGGATCTGTGGGATGCCTATGAATTGGTTCGACCTGCCCGGTAGTTGTCGGACTTCGTGGTTCGTACTCTTGCCCGATTCGTGAGGAAGCAGGGGGGGACTTGTGTGTGTGGCGACGGCCGGTAGGGTCGACTCCGGTTCATGTCCGGGATGGAATCCACAGGTCCCGTGCGGGCCGAGAGCAAAGGGCAAGCAGCCTAACGGGACAAAGGGCGCGAGATCCGCGTTTCCGGGTATGTGACCGCGGCAGCCGATCGGGATGCAACGCTGCGGGGTGCTACGGCTGGCCGCCCGCCGGGGGAAAGCATGCACCTTCTCCAAGAGGAGGAGGTGCGCAGACCGACCGCAAGACGTTCGAGGCGAGGCACACCATGGACGCTCCGACCACCACGTCGGGGGAGAACGGCACGCCGGGCGGAGGCGGCTGGTTCACTCCGCTCACGGCATCGTCGGCACCCCCGCCGGACAGCCCCGAGCCCATTCCGGCTCAGCGGTCGGCACCGGCCGTCCAGGAGGGGTCCCCGGACGCCATCCTCATACGCCGCACGATGGCCGAGATAGCACCGATCGCCGACAAGGTCACTTCTTACTTCTATGCGCTGCTGTTCGTCCGCCACCCCGAGCTGCGGGCGCTGTTCCCGGCCGCGATGGACCTCCAGCGGGAGCGCCTGCTGAAGGCGTTGCTCACCGCGGCCGAGCATCTGGACAACACATCGGTCCTCGTCGACTACCTGCAGAGCCTGGGCCGTGGACACCGCAAGTACGGGACGCGCGCCGAGCACTATCCGGCCGTCGGGGAATGCCTGATCGGCGCGTTGAGCAGGTACGCCGCCACCGTCTGGAGCCCGGAGGGCGAGGCGGCCTGGGTGCGGGCGTACACGACGATCTCCCAGGTCATGATCGACGCCGCGGCGGCGGACGAACTGCGTTCTCCGGCCTGGTGGTACGCCCAGATCGTCTCCCACGACCTCAGAACCCCGGACGTCGCGGTCCTCACCGTCCGCCCCGACCAGCCCTATCCTTTCCTCGCAGGCCAGTACACGAGCGTGGAGACGCCCTGGTGGCCACGGGTGTGGCGGCACTACTCATTCGCGTCCGCGCCCCGCTCGGACGGTCTGCTGACGTTTCACGTGAAGGCCGTACCGGCCGGCTGGGTCTCCAATGCGCTGGTGCACCGCGCCCGGCCCGGAGACGTCATACGCCTCGGGCCGCCGAGCGGCTCCATGACCGTCGACCATACGACCAACAGCGGATTGCTCTGTCTCGGCGGCGGCACCGGCATAGCGCCCATCAAGGCTCTGGTCGAGGACGTCGCCGAGCGTGGAGAGCGTCGGCCCGTCGAGGTGTTCTACGGCGCCCGCACCGACCACGACCTCTACGACATCGACACCATGCTGCGGCTCCAACAGAGCCATCCCTGGCTGTCGGTCCGGGCGGTCATCGACCAGCGGGCCCACATCCAGCTCCCCGATGCCCTGCGCGACTATGGCCCCTGGAACGAATACGACGCCTATCTCTCGGGCCCGCCCGGAATGGTCCGCAGCAGCATCGACACGCTCCGGGACATCGGTGTTCCATCGAGCCGCATACGGCATGACTCGGTGGAGGAGCTGCTCGTCGTCGGGAACTGAGCGCGCTAACCGAGGTCGGGAGCGTGCATGGCGCGCACCCCCTCGATGTTGCCGTCCAGATAGTGGCGCAGCGACAGCGGGACCAGGTGGACGGAGGCGATGCCGACGCGGGTGAACGGGACGCGGACGATCTCGTACTCGCCGGCCGGCTCGTCCACTTCGGGGCCGTGCCGCAGCGCCGGGTCCATGGAATCCAGCCGGCAGACGAAGAAGTGCTGCACCTTCACACCGGTCGCGCCGCCGTCCTCACCGATGTGCTCGACGGTGTCCACGAAGCACGGAACCACGTCGGTGATCTTGGCGCCGAGTTCCTCTGACACCTCCCGGTGCAGGGCATCCACGACGGTCGGGTCCCCGGGCTCGACCCCGCCACCGGGAGTGACCCAGTAGGGATCGACGCCAGGCTTGGTGCGCTTGATCAGGATCAGGTCGTCACCGTCGAGGAGAACGGCACGGGCGGTGCGCTTGACCACGGGTCGGACGGTCATGGGAGAAATGTGGCCCGGCTGGTTCCACGTGAAACATCGCAAAGAGTCACCATGCGATCGCAGCGCGTGGGTGCTGTGCCGGAGGGCCTCAGCACCAGGTCGTGGCCGCCCGCTGAAGCCACTCGTGGGCCCGCGCGATATGGGGCATGGCGAGGGTGCCGGTGCGCACCACCAGGAAATACGTGCGCAGCGGCGGCACCGCGGGATCGTGCAGCGTCGCGATCGTGCCGTCGTCGAGGGCCGCGGCACACAGATAGCGGGGAAGCACGGCGAGCCCCGCACCGGCGATGGTGCATGCGAGCACCGCGCGTAGATCCGGGACGATGACCGTGCCCGAGGCGGCCGGACGGGAATCGAAGACGGAGGCCCAGTAGCGTGAGACGAAGGGCAGCGACTCGTGGACCTCGACGACGGGGAGATCCTCCAGCGCGGGCGCCCCCTTCAGCCGCAGCGCCTCCGCACCGATCCGCTCGACCCAGCGAGGCGCGGCGACCAGTACGTGTTCCTCGTCGCACAGCGGAGTCGCGGTCAGCAGGGCGCCGCGCGGACGGGCCGTACTGATGGCCAGATCATGGTGTCCGGAGGCCAGCCCCTCCAGTGTTTCCTCCGCCGTGCCGAAGGAGGCGCGGAGCGCGAATCCCTGGCCGTCGTCGCCGGTCAGCTCCGTCAGGGCCGGCAGGGCGCGTTCGGCGGTGAACTCGGGCGGGCCGGCGAGGTGCAGGGTTCTGAGTGAGGACTCGTCGTCCAGGCCGCTCTCGGCTATCTCCACCAGGGCATCGAGATGGGGAGCGGCCTTGTGTGCGAGTTCGTCGCCGATGGTCGTCGGGGTCACCCCGCGCGCCTGGCGGAGGAAGAGAGGCTTGCCGAGCTGCCGTTCCAGCGTGCGGATCTGCGAGGTGACGGCCGGCTGGGAGAGGCCGAGCAGAGCGGCGGCGCGAGTGAAGGAACCAGCCCGGTGCACAGTGACGAAGGTGCGCAACAAGGCCAGGTCCATGGTGTGCCCTCCCCTATCCCTGCCTCCTGTGGCCCCCTAGGCAGGCCCTAACTATAAATAAGTCGATAGGTCTCTGTCGTTAGCGTGATTGGACACTGACGGAGAGTCAACTAGCCTTGTTCGCGCGGTTCTTCGCGCGCAGGAACCGAAGACGGTCCGAGCCACGAGGGGGGAGGCTCGGACCGTCGTGAGCCGTCGGCCGGACGGCCACCGGCTCACTCGGCGGACTCGTCCAGGGCCCGCAGCAGGTCGGCGATCAGGTCCTCGGGGTCCTCGGCGCCGACGGACATACGGATGAAGCCTTCCGGTACCGCGTCCCCGCCCCAGCGGCGACGGCGCTCGGCCGTGGAACGCACCCCGCCGAAGCTCGTGGCGTCCTCCACCAGGCGCAGGGCATCGAGGAAACGCTCGGCACGCGCGCGCGTGGGCAGCGTGAAGGAGACCACGCAGCCGTAGCGGCGCATCTGCTGCGCGGCGTTCTTGTGCGAGGGGTCGTCGGGCAGTCCGGGATAGCGCAGACCGGACACCTCGGGCCGCTGCTTCAGCGCCTCGGCGACCGCGAGGGCGGTGGCGTTCTGCCGGTCGACGCGCAGCTGGAGCGTGGCGATGGACCGGTGCGCGAGCCAGGCCTCCATGGGGCCGGAGATCGCGCCGACGATCTTGCGCCAGCGCCGTACGGCGGCCATGGCCTCCGCATCGTGGCCGACGACATAGCCCAGCAGCACGTCACCGTGGCCGGTGAGCTGCTTGGTGCCGCTGGCCACGGAGAAGTCGGCGCCCAGCTCCAGCGGGCGCTGCCCGAGCGGGGTGGCGAGGGTGTTGTCGACGGCCACCAGGGTGCCCTGCGCATGGGCCGCCGCCGCCAGCCGGCGGATGTCGCACACGTCGAGCCCCGGGTTCGACGGTGACTCGATCCACAGCAGTCGGGCGCCCTCGAGCACCTCCAACTGGGCATCGCCGCCGGTGGGGGCGGTGCGCACCTCGACGCCGTACGCCTCCAGCTGGGCGCGGACCAGCGGAAGCACCTGATAGCCGTCGGAGGGCAGCACGACCGCGTCCCCGGCGCGCAGCTGGGAGAACAGCACGGAGGAGATCGCCGCCATGCCGGAGGCGAAGACCAGCGTCTCGATGTCGTCCCGCCCGGGCGCCTCCAGCTCGCCGATGGCCCGCTCCAGCAGCGTCCAGGTCGGGTTCTCGTCACGGCCGTACAGATACGGGCCCGTCGCCTCACCGGGCAGATGGAAATGTGCCGCGAACACCGGTCCGGGCAGGGTCGGCTCGTGCTTGACCGGTTCGGGCAGTCCGGCGCGCACCGCGCGCGTGCCGTCGCCGGTACGGCCCGGGTCCTCGGGGGTGTCGCTCATGCGGCCCGTCCTTCCAGCTGCTCGCGAACGGCGGCGAGCAGACCGACGCTCGCCGCCTCCACCATTTCAAGGCACTCCTCGAAGCCGTCGCGGTGTCCGTAGTACGGATCCGGCACGTCCAGGTCGTCACCGGCGGCGGGATCGTACGAACGCAGCAGGCGGACCTTGCGCGCGTCCTCCTCCGTCGGCGCGAGGCGGCGCAGGGCCTTGAGATGACCGGCGTCGAGGGCGATCACCAGGTCGAGGCGGGAGAACCACGACGACTGGAACTGGCGCGCGACGTGATCGCTGTCATAGGCGTGCTCCTCGAGGATCGAGACGGTCCGCGGGTCGGCGGGCTCGCCCTCGTGCCAGCCGCCGGTGCCGGCGCTGTCGACCGCCACCCGGTCCTCGAGGCCGGCCCGAGCCACGCGCGCGCGGAAGACGGACTCGGCCATCGGGGAGCGGCAAATGTTGCCGGTGCACACGAAGCAGACGCGGTAGGTCATGGTGCGCTCAGTCCTCGTCGGGCAGGACGACGTGCAGCGCCCAGGAGACGACGGAGACGATCAGGCCGCCGATGACGGCCGTCCAGAAGCCCTCTACGTGGAAGCTCAGGTCGAGCTTGCCGCAGACCCAGGAGGTCAGCAGCAGCATCAGCGCGTTCACGACCAGGGTGATCAGGCCCAGGGTCAGGATGAACAGCGGGAAGGTGAGCACCTTCACGAGCGGCTTGACCAGCCAGTTCACCAGGCCGAAGATCAGGGCGACGACGATCAGCGTGCCGGCCTTCTTGGCCGTGCTGTCACCCGTCAGAGTGATCTTGTCCAACAGCCACACGGCAACCGCCAGGGCGCCCGCGTTGGCGATCGTCTTGACTACGAAATTCTTCATGTGTCTGATCGTGGCAGACCGGATCGGAACAGAGCAGAGGCGAGGGCGACAGCGGCGATGAAGGCATTCCGGCTGGACGAACTGGAGGCGGAGCGCGCCGCCAACGAGGGGGCCTACCTTCAGTTCCTGCGGGAGCGGAACATGTCCGTCGGCCTGTACGCCCTCAATGCAGGTGAGCACGACCCGCAGACGCCGCACAAGCAGGACGAGGTGTACTTCGTCGTCAGCGGCCGGGCGTCCATCACGGTGGGACTGGAGACGACCGAGGTGGCGCGGGGCAGCGTGGTGTACGTGCCGGCCGGGGTCGCGCACAAGTTCCACCACATCAGCGAGGACCTCAGGGTTCTCGTCGTCTTCTCTCCGCCCGAGGCGTGAGACCGGACCCCGGGGTTCCCTAGGGGACGGGTCAGGGGAGGACAAGGGGCGCGAGGCCCCCGCGGACCCCCTTGTCGGCCCTAGCATCGAGTGCAGAACATCAAGGCCGTACGTGACAAGCGCGTACGAGCACTCGGACGTACGAGAAGGCAAAGGACGAGGGCGATGCGAGAGATTTTCGCGGGACTGCCGTGGTGGGTGAAGTGGGTCGCGGTGCCGGTCATCGCCCTGGTCGTCTTCGGCAGCCTGATAGCGACCGTGGTCGGGATCGTGATCGGCCTGCTGTTCAAGGCGCTGGTCTTCGTCGCCCTGGTCGGCGGACTCATCTACGTCGTGCGCAAGTTCATGTCGAACTCCTCGTCGCGCGGCGACTGGTGACCGGCCCGGGGTCTGGTGTGCGGCAACGGGATCACCGGCTCCCGGCAAGGTGAACCCGTGGCTTCCCTCGGGCGAGGGAAGTTTCCCCGTGCGGCCGTCAGTATGCGGCGGCGCAGGATTAGAGTCCGGAGATCCCGCGGGGTCCGGCCCCGCGGACGGCGCAGACCCCTCCGTGCTCTCCCCGGCACGGGCTGCCCCTCCCGCTCCCGGAGTGACCCTTGGCCACGGTTGACACCGCACCGGCAGTACCGCACGCACCCCCCGACCCACCGCGTTCCTGCGCCCCGCCCACCCAGCGGCCGCCTTCCATCGCGGTCCCCGAACAACCGCACCCCACCGACGTCTCCGGGCCACCGCGCCCCGCCGGCGCCCCTGGCCCACCGCACCCCAGGGACGCCCACGGGTCCCCGGCCGCCGCGACGCTCATCGGATCCGTCCAGCGCGCCATGCGTCTGCTGGAGTCCGTAGCAGCGCATATGTACGGCGCCCCCGCCAAACAACTGGCCCGCGAGACCGGCCTCGCCCTCCCGACGACGTACCACCTGCTGCGCACCCTGGTGCACGAGGGCTATCTCCGGCGTGAGAAGGGGCTGTTCTTCCTCGGCGAGGCGGCCGAACGGCTGGGCAGCAGCGGAGCCCAGCAGAAACGTCGCAGCGCGGTGGCGGACACGCTCGCGCACTGGCGCGATTCCATCGGTGTGCCGGTGTACTACGCGATGTACCAGGACGGCGATATCGACGTCATGTGCGTCTCCGACTCCCCTGAGGCGCCGGCGGTCGAGGAATGGGCCGACTTCCGCGAGACCGGCCACGCGCACGCCATCGGGCAGTGTCTGCTCTCCCAGCTGGACGAGGACGCCCGCCGTGACCATCTCGCGCGCTACCCCGTGCAGTCCATCACGCCGTACACGGTCCGCGACAACGACGCCCTGTTGCGGCGGCTGGCCCGGATGCCGCGCATGGAGCCGGTCGTGGAGCGTCAGGAGTACGCGCTCGGGACGGTGTGCGCGGCGGTCCCGATCACGGTCGGCACCACCGTGGCCACGATGGCCATGTCGCTGCCCGTCCACCAGGCCGACCGGCTGCTGCCCGCGGCGCGCCGGCTGCAGACGGAGATCGGGCGGCATCTGGGGACGCTCACTCTCTCTATCAGTATGTGAAAACTTACTCCTTGTGATCTGCTGTGTACGTTCAGCAAGATTTGACCACGGTTACAGGGATCAATCCCGGCCAGTCGACGTCCATATGACGGGGTAGACGATGCGCGAGTCCGTACAGGCAGAAGTCATGATGAGCTTTCTCGTGTCGGAGGAGCTCTCCTTCCGCATCCCCGTGGAGTTGCGCTACGAGACCAGTGATCCCTATGCCGTGCGGCTCACCTTCCATCTGCCCGGTGACGCCCCGGTGACCTGGGCGTTCGGACGCGAGCTGCTGATCGACGGCGTCGGCCGGCCGTGCGGGGAAGGGGATGTGCACATCGCTCCCGTCGACCCCGAGGTGCTGGGCGAGGTACTGATCAGGCTTCAGGTCGGTGGCGATCAGGCGCTGTTCCGCTCCTCCGCGCCGCCGCTCGTGGCCTTCCTCGACCGCACGGACAAGCTCGTGCCGCTCGGCCAGGAGGGCGCGCTGGCCGACTTCGATGCGCATCTGGAAGAGGCCCTGGACCGCATCCTGGCCGAGGAACAGAGCGCCGGCTGAAGCGTTACGGCACGGGGCGCCGGATGCTCCGCAGCGCCGCACGGAGGCGTGCAGGAACGCTTCTGCGTGGGGGTGAGAGGGCGGTCCCGCGCGCCCCAGCGCGCCGGTCCCGCATGACGGCCCGGCGGACCTACCGCTTCCGGCGGCGTCCCCTGCCGCCGCGTGCCGGGAGGGGCTGTGTCCCTGCCTGTGCCGGGATGTTCGGGCCGGGGCGGTCGGCCGAGACCACGAGGGCGGCGAGCGCGGTGGTGACCGGGACCGAGGCGACCAGACCGATCGAGCCCACCAACGTGCGCACGATCTCCTCGGCCACCAACTCGCTGTTGGCCACGGTCCCGACGCTGCTCTGCGCGATCGAGAACAGAAGCAGCAACGGGAGCGCGGCACCGGCGTAGGCGAGGACGAGGGTGTTGACCACGGAGGCGATGTGGTCGCGGCCGATCCGGATGCCGGCCCGGTATAGCCCGCGCCAGCCCATCGTCGGGTTGGCCTCGTGTAGCTCCCAGACGGCCGACGTCTGCGTCACGGTCACGTCGTCCAGGACGCCGAGCGAGCCGATGATGACACCGGCCAGCAGCAGACCGCTCATGTCGATCGACGGATACAGACCGTGGATCAGGCCGGTGCTGTCGTCCGTGTTGCCGGTGAGTTCGGCCCAGCCGATGAACTGCGAGCCGAGGAAGCCGATCAGCAGCAGCGAGGCAAGGGTGCCGAGCACCGCCACCGAGGTGCGGGCCGACAGGCCGTGGCACATGTACAGGGCGAGCAGCATGATGGTGCTCGCCCCGACGACCGCCACGAGCAGCGGGTTCGAACCCTGGAGGATCGCGGGCAGGATGAACTGGGTCAGCACCAGGAAGCTCACGGCCAGTGCGACGAGTGCCATCACGCCACGCAGCCTGCCGACCACCACGACGGCGAGCGCGAAGATCCCCGCGAGCAGCGTCATCGGGAACTTCCGGTTCACATCGGTCACCGAGTACTGCAGGTTCTTCGGCGCCGAGGGCTCGTAGGCGGCCACCACCTGCTCGCCCTGGTGCAGCTGCCGGCTCTGGTCCGGCTGCACGATCTCGATGAACGTACGGCCCCGGTCCTTACCGGTGTCGACACGGACGGTCGCCTTCTTGCAGCTTCCCTTCGCCCCCTGATCCGCCGAGGTACCCGAGGCGGTGGAGGCGTCACCGGTGAGGGCGCCACCGGCGGCGTTCACCGACTTGCAGCTCACCTCGACGACCTTGGTGACCGTGGCCTGCTGGGTCTCCCGGTCGAAGCCGACGCCGCTGCGTTTATGGGGCGGGGCTCCCCCGGGCCAGAGCACCACCAGGCCGACGACGACCGCCACGGTGAAGGGGACCAGGATTGCGGCGATGACCTTGCGCAGGTGCTTGGAGACCGGAGCGGCGGGCCCATGGCTGTGGCTGTGACCGTGCCCATGGCCATGGTCCTGCCCGTGGTCGTGCTCACGGTCGTGCCCATGGCTCTGCCTGTGGCCGTGACCGTGTGCCTGCCGGTGGCCATGACCACGGCCGTCGTCCCGGCTGCCCTCTTGCTCGGGGGCGTGGTCGTCACCCTGCCCTGAGCCCGGTGAGCGGTGCGGCTCGGGCGGCCGATATGGGTACTGCTGCATCCTGGTCACCGCCCGATCATCGCAACAACGACAGGGGCCCACTGTTCACCGCGCCACATATGACGCTAGCGTGGAGGCACCTTTGCACACGCGGGAGCTCGGAGCACCGGGCTGAGAGGGCGCTGACCTCCGTACACGCGATGTTTCACGTGGAACAAGTGATGTTCCGCACGGAATGCCGCCAGACGGAAACCGCTGCGTCGACCGCCGAACCTGTTACCGGGTAATGCCGGCGTAGGGAGTAGGTCTCATGACCAACAAGGACGCACGCACGCCTGCCTCCGTCCAGGACGAGAAGTCCCAGGAGGCCGGGAAGTCCACCGGATGGCACAAGGCGTACATCGAGGGTTCGCGCCCCGACCTGCGCGTGCCGGTCCGTCAGGTGCACCTCACCAACGGGCAGTCGGTCACGCTGTACGACACATCGGGCCCGTACACCGATCCGCTCGTCGACACCGATGTCCGCAGGGGCCTGCCGCCGTTGCGGGAGAACTGGATCATCGCCCGAGGTGACACCGAGGAGTACGCGGGCCGTCCCGTCCGTCCCGAGGACGACGGGATCAAGCACACCTCGCCGCGCGGGGGGCTGCGCAACCTGGATGCGGTCTTTCCCGGACGGCCGCGCCAGCCGCGCCGGGGCCGCGGCGGCGAGGCCGTGACCCAGCTCGCCTACGCCCGCCGGGGTGAGATCACCCCGGAGATGGAGTACGTGGCCATCCGGGAGAACGTTTCCCCGGAGGTGGTCCGCGAGGAGATCGCGGCGGGTCGGGCGGTGCTGCCGGCCAACGTCAACCACCCGGAGATCGAGCCGATGATCATCGGCAAGCGGTTCCTGGTGAAGGTCAACGCCAACATCGGCAACTCGGCGGTGACCTCCTCCATCGAGGAGGAGGTGGAGAAGATGACCTGGGCGACCCGCTGGGGCGCCGACACGGTCATGGACCTGTCCACCGGCCGCAACATCCACACCACGCGCGAGTGGGTGCTGCGCAACTCCCCGGTCCCCATCGGCACGGTGCCGCTCTACCAGGCCCTGGAGAAGGTCGACGGCAAGGCCGAGGAACTGACCTGGGAGATCTACAAGGACACGGTCATCGAGCAGGCCGAGCAGGGCGTGGACTACATGACCGTCCACGCGGGCGTCCGGCTGCCGTACGTGCCGCTCACCGCCAACCGCAAGACGGGAATCGTCTCGCGCGGCGGATCGATCATGGCCGCGTGGTGCCTGGCGCACCACAACGAGTCGTTCCTGTACGAGAACTTCGAGGAACTCTGCGAGATCCTCGCCGCCTACGACGTCACGTACTCGCTGGGCGACGGCCTCCGGCCGGGGTCGATCGCGGACGCCAACGACGAGGCACAGTTCGCGGAGTTGAGGACGCTCGGGGAACTCAACCGGATCGCCAGGCGTTTCAACGTACAGACGATGATCGAGGGCCCGGGGCACGTCCCGATGCACAAGATCAAGGAGAACATCGACCTTCAGCAGGAGATCTGCGATGAAGCTCCGTTCTATACGCTCGGCCCGCTGACCACGGACATCGCGCCGGCGTACGACCACATCACCTCCGGCATCGGCGCCGCGATGATCGCCTGGTGGGGCACCGCGATGCTCTGCTACGTCACGCCCAAGGAGCACCTGGGCCTGCCCAACCGTGACGACGTCAAGACCGGCGTCATCACCTACAAGATCGCCGCGCATGCGGCCGACCTGGCCAAGGGGCACCCGGGCGCCCAGGAGTGGGACGACGCACTGTCCGACGCCCGCTTCGAGTTCCGGTGGGAGGACCAGTTCAACCTCGCCCTGGACCCGGACACGGCACGGGAGTTCCACGACGAGACCCTGCCGGCCGAGCCCGCCAAGACCGCCCACTTCTGCTCCATGTGCGGGCCGAAGTTCTGCAGCATGAAGATCAGTCAAACCATCACAGAGCGGTTCGGTGGTGCGGCGGCCGAGGGTGCGTCACAGGAGGAGATCGCCGCGGGGATGCTCCAGAAGTCGAAGGAGTTCGCCGAGGCGGGGAACCGGGTGTATCTGCCGATCGCGGACTGAGGGTGAGGAGCAAGCGGTCCGCGTTTCCGAGCCGCCGTGAGGCACCACGTGAGGCGCGGACTCCGCTTGGCGTCCGGTGAGTGTTGCGTCCACCGGAGCCACGGCCCTCCAGAGGTCGGCGGTGGCGCACCGGTGGGCCGCCCGGTCGGGCCCACGTCGCTCGGGGCGCGAGCCGTGGCCGGGCTGCCGGTGGGGTTACTCGGGCTGGTGCTCCGGGCCGCCGAAGTCGGGGCTCGTGTAGTCCGGGCTGGTGAAGCTCGGCCGGCCCGACTGCGTGCCGTCGTCGGGGCTGCTGAAACCGGGGCGGTCGTACCCCAGGCGGGGCATACGGCCGCGGGGGGCGGGCGGGGTCGTGCGGTGCACGGGGGCGGCCGGTCGGGGCTCGGCGAGCGCCTCCGTGAGGAACGGCAGGATGCCGCGCTCCAGCAGGGCGTCCCGCCAGGCCTCTCTGGCGCTGTCCAGTTCCCGGTGCGCCGCGTCCAGTGCCTGGGCCTGCGGCGAGTTGCCGTTGCGCAGGGCGGTGAGGAGCAGGCCGACGGCGGCGACGAGGACCGTGGCCGCGGTGACCGCGCCGAACACCCAGCCGGCGGTGAGCATGGTCTGGGCGAAGGCCTGTCCGGGGCTCAGTGTCCTCAGGATGTAGCCGAAGAGCAGGAAGATCACCGCGGCGGTTCCGGAGAGGACGGGAGCCAGTACGGCGATGACCGCGACGGCGCCCGCGCCGGTGCTCTCGGCCGCCTCGCCCAAGGTGGTCACGATCTCGGTGGTGGCCGAACTCGGGTCCGCGGGAGCGGAGTCACCGGAGGCCGAGGGGGTCATCGCCGGCTGGCGCAGTTCCTGGCGGATCTTCACAAAGTGCTGGTATTCGGCCGCGGCGGCGGCCGTTATCAGTGCGGTGGCGTCGAGCGCCATGGTGCGCAGTTGTTCGGGATTGAGCCGCTGTCCGACAGCGGCCAGTTCCGGTCGCTGTGGTGCGGAGCGCAGCGCCTCATCGAGGAGCCGCTCGAATTCCTGGCGGTCCTCGCTCTGCAGGTGCTGCGGAACGCTGTTCATGTGCATCCCCC
Source organism: Streptomyces sp. NPDC031426 (assembly GCF_055581585.1). Classification (NCBI taxonomy): domain Bacteria; kingdom Bacillati; phylum Actinomycetota; class Actinomycetes; order Kitasatosporales; family Streptomycetaceae; genus Streptomyces; species Streptomyces sp. NPDC031426. Next base: position 269,903 of record NZ_JBVIJE010000007.1, read on the forward strand.
GATGCTCCGTAGGGCTTGGGGCTCGCACGCCGGCGAGCCGTCGGGCAGAAACGGAGGGGAGCCTGCTACGGATAAGCCGATGGTAGAGCCGTGACGGCACACGGTGACAGGGGGTTGCCGGAAATTGCCCTCCGGCCTGCGAGTACTCCGCCGGGGAAGTCAGCCCGCCGAACGGTCAGGTTGGCAGGGGGAGTTGCCGGACCAGTAGCTTTCCGGCCATGGTCACCCCGCCGTCCATCGCGATGGCGAGCCCGTCGGCGTAGACGTGCGGGCCCTCCACGACCGGGCCGGTGCTGTCCTCGCCGTCCTCGGAGCCGACCTCGCCGAGGAGGTAGGGGATCGGGCTGTGCCCGTGAACGATGCGGGTGCCGCCGTACGTATCGAGGAGGGAGCGCACGGCGTCGGCGCCGCCCTCGTCGCGGAAGGAGAAGCGCTTGGTGAACTTGCGGAACAGATCCCAGCACTCGTCCGCGTCGTTGCGGGTGAGGGTCTCGCGGACGGTGTCGTTGACCGCCTCGATGGAGTCGCCGTAGTCGAGGTAGGCGGTGGTGTCCGAGTGCACGAGCAGATAGCCGTCGACCTCCTCGACGGCGTCCAGGCGGGCCATCCACTGCAGATGGTGGTCCTGGAGGCGGTCCATGTCGGTCTTCTGGCCGCCGTTGAGCAGCCAGGCCGCCTGGAAGGTGGCGGTGCCCGCGCCGGAGTTGACCGGGGTGTCGCCGAACCGCTTGGCGCCGAGCAGCAGCAGCTCGTGGTTGCCCATGAGGGCCTTGCAGTAACCGCCGGCCGCCGCGGCCTCGGCGGACAGCCGCATCACGAGATCGATGACGCCGATGCCGTCGGGTCCGCGGTCGGTGAAGTCGCCGAGGAACCACAGCCGGGTGGTGCCGGCGCACCACTGGCCCGAGGCGTCGATCAGCCCCTGCTCCTGCAGTGCGGCCATCAGTTCGTCGAGGTACCCGTGGACGTCCCCGACGACGAACAGCGGTCCGGGCCCGGCCGCGGGCTGCGGGGCCGGGGCCGCGGGTGCCGTCTCGACGGGGACCTGGACCGTCTCCGTGCGGTTGATGACCGGGAGGTCGCGCTGGGTGGGTGTGTAGTCGTCGGGGAACGCCTGGTCGGCGGGCGGTGCGGTGTCGCCCGGGTGGGCGGTGCTGACGTACGGTCCGGTCTCGTGGACGTACGCAGGTACCCGGAAGTCGCGCAGCGTTGCCGTCCGCTCCACTTCGGGTCCCTGACCGGCCCCCTGAGTCATCAGACCCCTCCACCATCGCGCCGCATCTGCACCCCTTCGGACTGCCTGGTCGCAGCGGTCCGCGGTGTCGTGGGCCCATCATAGGAATGCGCATCGCGCCGTGTGATGACCCAGGGGTGGTGAATCGGAACAAGACTCCAGTTCACCGCGGCTTTCGCCCCGTTTGGGCAGGTGTTCGGCCGGCTCCGCACCGGCCGAACACCCGGCCCGCCGGTCACCGGCCCGCCGAGCCCCCCTCGCTCGGCGGGCGCGCGTTCGGGGTGAGCGCCCCGCTTTCCGGCGCTATTTCTCGTCCGGCGTCCGCGGCGGGCTGACCGTCGTACGCGGCGGGCGCCGCTGCGAGGAGGTGCGCACGATCAGCTCGGTCGGTATCACCTGCTCGACCGGCTGGTCCGACTCCACGCCCTCGATGGCGTCGATGAGGAGCTGGACCACCGCCGTGCCGATGCGGCGGGGCTTCAGGGAGAGCGTGGTGATGGGCGGCTCGGTGCTGGCGTACACCATGGACTCGCTGCAGCACACGAGCAGCAGGTCCTCGGGGACGCGGAGCCCGTAGCGCCGGGCGGCGGCCAGCAGGTCGGTGCCGTTGGGGTCGAACAGGCCGTAGACCGCGTCGGGCCGGTCGGGGCGGGCGAGCAGCCGGTCAGCGGCGACGGCGCCCGCGCACGGGTCATGCGCCGGGTAGGCCTCGTAGACCGGGTCCTGGTCGACCCGCTCGCACCAGCGCAGGTAGGCGGTGGTGGACAGGTGGGTGTACGTGTCGGTCGTCGTGCCCGTGAGCAGGCCGATGCGGCGGGCGCCGGCGGCGGCGAGGTGGTCGAGGATGCCGAGTACGGCGGCCTCGTGGTCGTTGTCGACCCAGGCGGTGACCGGCAGCGAGCCGGCCGGACGGCCGTCGGAGACGACGGGCAGGCCCTGCCGGACGAGTTCGGTCACCACCGGGTCCTGGTCGGAGGGGTCGATGACAACGGTGCCATCGAGCGCGACGTTGGACCACACGTCGTGGCGGGACGTCGCGGGCAGGATCACGAGGGCGTAGCCGCGGGCGAGCGCGGCCGAGGTGGCGGCCCGTGCCATCTCGGCGAAGTACGCGAACTCCGTGAAGGTGAAAGGTTCATCCCCGTACGTCGTCACGGTCAGGCCGATCAGGCCCGACTTGCCGGTACGGAGGGTGCGGGCGGCGGCGGAGGGACGGTATCCCAGCCGGTCGGCGACCTCGCGGACATGGCGCCGGGTGGCATCCGGGAGCCGACCCTTGCCGTTGAGGGCGTCAGAGACGGTCGTGATGGAGACTCCGGCGGCGGCGGCCACGTCTCTGATGCCCGCCCGGCCCGGCCGGCTGCCTCGACGTGAGGTTTCCGCGCGGCTCACCTGGTGCTTCCCTGCTGCTGTCATGGCGAGCCGATAGTAGGGCTCATGCGGTGGGGTAGTGCGGACGCATATGCACGAGTTGACAGGCACGTTTCTGCATGGTCGTACTGGGTCAACGCCATTAGAAACAAAGCCAGTTGAACGATCCTGCAGCAAGACGTGACGTGGCGACGCGTATGGACCTGCCAAGTGCCCGATGTCTCGAAGAGGTCTCAACTCACCTGCACGGGTGATGCGCGCCACGGCGCAAGCCACCGGCGCATAGATATATGTACGGCGCGCCCCCTGAAACGTACGCCTTCGTACGGTGATGACCCGGGATGGCGCCGGGACGGATGCGGTTCACGTTTTGCAGGGCCGCAAGCTGTACGCACCGAGGCCGAATCCTCATAAGGTGAGGAGTATTGGAAGCCGGCGGCGTCGACGGTCCGCCGGTGGTCGCGAGGAGGACTGCGGTGAGCGAGACGAGCCCCAAGCTGCGCGCCGAGCTGGAGGGTATCCCCACCTACAAGCCGGGCAAGCCTGCCGCGGTCGGCGGGCCGGTCGCCTACAAGCTGTCCTCCAACGAGAACCCGTACCCGCCGCTGCCCGGCGTGATGGAGAGCGTGACGGCGGCCGCCTGCGACTTCAACCGCTACCCGGACATGGCGTGCACCGGGCTGATGGCCGAGCTGTCGGAGCGCTTCGGCGTCCCGCTCTCCCACCTGGCCACCGGCACCGGCTCGGTGGGTGTCGCCCAGCAGCTCATCCAGGCCACCAGCGGTCCCGGCGACGAGGTGATCTACGCCTGGCGGTCCTTCGAGGCGTACCCGATCATCACGCAGATCAGCGGCGCCCGGTCGGTGCAGGTGCCGCTCACGCCCGGCGATGTGCACGACCTGGACGCGATGGCGGACGCGATCACTGACCGGACGCGTCTGATCTTCGTCTGCAATCCCAACAACCCGACCGGCACGGTGGTGCGGCGGGCCGAGCTGGAGCGGTTCCTCGACCGGGTGCCCGGCGATGTCCTGGTGGTGCTGGACGAGGCCTACCGCGAGTTCATCCGCGACCCCGAGGTGCCCGACGGCGTCGAGCTGTACCGGAACCGGCCCAACGTCTGTGTTCTGCGTACGTTCTCCAAGGCGTACGGGCTCGCCGGGCTGCGCGTCGGTTTCGCGATCGCCCATGAGCCGGTCGCGGCGGCGCTGCGCAAGACGGCGGTGCCCTTCGGCGTCAGCCAGCTCGCACAGGAGGCGGCGATCGCCTCGCTGCGGGCCGAGGACGAGTTGCTCGGCCGGGTCGGCTCGCTGGTGTGCGAGCGCACGCGCGTGGTCGACGCGCTGCGCGCCCAGGGCTGGACGGTGCCGGAGACGCAGGCGAACTTCGTCTGGCTGCGGCTGGGGGAGCGTACGGTCGCGTTCGCTCAGGCTTGTGAGCAGCACGGTGTGGTGGTCCGGCCGTTCCCGGGCGAGGGTGTGCGGGTGACGGTCGGCGAGACCGAGGCGAACGACATCTTCCTGAAGGTGGCGGAGGCGTTCCGTAAGGAGTTGTAGTCCGGCCCGGGCTCTACTCGTCGATCAGTTCCACACGGATGGGGTCGCCGGCTCGTACGGTCGCCAGAACGCGGGCGTCCCCATCCAGACTTCCCAGGACGTTGCACGGGCTCGCGAGGCGGCACTCGGCGCCTCGCGAGATCGGTGTCGGGCCGTAGGGGAGGGCGAGCGCGTCGCCGTCCGTCCAGAAGGCCACCGTGCCCGGCTCCACGACCTGCCGTGCGTCCGTTTCACGTGAAACAGAGACACCTGTATCGAAATAGACCTCCTCGCCCCATGTGCAGGCGCTGGAGGTGAGCGGCAGTGCCTTGGCGAGGGCCTGGGCGGTTGGGGTGTCTGCGTCGAGGGTCGCGGTGATGTTGCCCGCGGGCCAGGAGATACGTATCTGCATGGCGCGCAATTCAACAAGATGTTGAAGTCATCGCCAAGGCCTTGACGTGGAGGCGAAGGGGGACCCCCCCTTGGTTGCCGAAAATCAGTGAGTCATAATGGCTTGTGAATGTGAACGCGTTCACAAGCGCGGCGCGATTGTCCTGTATGTGTGCGATAAACAGGGCAAACCGCCGCTGTACCACGCCGGTAAGGAGAGTGACGACGTGGACCTGGCTTTGGCGCCGGAGACTCTGGCGCGCTGGCAGTTCGGCATCACCACCGTCTACCACTTCCTGTTCGTCCCGCTGACCATCTCCCTGGCCGCCCTCACGGCCGGGCTGCAGACGGCCTGGGTGCGCACGGAGAAGGAGAAGTACCTCAGGGCGACGAAGTTCTGGGGCAAGCTCTTCCTGATCAACATCGCCATGGGTGTCGTCACGGGCATCGTGCAGGAGTTCCAGTTCGGCATGAACTGGTCCGACTACTCGCGCTTCGTCGGTGACATCTTCGGTGCGCCGCTCGCCTTCGAGGCGCTGATCGCATTCTTCTTCGAGTCCACCTTCATCGGCCTGTGGATCTTCGGCTGGGACAAGCTGCCCAAGAAGATCCATCTGGCCTGCATCTGGATGGTTTCGATCGGCACAATCCTGTCGGCGTACTTCATCCTCGCGGCCAACTCCTGGATGCAGCACCCGGTCGGCTACAAGATCGACAAGGCGAAGGGCCGGGCCGAACTGACCGACTTCTGGGCCGTGCTCACCCAGAACACCGCCCTCAGCCAGGCCTTCCACACCCTGTCCGCGGCCTTCCTGACCGGTGGCGCCTTCATGGTGGGCATAGCCGCCTACCACCTGGCACGCAGGAAGCACATCCGTGAGATGAAGACCTCGCTCCGGCTCGGCCTGGTCACCGTGGTGATCGCCGGTCTGCTCACCGCGGTCAGTGGTGACACTCTCGGCAAGGTCATGTTCAAGCAGCAGCCGATGAAGATGGCGGCGGCCGAGGCCCTCTGGGACGGCCAGAAGCCGGCACCCTTCTCGATCTTCGCCTACGGCGATGTGGAGAAGGGCCACAACACGGTGGCCATCGAGATCCCGGGGCTGCTGTCCTTCCTCGCCGACGACTCCTTCACCTCGTACGTCCCCGGCATCAACGACATCAATAAGGCTGAGCAGCAGAAGTTCGGCCCGGGCGACTACAGGCCCAATATCCCGGTCGCCTTCTGGGGCTTCCGCTGGATGATCGGCTTCGGCATGGCCTCCTTCGCCATCGGCCTGGCCGGACTGTGGCTGACGCGCAAGAAGTTCATGCTGCCGCAGCATCTGCGGGTCGGCGAGGACGAGGTGCCGCATCTGGTGCTCTTCAAGAACAAGGCGCTCAGCCCCAAGCTCACGCCCTGGTACTGGCGCATCGCGACCTGGACCCTGGCCTTCCCGCTGATCGCCAACTCCTGGGGCTGGATCTTCACCGAGATGGGCCGCCAGCCGTGGGTCGTCTACGGCGTCCTGCAGACCCGGCACGCGGTCTCCCCCGGTGTCTCCCAGGCCGAGGTCCTCACCTCGATGATCGTCTTCACCTCGCTGTACGCGATCCTCGCGGTGGTCGAGGTCAAGCTGCTCGCGAAGTACGTCAAGGCCGGCCCGCCCGAGCTGACCGAGGCCGACCTCAACCCGCCCACGAAGATCGGCGGCGACACCCGTGACGCCGACAAGCCGATGGCCTTCTCGTACTAGGCCGAGGGAACAGTCATGGAACTTCACGACGTCTGGTTCGTCCTGATCGCCGTCCTGTGGACCGGCTACTTCTTCCTGGAGGGCTTCGACTTCGGGGTCGGCATCCTCACCAAGCTGCTGGCTCGCAACCGGCCGGAGCGGCGGGTGCTGATCAACACCATCGGGCCCGTCTGGGACGGCAACGAGGTGTGGCTGCTCACGGCCGGCGGCGCGACCTTCGCCGCGTTCCCGGAGTGGTACGCCACCCTCTTCTCCGGCTTCTATCTGCCGCTGCTGGTCATCCTGGTCTGCCTGATCGTCCGGGGTGTCGCCTTCGAGTACCGGGCCAAGCGGCCCGAGGAGAACTGGCAGCGCAACTGGGAGACGGCGATCTTCTGGACCTCGCTGATCCCGGCGTTCCTGTGGGGCGTGGCCTTCGGGAACATCGTGCGGGGAGTGAAGATCGACCAGCACTTCGAGTACGTCGGCAGCGTCGGGGACCTGCTCAACCCCTACGCCTTGCTCGGCGGACTGGTCACGCTCACGCTGTTCACCTTCCACGGGGCGGTCTTCACCGCGCTCAAGACCGTGGGAGACATCCGGGTGCGGGCACGGAAGCTGGCGCTGTGGGTCGGTCTCGTCACGGCCGTCGTGGCGCTCGCCTTCCTGCTGTGGACGCAGGCCCACAGCGGTGACAGCAAGAGCCTGGTGGCGCTTGTTGTGGCGGTCGCCGCCCTGGTGTCCGCACTGGTGGCCAACCAGTTCGGGCGTGAGGGATGGGCGTTCACGCTGTCCGGCGTCACCATCGTGGCCGCCGTGGCCATGCTCTTCCTTTCGCTCTTCCCGAACGTCATGCCGTCCACGCTCAACGGGGACTGGAGCCTCACGGTCACCAACGCCTCGTCGAGCCCCTACACCCTGAAGATCATGACGTGGCTGGCGGCCGTCGCCACGCCTCTGGTGGTGCTCTATCAGGGCTGGACCTACTGGGTCTTCCGCAAGCGGATCGGCACGCAGCACATCGCTCCCGAGGCTGCGGCCGACACCGCGCACTGAGTCCGTCGAGGGTGTGTTTCACGTGAAACACACCATCTGGGCCGAAGGGCACGTTTCACGTGAAACCAATCGATCCACGTCTGCTGCGGTACGCCCGCGCCACGCGCTTCTTCCTCGTGGCGGTCGTCGGTCTGGGAGCCGTCGGTGCAGGGCTGGTCATCGGCCAGGCGATGCTCATCGCCGAGGTCGTCGTCGGTGCGTTCCAGCACGGGCAGTCAGCCGCTGAGCTGCGCACTCCCCTGCTGCTGTTGGCCGTCGTGGCCGTGGGCCGGTCGGTTGTCGCGTGGCTCACCGAACTCGCCGCCCACCGGGCGAGTGCGGCGGTGAAGTCCGAACTGCGGGGGCGGCTCCTCGACCGGGCGGCGGCGCTCGGTCCCGGGTGGCTGGCGGGGCAGCGCACCGGTTCGCTGGTCACGCTGGCCACGCGCGGGGTCGACGCCCTCGATGACTATTTCTCGCGCTATCTGCCGCAGTTGGGGCTCGCGGTGGTCGTACCGGTGGCGGTGCTGGCGCGGATCGTCACCGAGGATTGGGTGTCGGCGGCGATCATCGTCGGCACCCTGCCTCTCATCCCGCTGTTCATGATGTTGATCGGCTGGGCCACCCAGTCCCGGATGGACCGTCAGTGGCGGCTGCTGTCGCGGTTGTCCGGGCACTTCCTGGACGTGGTCGCCGGACTGCCCACACTGAAGGTGTTCGGCCGGGCCAAGGCGCAGGCCGAGTCCATCCGCCGGATCACTGGCGAGTACCGGCAGGCCACTATGCGGACCCTGCGAATCGCCTTCCTCTCCTCCTTCGCGCTGGAGTTGCTCTCCACGCTGTCGGTCGCCCTGGTCGCGGTGACGATCGGCATGCGGCTCGTGCACGGTGACATGGATCTGTACATCGGCCTGGTGATCCTCGTGCTGGCGCCCGAGGCGTACCTTCCGTTGCGGCAGGTCGGCGCGCAGTACCACGCGGCCGCAGAGGGGCTGGCTGCGGCGGAGGAGATCTTCAGCGTGCTGCAGACGCCGGTTCCGGCGTCCGGCACGGGTGCGGTCGCGTCTGGCGCCGTGGCCTTCGAGGGGGTCACTGTTCGCTACCCCGGTCGTTCGGCGGACGCCGTGACGGAGGTGTCGTTCAGCGTCGAGCCCGGTGAGACGGTCGCTTTGGTGGGGCCGAGCGGAGTGGGTAAGTCGACGCTGCTCAACGTACTGCTCGGGTTCGTCTCGCCCAGCGAGGGTCGAGTGCGGGTGGGGGGAGTCGATCTTGCTGACCTCGATCTGGAGGAGTGGCGGTCGCGGATCGCGTGGGTGCCGCAGCGGCCGCATCTGTATGCCGGGACCATCGCGGAGAACGTACGGCTGGCGCGGCCCGAGGCGGACGACCGAGCCGTACGGCAGGCGCTGCGGGATGCCGGTGCGCTGGAGTTCGTGGATGCGTTGCCTGACGGGGCAGAGACCGTACTCGGGGAGGACGGGGCCGGGCTGTCGGCGGGGCAGCGGCAGCGGCTGGCTCTTGCCCGCGCCTTTCTCGCCGACCGGCCCATGCTGTTGTTGGACGAGCCGACGGCCTCGCTGGACGGGGGGACGGAGGCGGAGGTCGTGGCGGCGGTACGGAAGCTTTCGGTGGGCCGAACGGTGCTGGTGGTGGTGCACCGGCCGGCCTTGCTGGAGGTTGCGGATCGGGTGGTGCGGCTGGAGAGCGGCGGGTTGTCGAGCGCGGGGCTGTTGAGCGCGGGGCTGTCGAGTGCCCGGAGCTGTGGCCGGCCAGCCAGGGGGCTCCGCCCCCTGGACTCCCGTCCTCGCCCACTCGCCACCCGACTCGGTGAGCTGGAAGGTGGCCCTTCGGTGTCCGGGCCCGGTGGCCTGGAGAGTGGTCCGTCGGTCTCCGGGCTCAGTGGGGTGGAGAGTGGACCCTCGCTGGCTGGGCTCGGTGGGCTGGATGGTGACCTGCAGGCCGGTCGCTTCGGTGGGCTGGATGGTGACCTGCAGGCAGGTCGCCTCGGTGGGCTGGAAGTGGGGCCGCAAGGTCCCGGGTTCGGCCAGCTGGATGGTGGCTCGCAGGACTTCGGGGTCGGTGAGCCGGAGCGGGATCGGCTGGGGCAGGTGGGGATTGGGCCGGCGGCGGTCCCGCGCGGGCAGGTGGCCTCGGCCCGGTCCGGGCGTGTGCTGGCGCGGGTTCGTGCGCTTGCCGGGCCGCGGCGGGGGCGGCTGATGTGGGCGGCGGTGCTCGGCAGCCTCGCGCTCGGTAGTGCCGTCGGGCTGATGGCGACCTCGGGATGGCTCATCTCGCGAGCGTCGCAGCAGCCTCCGGTGCTGTATCTGATGGTGGCGGTGACGGCCACGCGGGCCTTCGGGATCGGGCGGGCCGTGTTCCGGTACGCCGAGCGGCTGGTGTCGCATGACGCCGTGCTGCGGATGCTGGCCGACACCCGGGTCGCCGTGTACCGGCGCCTGGAGCGGCTCGCGCCTGCGGGGCTGCGGTCTGCCCGGCGCGGCGATCTGCTCACCCGGCTGGTCGCGGACGTCGACGAGCTGCAGGACTACTGGCTGCGCTGGTTGCTGCCCGCATCCGTCGCCGTCGTCGCCTCCGCCGCCTCCGTGGGCTTCACGGTCTGGCTGCTCCCCGAGGCCGGCGCCGCCCTCGCCGCGGGTCTCGTGGCGGCCGGCGTCGGTGTCCCGCTCGTCACCGCGACCGTGGCCCGGCGGACCGAGCGCCGGCTGGCCCCGGCCCGGGGCGCCCTCGCCACCCGCGTCACCGACGTGCTCACCGGCACCGCCGAGCTGACCGTCGCCGGGGCGCTGCCCGCCCGTACGGACGCGGCCCGGCGCGCCGACGGCACTCTCACCCGGATCGCCTCCCGTACCGCCGCCGTGACGGCGCTCGGCGATGGGCTCACCGCGCTGATCTCCGGCCTGACCGTCACGGCAGCCGCCCTGCTCGGCGCCCAGGCGGTGGCCGCGGGCCGGCTCGGCGGCGTGGCGATGGCCGTGGTCGTCCTCACTCCCCTGGCCGCCTTCGAGGCCGTACTGGGACTGCCGCTCGCCGTGCGCCACCGGCAGCGGGTGCGGCAGAGCGCGGAGCGTGTCCACGAGGTACTGGACGCTCCCGAGCCCGTGCGCGAACCCGAGCGGCCCCGGCAGGCGCCTGCCTCGCCGTTCCCGGTGGTGGTCAAGGGACTGGCCGCGCGGTACGAGGGGCAGCGGCGGGAGGCACTGGCCGGCTTCGATCTCACGCTGGAGGAGGGGCGGCGGATCGCGGTGGTCGGGGCGTCCGGTGCCGGGAAGACGACCCTCGCCCAGGTGCTGCTGCGCTTGCTCGACCCGATGGACGGCTCGTACACGCTCGCCGGTGTGGACGCGTACGCGTTGGCCGGTGACGACGTACGGCGGCTCGTCGGGCTGTGTGCGCAGGACGCGCATCTCTTCGACAGCTCGGTGCGCGAGAACCTGCTGCTGGCCAGGAAGGACGCCGACGAGGCCGATCTGCGCCGGGCGCTGGACCGGGCCCGGCTGCTGGACTGGGTGGACGGGCTGCCCGACGGTCTGGACACGCTGGTCGGCGAGCACGGGGCCCGGCTGTCCGGCGGTCAGCGGCAGCGGCTGGCGCTGGCGCGCGCCCTGCTGGCCGACTTCCCCGTCCTGGTCCTCGACGAGCCCGCCGAGCATCTGGACCTGCCGACGGCCGACGCGCTGACCGCGGATCTGCTGGCCGCCACCGAGGGCCGTACGACGCTGTTGATCACGCACCGACTGGCGGGGCTGGAGGCGGTGGACGAGGTGATCGTGCTCGACGCGGGCCGGGTGGTGCAGCGGGGAACCTACGCGGAGCTTCTCGCGGTGGACGGGCCGCTGCGGGCGCTCGCGCGGCGGGAGGCGGAGACGGAGTCACTGGTCGGGGCGCGGTGACCCGTGTGGCCGTATCCGCCCTACTGGCCGTGTTGAAGGGGGCGTTTCAGAAGCGGTCGGCGAGCAGTTGCTCGATCACCACGGCGACGCCGTCCTCGTTGTTGGCGACCGTTCGGCCCGACGCGGCGGCGACGACGTCCGGGTGGGCGTTGCCCATCGCGTACGACTGGCCGGCCCAGGTCAGCATCTCGACGTCGTTGGGCATGTCGCCGAAGGCGACGACCTCCTCGTGCGAGATACCGCGCTCGGCGCAGCACAGGGCGAGCGTGCTGGCCTTGGAGACGTCGGGGCCGCTCAGTTCCAGCAGGGCGCTGGGGCTGGAGCGGGTGACGTTGGCGCGGCCGCCGATCGCGAGCCGGGCGAGGGTGAGGAAGGCGTCCGGGTCGAGATCCGGGTGGTAGGCCAGGATCTTGAGCACGGGCTGGTCGGCGTCCGGGCCGTCGGGGGCGAGGAGGCGCTCGGCGGGCAGGAGGTTGTCCGGTGTCTCCATGTGCAGCTTGGGGTAGTCCGGCTCCTGGTGGAAGCCGTACGTCTGCTCCACCGCGAACACCGTGCCGGGCGCCGCCTCGCGCAGCAGCCGTACGGCGTCCAGGGCGTTGTGGCGCGCCAGTTCGCGCACCTTCACGAAGCGGTGGGTGCCGGGGCCGCCGTGCAGGTCGACCACGGCGGCGCCGTTGCCGCAGATCGCCAGGCCGTGACCGTGGACGTGGTCGCTGACGACGTCCATCCAGCGGGCCGGGCGGCCGGTGACGAAGAAGACCTCGACGCCCGCATCCTCGGCGGCGGCCAGCGCGGCCACGGTCCGCGGGGAGACCGACTTGTCGTCGCGCAGCAGGGTGCCGTCGAGGTCGGTGGCGATCAGCCGCGGCCGTACGGCGGCGGACGGGGTCCCGGGCTGTCTGGTCGTCGCTGAGGTCACCCCGTCATTCTCGCGCATATGCCCGCACGGCCGTGCGGAACTCCGCACAGATGAGACACAGATGACGCCCGGCCCTCGCCGCTGTACCGGTCAGTCCAGCTGGGCGGTGGCCTCCATGGCGATCTGCTCGAAGACCTTCTGGTCCGCGGCGAAGTCGGAGTCCGGGATGGGCCAGTGGATCACGATCTCGGTGAAGCCGAGTTCCCGGTGCCGGCCGGCGAAGTCCACGAAGGCGTCCAGGGACCGAAGCGGCCGGGCGCGGTCCGGGGTGAAGCCCGTGAGCAGGATCTTGTCCAAGCCGGCCACGTCCCGCCCGGCGTCCGCGCAGGCCTCGGACAGCTTGGCGAGCTGGCCGCGCAGGGCCTCGACGGACTCATCCGGGGTGCCGTTCTCGTACAGCTTCGGGTCGCCGGTGGTCACCCACGCCTGGCCGTGCCGCGCGGCGAGCTTGAGGCCGCGCGGGCCGGTGGCCGCCACCGCGAACGGCAGCCGGGGCCGCTGCACACAGCCCGGGATGTTCCGGGCCTCTTGCGCCGAGTAGAAGCGGCCCTCGTGCGACACCACGTCCTCGGTGAGGAGCCGGTCCAGCAGCGGCACGAACTCGGCGAACCGGTCGGCGCGCTCGCGCGGGCTCCACGGCTCCTGGCCCAGCGCCGTCGCGTCGAAGCCGGTGCCGCCGGCACCGATGCCGAGCGTGATCCGGCCGCCGGAGATGTCGTCGAGGGAGATCAGCTCCTTCGCGAGGGTCACCGGGTGCCGGAAGTTCGGCGAGGTCACCAGCGTGCCGAGGCGCAGCCGCTCGGTGGCGGAAGCGGCGGCGGTCAGCGTCGGGACCGCGCCGAACCACGGGCCGTCACGGAAGCTGCGCCAGGACAGATGGTCGTAGGTGTACGCGGTGTGGAAGCCGAGCTGCTCGGCCCGCACCCAGGCCGAACGGCCGCCCTCGCTCCAGCGGCGGTACGGCAGGATCACGGTGCTCAGACGCAGACTCATGCGTCCGAGAGTACGGGGACCCGCCGACAACGGACCAAACGGTCACCGTACGCGGCTGCTCAGCCACGGACTGGCGCATGGGCTCGGACTTGGGTCAATACCACGGATCATGACGGCGGGACGGTGCCCGTGTAGGCCGGGGGGCCGTCGACCGCGGGGTCGCACGTTCAGCGCGGGCCCGGAAAGCGCAGGTAGCGCGGGGGTACGGCCTTCGTCAGCCAGACGCCGTTGGCGCTGACGTGGAAGATGTGGCCGTCGCGGTGCATGGCTCCGGCGTCGACGGTGAGCACGACGGGGCGGCCGCGCCGGGCGCCGACCCGGGTGGCGGTCTCGCGGTCGGCGGAGAGGTGGACGTCGTGCCGGCTCATGGGCCTGAGCCCGTCCGCCCGGATCGCGTCCAGGTTGCCGGCGACGGTCCCGTGGTAGAGATACGGCGGCGGGGTCGACGGGGGCAGGCCGAGGTCGACCTCGATGCTGTGGCCCTGGCTGGCGCGGATCCGGCTGCCCTCGATCGCGAAGCGCTGTTTGTCGTTGGCGGCCACCACGTGGTCCAGTTCCTCGCGCGTGAACCGGAAGCCGTGGGCGGCGGCCGCGGCGATCAGGGTGTCGATCTCCACCCAGCCGCCCGGATCCAGGGTGAGCCCGATGCGCTCCGGTTGGTGGCGCAGGTGTTTGGAGAGGTACTTCGACACCTTCACGGTGCGTCTTTCGTCCATGTGTCCAGAGTGCGGGAGAGACATGGATCACGCAGGTTGTTTTCCTTCGCAGGTTTGGTCCACAACCAAGTAGCGTTATCCACAGGAGAGTTGACGGACCTGTGGACAAGGCGCGTGCCCATTGGGGTGATTCGCGAAGTTCCGTCCGGCACATAGGGCTTGAGGCGAGACGATCCAAGACGCGGGCCCCCACCTCGCGTTCGGCTGCCAGCGCGGTGAACTCGGAGACAGCTTCACGTCCAACAAGCCCTTCCACAGCGCCTATCGTCTCAGCGGGCAGTGCGACGGCACGGCTCCCGGAGGGGTCTTGCGCGGGTGGCCCCGCAACCACATGTGTGCGCAGATGCCGAGTGGCCAATGCGCGCATGGCACGGACAAGTTCGGCGTTCACCGTCCGCTGTGCCAGCGGGCGCAGCCGGGCGCCCCAGCGCTGCGGCTTCCGCCGCGTGCGTGTCCGTACGGTGGCCGGGGTCTTGCAGGTAACAGGCGAAGACGTGCTCGGTGGTGAACTCCAGGAAACGGGCGGCGATGTGCTCGACCTGCCCCCTCAACTCCCTTAGGTGACCGGCGATCGCGGAGGGCAATACACCTGCCGCGTGCAACTCGACCGCCACGGAGAGTCTCTTGGGGCTCGGCACGAGGAACGCGTCCGGGTCCCGTCGATCCGCTCCAGTACGCCGAGTTCGACCGCCTCGGTCACGGAGGCGGCGTCGGGTGTGCCGCCGAAGCGGGCGTCCAGTTCCGCGCGGGTGATGCGGTCGGGGCGCTCGTCCGTCCACGGCCCCTCCACCTCGGTGACCAGGCCGAGGACCCCGCTCAGGCCACGGCCGGTGTTCGAGGCGTCCAGCAGCTCCTTGATCGATGCCAGGGTGTAGCCCCGGTCGAGGAGGTGGGCGATCTGGTGGAGCCGGGTGATGTTCGCCTCGGAGTAGAGATTCGCGCGGCCCCGGCGTTCGGGGCGGGGGAGAAGGCCGCGGTCCTGGTAGGCGCGGATGGTTCTCACGGTGGTGCGGGTCCGGTGGGCCAAGCCCTCTATGCGATAGGCCTTCTGGGTGGAATGTCGGACACGTTGGGGTTCCCCGGCAGGTGACCGGGGTGGGGCTGCGGAAAGCCCCGAAGGGCACGGGGAGCGCGACCGGCCGGACCCGGACCGGCACCGGCACCGGCACCGGCGACGGTCCCGCACCCCTCGGCGGCTCTTACAACTTCGGTTCCACGCGCGCGAGTCGCCGCAGCGCCCCCGGCATGACGCGCGACAACAGATGCACGCCCCGTGCCTCCGGGGTCACCGGGACGACCGCCCGGTTGCGGGCAACGGCGTCCAGGATCGACTCGGCGACCTTCTCCGGCGGGTAGTTGCGCAGGCCGTACAGGCGGGCGGAGTTCTTCTGGCGGCGGCGCTCCTCCGCCTCGTCCACTCCGGCGAAGCGGGCCGTCGCGGTGATGTTCGTGTTGACGATGCCGGGGCAGATCGCGCTCACCCCGATGCCCTGCCCGGCGAGTTCGGCGCGCAGGCACTCGGAGAGCATCAGCACCGCCGCCTTGGAGGTGCTGTACGCGGGCAGGGCTCGCGAGGGCTGGAACGCGGCCGCCGAGGCGATGTTGACGATATGGCCGCCCTGGCCACGCTCGGCCATCCGTGCGCCGAAGAGCCGGCAGCCGTGGATCACACCCCAGAGATTGACGTCCAGGACCTTGCGCCAGTCCTCGGAGGTGGTGGCGAAGAACGAGCCCGACAGTCCGATGCCCGCGTTGTTGACCAGCACGTCCAGCACGCCGTACTCGCGGTGCACCTTCTCCGCGAGCTTCTCCATCGCCTGCTCGTCGGAGACGTCGGCCGTCTCCGCCCAGGCCTCGGGCGCGCCGATCAGCCGGGACAGCTCTGCGGTGCGGGCGGCGGACTCGGCGTCGCGGTCGACGGCCACCACGCGCGCGCCGGCCTCCGCGAACGCGAACGCCGTGGCCCGGCCGATGCCGCTGCCGGCCCCGGTGATCAGGACCAACTGGCCGCCGAACCGGTCGGCATGGCGGCCGGTGGCCTTCGGTTCGGGGCGGCCGCCGTCCACGGACACGATGAACTCCTCGATCCAGGAGGCGAGCTGATCGGGCCGGCTGCGCGGGACCCAGTGCTTGGCCGGGAGCGTACGGCGGGTCAGTCGGGGCACCCACCGCTCCAGGTCGTCGTACAGGCGCTCCGAGAGGAACGCGTCCTGCTGGGGCGTGATGAGCTGCACGGGCGCGTGCGCGTACGCGTCCGGGCGCGGCCTGAGCAGCCGGGCGCGGACGTTGTCCCGGTACAGCCAGGCGCCGTGTGCCGCGTCGGAGGGCAGCGAGGAGGTCGGATAGTCGCCGGAGGGGACCTTCTCCACCCGCTGGAGGATCTTCGGCCAGCGCTTGCCGAGCGGGCCGCGCCAGGCCAGTTCCGGCAGGGCCGGAGTGTGCAGCAGATACACGTACCAGGACTTGGCACCCTGGCCGAGGAGCTGGCCCAGCCGGCGGGGCGTCGGACGCTGCACGCGCGCGTTGATCCAGTGCCCGAAGTGGTCCAGGGACGGGCCGGAGATCGAGGTGAAGGAGGCGATACGGCCCTCGGTGCGGCCGACCGTGACGAACTCCCAGGACTGCACCGAACCCCAGTCGTGCCCGACCAGGTGCACCGGGCGGTCCGGGCTCACCGCGTCCACGACGGCCAGGAAGTCGTCGGTGAGCTTGGCCAGTGTGAAGCCGCCGCGCAGCGGCTTGGGCGCCGTCGAACGGCCGTGGCCCCGGACGTCGTACAGGACCACATGGAAGCGGTCGGCAAGGCGGACGGCGACTTCGGACCAGACCTCCTTGCTGTCCGGATAGCCGTGTACCAGCACCACCGTGGGCTGCTCCGGATCGCCCAGCTCGGCCACGCACAGCTCGACCCCGCCGGTCGCCACCCGGCGCTCCCGCGCGCCCTTCAGCATCACGTCCGCCGTCACTTCTCCTCCGCCCAGCGCCGCACGTGCGGCAGATCGTCGTCCAGCCAGAACGCGCTCTGCTCGGGGTCCCTCGAGTCGGTGACCACGAGGATCTCCTCGAACTTCGCACCCGTGCCCCGGAAGCCGAGGTGCGGTTCCACCGCCCACAGGCCCGGCTGCGGCGGATGGTCGGAGAAGCGGTACGGCGACCACAGCGGTGACCAGCCCTCGCGGTGGCCGTGCAGCGCGTCGGCGGCCAGACCCTTCAGGGACTGCGTGCCGAACCCGAACAGGTGGGGGGAGAAGCGGCGCTGTTTCACGCGGTCCACCTTGTGGGCGATCACGCCGAACGGGTACGCGCGATGCCGGTTGGCGTAACCCTGGCGGACCATGAGCCGGTCCACGTCCTCGTAGATCTCGCGCAGCGGCCGCCGCTCGCGCACCTCGCGCAGGATCAGCTCACGGTGCGCCTCCAGGTCGGCCATCAGCCGGTCCTGCACCGGATTGACGCCGAGCGAGCCCGAGTAGCCGATGTCCGCCGTGTATCCCTCGTACACCGGAGCCATGTCCAGGATGAACGGCATCCCGGGCGCCAGGGCGCGGTCGGTGGGGAAGAACTGCAGGGGTATGCGGAAGTTCACGAACGCCGTGCGGTCGCCGAACCAGGCGAAGGGCAGGTGGAACCAGTCCCGCACCCCGCGCTCGCGCAGCCACTCCCGCTGCATCCGCGCCGCCTCGCGCTCGGTCACGCCCGGCTCCAGCCGCGCCGCCACCGCCTCCGCGCACTCGTAGGCGAGGCGCTGCACCCGCCAGAACCCCCGCAAGTCCACCGGGAGTTCACTGCTCACTGCCGTCGTCATGCCGCCCCGTCCCGTCGCGTCGTCGACTTGTCCCGTCGATGCGCCGACTCGTCTGTGGACCGCCGTACTCGTCCGTAACTTGACACTGGTGAATGTGACAGTTGTTAGAGACAGCGTCAATAGGAGGGATGACGGGCTGTGGAGAACCCGGGGTAACCCTTAGGCGTGGCGTCCCCTAGGGCCCCGTAATACCTGGGTCTGACGCCAATACGGCTCTGAGGTCTGACGACCGGCGTGGCCTGAATCACTACCGTCGTAGCTGTGACTGTGATCGCGACCGAAAGCCTGAGCAAGCGGTTCCCCCGGGTGACCGCGCTCGACCGGCTGTCCGTGGACATCGGGCCCGGTGTGACCGGACTCGTCGGAGCCAACGGCGCCGGCAAGTCCACCCTGATCAAGATCCTGCTGGGTCTGTCCCCCGCCACGGAGGGCCGCGCCGAGGTGCTCGGCCTCGACGTCGCCTCCAAGGGCGGAGCCATCCGCGAGCGCGTCGGCTATATGCCGGAGCACGACTGCCTGCCGCCCGACGTCTCGGCCACCGAGTTCGTCGTCCACATGGCGCGCATGTCCGGCCTGCCGCCCACCGCCGCCCGCGAGCGCACCGCGGACACCCTGCGCCATGTGGGTCTGTACGAGGAGCGCTACCGCCCCATCGGCGGTTACTCGACCGGCATGAAGCAGCGGGTCAAGCTCGCCCAGGCACTGGTGCACGACCCGAAGCTGGTGTTCCTGGACGAGCCGACCAACGGCCTCGACCCGGTCGGCCGGGACGAGATGCTCGGCCTGATCCGGCGCATCCACACCGAGTTCGGCATATCGGTCCTGGTCACCTCCCACCTCCTCGGCGAGTTGGAGCGCACCTGCGACCACGTCGTCGTCATCGACGGCGGCAAGCTCCTGCGCTCCAGCTCCACGACCGACTTCACCCAGACCACGACCACGCTCGCGATCGAGGTCACCGACAGCGACACGCACCCCGACGGCACCCGCGCGGTCCGCGACGAGCTCCACGCGCGCGGGGTGGAGACCGAGAACGAGGGCGCCGGACTGCCCGGCGCCGGACACATCCTGCTGCTGACCGCCCAGGGCGAGGAGACGTACGACCTGGTCCGGGACGTCGTCGCCGACCTCGGCCTCGGCCTGGTCCGCATGGAGCAGCGCCGGCACCACATCTCCGAGGTGTTCACCAGCAGCGCCGAACACAGCGGCGACGACCAGCGGAAGGAGGCCGTCGGCCATGGCGGTTGAGCACCCCGTGCAGCCCCTGACCTCACCCGCGGGTGACCAGACCCGCATCCACGACATCGGCTACCGCGGCTACGACGGCCCCCGGCTCGGCCGTGGCTACGCCCGCCGCTCCCTGTACGCACAGTCCCTGCGCGGCGCCTACGGCCTCGGCCGCTCGGCCAAGACCAAGGTGCTGCCGATGCTGCTGTTCGCCGTGATGTGTGTGCCCGCGGCCATCATGGTGGCCGTCGCGGTCTTCACCAAGGCGCACGAACTGCCGGTGGCCTACACCCGCTACGCGATCATGCTGCAGGCCGTGATCAGCCTGTACGTCGCCGCGCAGGCACCCCAGGCCGTCTCCCGCGACCTGCGCTTCAAGACCGTACCGCTGTACTTCTCGCGGCCCATCGAGACCGCCGACTACGTACGCGCCAAGTTCGCCGCGCTCGCCTCGGCGGTCTTCATCCTGACCGCCGCTCCCCTGCTCGTGATGTACGTGGGCGCGCTGCTGGCCAAACTGGGCTTCGCCCACCAGACGAAGGAATTCGCCGAGGGACTGGTCTCCGTGGCCCTGCTCTCCCTGCTCTTCGCCGGCATCGGCCTGGTCATCGCCGCCGTCACCCCGCGCCGCGGCTTCGGCATCGCCGCCGTGATCGCCGTACTGATCATCTCCTACGGCGCGGTCTCCACGCTCCAGGCCATCGCCGATGTGCAGAACCACACCTCCGCCATCCCCTGGATCGGCCTGTTCTCGCCCATCACCCTCATCGACGGCGTCCAGTCGGCCTTCCTGGGCGCGACCGCCCGCAACCCCGGAGCGGTCAGCCCCTCGACCGGGCAGGGCATGGTCTACGTCCTGGTCTTGCTCGCCCTGATCGCCGGCAGCTACGGCCTGCTGATGCGCCGCTACAAGAAGGTGGGACTGTGACCACGCTCAGCATCGACCACGTCTCGCGTTGGTTCGGCAACGTGGTCGCCGTCAACGACATCACCATGACCATCGGCCCCGGCGTCACCGGCCTGCTCGGACCCAACGGCGCCGGAAAGTCCACCCTGATCAACATGATGGGCGGTTTCCTCGCCCCCTCCACCGGCACGGTCACCCTCGACGGACAGCCGGTGTGGCGCAACGAGCAGATCTACCGGCACATCGGCATCGTCCCCGAGCGCGAGGCGATGTACGACTTCCTCACCGGCCGTGAATTCGTGGTCGCCAACGCCGAGTTGCACGGTCTCGGCCCCAAGGCCGCCCAACGCGCCCTCGCAACGGTCGAGATGGAGTACGCGCAGGACCGGCGGATCTCCACGTACTCCAAGGGCATGCGGCAGCGCGTGAAGATGGCCAGCGCGCTGGTCCACGAGCCGTCGCTGCTCCTGCTGGACGAGCCGTTCAACGGCATGGACCCGCGCCAGCGCATGCAACTGATGGACCTTCTGCGGAAGATGGGTGACGAGGGCCGCACGGTGCTGTTCTCCTCGCACATCCTCGAAGAGGTCGAACAGCTCGCCCGGCACATCGAGGTCGTCGTCGCCGGCAGGCACGCGGCCAGCGGCGACTTCCGCAAGATCCGCCGGCTGATGACCGACCGCCCGCACCGCTACCTGGTCCGTTCCAGCGACGACCGCGCCCTCGCGGCCGCGCTGATCGCCGACCCCTCGACGGCCGGCATCGAGGTCGACCTGACCGAGGGCGCGCTGCGCGTCCAGGCCGTCGACTTCGGCCGCTTCACCGCCCTGCTGCCGCGCGTCGCCCGGGACCACGGCATCCGGCTGCTCACGGTCTCGCCGTCCGACGAGTCCCTGGAGTCAGTCTTCTCGTATCTGGTCGCGGCGTAGGAGGCCGAAGATGTATGACCCCACCGTCGCCCGGCTCACCTACCGGGCCCTGCTCGGCCGCCGCCGGGCCCTCATCCTCGGCGCGCTGCCGCTGCTGCTGATCGTCATCTCCGTGGCCGTACGCGGCCTGACCGGAGCCGACGACCAGACCGCCTCCGACGTGCTCGGCGGCTTCGCGATCGCCACGATGGTGCCGATCATCGGCGTCATCGCGGGCACCGGCGCGATCGGACCGGAGATCGACGACGGCTCCGTCGTCTATCTGCTGTCCAAGCCGCTGAAACGGCCCACGATCATCTTCACCAAGCTGATCGTCGCCATCGCCGTGACCATGGTCTTCTCGGCGGTCCCGACCCTGATCGCGGGCCTGATCCTCAACGGCAACGGCCAGCAGGTCGCCGTCGCCTACACGGTCGCCGCGCTGGTCTCCTCCATCGCCTACTCGGCGCTGTTCCTGCTGCTCGGCACGGTCTCCCGGCACGCGGTGGTCTTCGGGCTCGTCTACGCGCTGGTCTGGGAGGCGCTGTTCGGCTCGCTGGTGCCCGGCGCGCGCACGCTCAGCGTCCAGCAGTGGTCGCTGGCCGTCGCCCACAAGGTCGCCGGCGGTGACCTGGTGACCTCGCAGGTGGGCCTGCCGACGGCCACGGTGCTGCTGGTGGCGGTGACCGTGCTGGCCACCTGGTACGCCGGGCAGAAGCTGCGAACGCTGAAGCTGGCGGGCGAGGAGTAGGCCTCCGGCGGCTTGACGGGGACCTCACACCGATCCGGGCACACTGGACAAAGCGCATGTATGACTGGGAGGCCGTCGATGACAGAGGAGATACCGGGAAACGACGGGCACGCGCGCTCCGAGGGCGACGTCTGGGACGGCTTGGACGAACTGGTCCTGGACGAGGCCTTCATACGGAGCGCCGAGACCTCCGAGCCGTCCGCGCGGGCCCGGATGCTCGCCGCCCGCTGGCGGGCCGAGGGGCCGCAGCCGCAGCCCTGGCGCTCGGACGAGCCGCCGACGGGCTGGTTCTTCAGCAAGGCGCGCAGGCGCAGGTGGCGCCGCCGGTAATTCAGTGGCGTTCAACCCGGCGGCGGGGCAGAGTGGTTGTGCCCCATCCGCCGGGATCGTCCCGGCTCCACGATCTGGGAGAGGAGCTGGGCGATGTCCATGCACGGCAGTACGCCCCGCTCCCGACAGGGCAGCCCGAGGCCGGCTCCGGTGTAGTTACCCCACCGAGGAGCCCGAGGGGCAGCCCGGGGCGGCCGCTTCGAGCACGCGATGTCGCTCTCGCGTGGGCCGCCCACCCGGAGGATTGGCCGAGTGGTAAGGCACCGGTTTGCACTGTGTTTGATCAAAAGCAGCCGTGGTCGGGCCTGGAAAGCCCGCGCACGTTCGATTCGTGCATCCTCCGCAGAAGAAGCTGAAAAGGCTCAGCTCAGCAACCGCTCCAGCACCACCGCGATCCCGTCCTCCTCGTTGGAGGAGGTCACCTCGTCGGCCACCGCGCGCAGCTCCTCGTGGGCGTTGGCCATGGCCACGCCCCGGGAGGCCCAGGCGAACATCGGGATGTCGTTGGGCATGTCGCCGAAGGCGATGGTGTCCGCGGCCTTCAGGCCGAGACGGCGGGCGGCGAGAGACAGCCCCGTGGCCTTGGACAGGCCCAGCGGAAGGAGTTCCACGATGCCCGTGCCCGCCAAGGCCACGGTGACGAAGCCGCCGGCGGCCTGCCGGGCGGCCTCCGCCAGCTCGTCGTCGCCCATCGTCGGATGCTGGATGTAGATCTTGGTCAGCGGAGCCGTCCAGAGGTCGGACGCGTCCGTGAAGGGAGTGGCGGGGAGGGTGCCCGTGACGGCGTAGCCCGGGCCGACCAGTACCTCGCCGTCGAGGCCGTCGCGGCTGGCCGCCAGGTACAGCGGGCCCACCTCGGACTCGATCTTCGCCAGGGCCACGCCCGCCAGCTGCCGGTCCAGGGTCACCGACGTCAGCAGGCGGTGCGCCCCGGCGTCGTAGACCTGCGCGCCCTGGCCGCAGACGGCGAGGCCCTCGTAGCCGAGGTCGTCCAGGATGTGGCGGGTCCACGGGACCCCGCGGCCGGTGACGACGATGTGGGCCGCGCCCGCCGCGGCGGCCGCGGCGAGCGCGTCTCGGGTGCGCTGTGAGACCGACTCGTCGGAGCGCAGGAGCGTTCCGTCGAGGTCGGTCGCGATCAATCGGTAGGGAAATCCGGTCACTTGGCGACCGGCTCCAGGACCTCCCGGCCGCCCAGGTACGGGCGCAGCACCTCGGGGACGCGGACGGAGCCGTCGGCCTGCTGGTGGTTCTCCAGGATCGCCACGATCGTGCGCGGTACCGCGCACAGCGTGCCGTTCAGGGTGGCGAGCGGCTTGACCTGCTTGCCGTCGCGGACGCGGATCGACAGGCGGCGGGACTGGAACTCGGTGCAGTCCGAGGTCGAGGTCAGCTCGCGGTACTTGCCCTGGGTCGGGATCCACGCCTCGCAGTCGAACTTGCGGGCGGCCGAGGCGCCGAGGTCACCGGAGGCGACGTCGATGACGCGGAACGGCAGCTCCAGCGAGGTCAGCCACTGCTTCTCCCACTCCAGCAGCCGCTGGTGCTCGGCCTGGGAGTCCTCGGGCGCGACGTAGGAGAACATCTCGACCTTGTCGAACTGGTGCACACGGAAGATGCCCCGCGTGTCCTTGCCGTGCGAGCCGGCCTCGCGGCGGAAGCAGGGCGAGAAGCCGGCGTACCGCAGCGGCAGCTTGTCGGCGTCGAGGATCTCGTCCATGTGGTAGGCCGCCAGCGGCACCTCGGAGGTGCCGACCAGGTACAGGTCGTCCTTGTCGAGGTGGTAGACGTCCTGGGCCGCCTGGCCGAGGAAGCCGGTGCCCGCCATGGACTGCGGGCGGACCAGCGCCGGGGTCAGCATCGGGGTGAAGCCGGCCGCGGTGGCCTGGGCCATCGCCGCGTTCACCAGGGCCAGCTCCAGCAGGGCGCCGACGCCGGTGAGGAAGTAGAAGCGGGAGCCGGAGACCTTGGCGCCGCGCTCGACGTCGATGGCGCCGAGCAGCTGGCCGAGCTCCAGGTGGTCCTTGGGCTCGAAGCCCTCGGCGCCGAAGTCACGGATCGTGCCGTGCGTCTCCAGCGTGGCGAAGTCCTCCTCGCCGCCGACGGGGACGTCGGGGTGGACGAGGTTGCCGAGCTGGAGCAGCAGTTCCTGGGTCTCGGCGTCGGCCGCGTCGCGCTCGGCGTCGGCGGCCTTCACGTCGGCGGCGAGCTGGCTCGCCCGCTTCAGCAGCTCGGCCTTCTCGTCGCCGGTGGCCTTGGGGATGAGCTTGCCGAGCTGCTTCTGCTCGGCACGCAGCTCGTCGAAGCGGACGCCGGAGGACCTGCGCCGCTCGTCGGCAGACAGGAGGGAGTCGACGAGCGCGACGTCCTCTCCACGGGCGCGCTGGGACGCGCGCACACGGTCGGGGTCCTCACGGAGCAGGCGAAGGTCAATCACGAGGCCAAGGCTACCG
The DNA here is from genome assembly GCF_055581585.1 of Streptomyces sp. NPDC031426. Classification (NCBI taxonomy): domain Bacteria; kingdom Bacillati; phylum Actinomycetota; class Actinomycetes; order Kitasatosporales; family Streptomycetaceae; genus Streptomyces; species Streptomyces sp. NPDC031426. Next base: position 294,103 of record NZ_JBVIJE010000007.1, read on the forward strand.
GTGCGGGCTTGCCGTTCACGAATCCCTATTCCCTGGTGCTCCGATTCGCCCCCGTTTGTCGCTTACGTTCCGCTATGTGCAAATTGCGGAACGTGTCGGAACGTACCGAAACAGTCGTCGGAACCTGTCAAGGAAAAGTGTCTCACTCCCTGGGACGGGGCAGCGTCCCGGCGCCGGGTTGACCGGATTTCCTTGTGGAGAACGGCACTTCGTGAGCCCGCTGTCCACAGCGATCCACACCCCTCCGCGGAGTTATCCACAGGCTGTGTGGAAGGTCTGTGGATTTCGGAATTGATCATTCCGGAACATCGTGGCGGACGGGAGAATTCCCAGGACAAACACGGTTCACACCCACTTTTGAGTGGAAAGGGGTCGCTCCAAAAGATGAATCAACGGAAACGAGTGGACGAAGGGTGAGGTGCGGGATAGTGGCCGCATCGGGGGCACGAGGGACGATTTGTCGACCGACTCACACGCCCTTGTCGACTTGTCCCCAGGTCGAGAAGCGGACCTGTGGATAACTTCTGTGGATAACGAAGATACGCAGGTAGTACTGGCCGGAAGCAGTCTACGGCCGCCTCAGAACCGGCCGTCCTGGCAGCGCGCCACCCAGTCCGCCGCCGCCATGAACTCCTCGTCCGAGGTCCCCTGCCGGGTCGCAGGAGCCTCGGCCGGCCCGATGTCCGCACGCGGATAGGAGCCGAGGAAGCGCACCTGCAGACAGATCCGCTTCAGGCCCATCAGCGCCTCCGCCATCCGCCGGTCGGAGATATGGCCCTCGGCGTCGACGCAGAAGCAGTAGTTGCCGATGCCGGCGCCGGTCGGCCGGGACTGCAGCAGCATGAGGTTGATGCCGCGCGAGGCGAACTCACCGAGCAGGTCGCGGAGCGCACCGGGGTGGTCGTCGCGCTGCCACAGCACCACCGAGGTCTTGTCGGCACCGGTCGGCGCGGCGGGCCGGGCCGGCCGGCCGACCAGCACGAACCGGGTCTGCGCGGTCTCCGGGAAGTCGTGGATCCCGGTCTCCAGGGCCTCGAGGCCGTACCGCGAGGCGGCGAACTCGCCCGCGAAGGCGGCGTCGTAGCGGCCCTCCTGGACCAGGCGGGCGGCGTCCGCGTTGGAGGCGGCCGACTCCCAGTGCGCGTCCGGGAGGTGCTTGCGCATCCAGTTGCGCACCTGGGGCTGGGCCGCCGGGTGGGCGGAGACCGTCTTGATGTCCGTGAGCGCGGTGCCGGGCCGGACCAGCAGCGCGAAGGTGATCGACAGCAGCACCTCGCGGTAGATCGTCAGCGGTTCGCCCGCGACCAGCTCGTCCAGGGTGGTGGTGATGCCGCCCTCGACGGAGTTCTCGATCGGCACGAACGCGGCCTCGGCTTCGCCGGCCCGCACCGCGTCCAGCGCGGACTGCACCGACACATACGGGACGAGCTCCCGGGTGGCCGACTCCGGGAGCGTCCGGAGGGCCACTTCGGTGAAGGTGCCCTCGGGGCCGAGATACGCATAGCTCGCTGGCATGTCCTCACCCTAATGGCCGTTCGGGAGCCCGTCGTATGCGTCTCAGGAATGCCACTCGACCGAGTGGTTTGAAACTGGGAAATCCACGAAAGGGCTGGTTCCTGCTGATCAGGCCTCCAGCAGTCGCTGCCCCACGTACTCCCCCTCCGCCGCCCCACCCGGCACCGCGAACAGTCCGCTCGCCTCGTGCCGGATGAACTGCGACAACGCGTCGCCGCGGTCGAGCTTGCGCTGCACCGGGACGAAGCCACGCAGCGGGTCGGCCTGCCAGCAGACGAAGAGCAGACCGGCGTCGGGCGTGCCGTCCGCGTCGAAGCCGTCGTGGTAGGAGAAGGGGCGCCGCAGCATGGCCGCACCGCCGTTCTTGTCGGGCCGGGTGATCCGGGCGTGGGCGTTGAGGGGGACGACGTACTCGCCCTTGGCGTCGGTCTTCTCCAGGTCCATCGGGGTCGTCTCGTCGCCTCCGGACAGCGGCGCCCCGTTGGACTTCCGGCGGCCGATGACCGCCTCCTGGGCCGGTACCGACAGCTTCTCCCAGTCGTCGAGGAGCATGCGGATGCGGCGTACGACGGCATAGGAACCGTTCGCCATCCAGGCCGGCTCGCCCGAGGCGGGCACGAAGATCCGCCGGTCGAAGTCGGGGTCGTCCGGCTTCGGATTGCGGGTGCCGTCCAGCTGACCCATGAGGTTGCGGGCGGTCATGGGGTGCGCGGTGGCGCCCGGGGTGCGGTTGAAGCCGTTCATCTGCCAGCGCAGGCGGGCCGCGCCGCCCGCGTCCTTCTGGATCGCGCGCAGGGCGTGGAAGGCGACCAGGGCGTCGTTCGCGCCGATCTGCACCCACAGGTCGCCGTCGCTGCGCGTCTTGTCGAGGTGGTCGGAGGAGAAGTCCGGCAGCGGGTCCAGTGCGCTCGGCCGCTCCTTGTCCAGACCGGTCCTGCCGAAGAAGGAGTGCCCGAAGCCGAAGGTGAGCGTCAGCGAGCAGGGCCCGGCGTCGCGGGCCACATCGGTGTCGTCGTGCGGCGCGGCCTCGCCCGCCATCAGCCGCTCGGCCGTCGTCGACCAGCGGCGCAGCAGGGCCGCGGCCTCCTTGCGCCCGGCGCCCGCCGCCAGATCGAAGGCGACGAGATGACCGCGCGCCTGGAGCCCCTCGGTGATGCCGGGCTGATGTTTCCCGTGAAACATCGCCCGGTCGGAGCCCACCGAGGTCAGTGGGGTGGCCGGGGCGGGCGCGGCGGCATAGCCCGCGGCCCCTCCGGCCGCGCCGAGCACGAGCCCGGTGGCGCCGGCGGTGCCGAGCAGGGCGCGCCGGGAGATGCCGTGGCTGCCCGCGGACTCGGCCGGCTCGGACACCTCGGCGGCGGTACGGGCCTGAGGGATGGACTGGTCGGGCATGGTGTCGGTCAGCCGATCTGCGCGTTCTTGGAGACGGTCACCTGGTCGATGTCGGAGGTCCGCACGGTGACGGCGATCTTCCAGTCGCCGGCCATGGGGATCTGCACTCCGCTCGCCGACCAGTGGCCGGTGGTGATGTGGTCGGGAGTCACGGGAAGCGGGCCGATCTTCTTCGCCTCCAGGGTGAAGGCCACCTTCACCTCGGGGATGTCGAAGGCCCGGCCGCCCGGCCGCTGGACGTACACATGCATCTCGTTGCCGCCCACGCGCGCGGGGTCGAGGTCGATGCTGACGACGCCCTTGCCGTCCGTGCCGCCGGTGTCGAAGGGCATGTCCAGGGTCAGCGCGCCGTTCGAGGGCGCCGTGGCCGAGGCGGAGGAGGACGAGGAGGCCGCCTTGGCGTCCAGCTCGGTGCGGCCCGGCTCGGTCTGGGTCAGCCAGGTGGTGACGGCGAGCAGCACGACCGCGACACCGGCCTCGGCGAGCACCGTACGGCGCAGCCCGAAGCGGTTCGCGTCGCCGTCCCGTAGCCGCTTCTGCCGGGCGGCGTCCATCGCGGCCCGCTGCCGCGCGAGCTGGGCGGCGCGCTGGGAGTCGCCGGAGCCGGTGTTCTTTCCGGCCGCCTTCGCCGCGGTGACGCGCTCCTTCTCGGCCTCCGCGTCGGCATCGACGGCGGCGTTGTCGGCGAGCCGCCCCGTCCACCGTCGCGATATCGAGGCGATGCCGATCAGCAGCGCCACCAGCCCGATCTTGGCCAGCAGCAACTGCCCGTACCGGGTGTCGGTGAACGCCGACCAGGAGCCCAGCTGCCGCCATGACTGGTAGACACCGGTGGCGACGAGCACGACCACGGAGCCGAAGGCCGACCGGGAGAAGCGGCGGACGGCGGCGGCCTCCACCGGTGTCTCGGCGGGCGCCTGGTACAGGGCGACCAGCAGGGCGGTGAGCCCGCCCAGCCAGGTGGCGACGGCGAGCAGGTGGACGACGTCGACGGGCATGGCGATGCCCGGCTGAAGCCCGACCGAGGCATGCTCGGCCATGGCCCAGCTGCTGGCGAGCCCCGCCGCGACGACCACACCGCCGATGGCGAGCCCGAAGGTCAGATCGCGCTTCTCCTCGCCCTCGTCGCGCTTGGTGAAGGCGCCGAAGAGGACGGCGATGAACAGCGCGGCGGCGGCGAGCAGCAGCAGCCGGGAGACCAGCGCCGCGCCGGTCTTGGTCTGCAGCACCTGGCCCAGCAGACCGAGGTCGAAGACGTCGGCGAACTTCCCGGAGGTGGTGTAGGAGCCGCGCAGGAGCAGCAGCCACAGGGTGGCCGCGGTGAGCGTGAGCCAGCCGCCGACGACCAGCCGCTGCAGGGCCCGTACGCCCGCGCCGCGCTGCCAGCAGGCGAGCACGAAGGCCGCGCCGCCGGCGAGCACGATGAACCCGGCGTACGAGGCGTAGCGGCCGAACGCGTAGAGAGCGCCCACGGCTCCACCGCCCGCGACCGGCCCGGTGCCGGAGACCACGGTCGGCGAGGGCGCCCCGATGGAGAAGGTGTAGGCGCCGGAGACGGGGTGGCTGTCGGCCGAGACCACCTGGTAGGTCACCGTGTAGGTGCCCTTGCCCAGGCCGCTCTTGAGCTTCACGGCGTACGTCGTACCGCTCAGGTTGCCCGGTGTGCCGGTCTGGACCGGCTTGCCCCGGGGGTCGAGGACGCGCAGGGAGTCGTCGTTCATCGCCACCTTCTCGGAGAAGGTGAGCGACACCTGGCTGGGCGCCTGCTTGACCACCACCCCCGGTGCGGGGTCGCTGCCGGTCAGCGCCGCATGCGCGGAGGCCGGTCCGGCACTCGCGAGCAGTGCGCCGATCACGGCGAGGAGCAGCAGCACCAGGGTGCGCAGGCTGCCCCGGTGTCCCGTGGGGGTGATGGTCCGCGTCACGGTGGTCGGTCCCTCCCTCAGTGGCCGGTCGACGGGTTGTACGTGGCGGACTTCACCGGCATCTCGACGGTGAGGGGCCCGGACCTGGCGAAGGTGAGCTTCACGGCGACCGTCTGGCCCTGCTTCGGCTTGCGCTTCAGCTTCTCGAACATCAGATGGTTGCCGCCGCTTTTGAACACGAGTTGACCATGGGCGGGTATGGCGAAGGAGCTCTTCTCCTGCATGGCGCCGCCCATGGTGCTGTGCATGGTGACCTGGCCGGCGGCGTCACTGGTCACCGCGGTCAGCTCGTCCTCGGCGCCGCCCTTGTTGGTGATCGTCAGAAAGCCGGCGGCCATGTCGGCGGAGACCGGCTGCGGCATGTACGGCCCGCTCACCGACAGTTCGGCCTGGGAAGAGCCGGAGCCGGACGAGCCCGAGCAGCCGGCGAGGGACAGCGCACCGGCGAGCGCGGCGGCCGCGGTCACGAGGGCGGGGCGGCGCCTCACGGAGTCGCCCCCTTGACGAGCTTGGGCAGGTCCTTGGTGTAGTCGTCGACCGTGGCGTCCTCGCCGTAGAGGACATAACCGCCGTTCGTCTTCGGGGAGAAGGCGATGACCTGGGTGCCGTGGACGGAGACGAGCTTGCCGTTCTTGTCCTTCGTCGTCGGCTCCACGGAGATGCCGACGGAGCGGGCACCGGCCTGGACAGTGGCGAAGTCACCGGTCAGACCGATGAACTGCGGGTCGATGCCCTTGAGCCACTTGCCCAGCTCGGCCGGGGTGTCACGGCCGGGGTCGGTGGTGACGAACACGACCCGCAGGTCGTTCTGCTCGGCCTTGGGCAGCGCCTTCTTGGCGACGGCGATGTTGCTCATCGTCGTCGGGCAGATGTCGGGGCAGTGGGTGTAGCCGAAGTACAGCAGGGTCGGGTGGCCCTGGGTCTCCTGGCGGAGGTCGTACTTCTTGCCGTGCGTGTCGGTGAGGACCAGGTCCGGCTTCTGGAAGGGCTGGTCGAGGACGGTGGCGGCCTTGCCCGAGTCGGACTCCTCCGAGACCACGGAGACCGGCGACTTGCCGTCGCTCCCGCCGCCGCAGGCGGAGAGGGTCAGGGTGGCGGCGGCGAGCAGCGCGGCCGCGGCGAACGTCTTCTTGCGCATAGAAAAATGTCCCAGATGTGAGTAATCCGGCGCGCACCGGGGGTCGTACGACAGCCACGACAGCGTCGCACGCGCCGCACGCCCCCCGGTGCGCGGTCCGGAAGGGCCTAGGCGGTCCGGCGGCGACCGGCGAGGACGCCGTAGGCGACGCCCGCGACGCCGACGACGATGCCGACCACGGCGAGCACGCGCGCGGTGGTGTCGGTGTCGTGGGAGCCGGAGTCGGCGGCGGCCGCGGTCGCGGCCCTGTCGGAGGCGTCCTCGGCGTTCGCCGTGCCGTGGTGGTCGTCGGTCGCGGCGGACAGCTGCAGCACGGGCGCCGGGTTCTCCGGCTCGTCCTGGCCGGCCTGCGGCACCTCGATCCAGCGCACGACCTCCTTGTTGGAGTACGTCTGGACCGCCTTGAAGACGAGCTGGTCGGTGTTCTCGGGCAGGGCGCCGAGGGAGAGCGGGAACTTCTGGAAGTAGCCGGGCCGGATGCCCTTGCCGTCGGCGGCGGTCCAGGTGACCTTGGTGACGGCCTCGTCGATCTTCTCGGCGTGCACGGTCAGCGGCTTGTCCAGTTTGGACTTGGTGACCTGCACGTTCCAGCCGGCGACGGACTCGGGCATGACCGAGGCGAGCGGGTGGTCGGCCGGGAAGCTGACCTCGATCTTGGTGGTCGAGGCGTTGTCGCGCTCGTTGGGGACCTTGAAGTCGACGACCGCGTAACCGCCCTTGGCCGCGGTGCCCTCCGGCTGCACGGAGACGTGTGCGAAGGCGGGGACGGACAGCGCCAGTACGGCCGTGCCCGCGACGGCGCCGGCGGCGAGGGCACGGGAAGCGATACGAGAAGCCTGCATGGCAGGAGCACTCCACTCTGAGAGTTCTGGTGACGAAGAGAGGTACGCGTGCGCGTGGCCGTGCCCTTCGGTGGGTTCACGGTGCGCACGCGCGCGTGCCGCGCGACGGCGGCGGCCCTCTGCTCCGGATCACCGGATCGGTGCAGTGGTGCGCGCGTCGCGTCAGGCGGCGAGACGGAAGCCGGCGGCGGGCGGGCCGCGCCGGATCACCGTGTGCTGGAGCGCGGTGGTATGCGGGTCGGGTGCCTCGTCCCGGGCGGTACGACGGCCGCACATGAGGGGCTCGGCGGCGGGGAGCAGTCCGGCGCACAGGGCGCGCGCCAGCGCGAGTGCGGCGCGCAGGGATCGTACGAGCGCCCCCTCCGCGACTCCGTGCGCCGACAGGTCGATCAGCCGCAGCAGCGCCAGATCGCCGCGGCGCAGCAGCCAGCCCGCGGCGACGGCCGCGAGGACGTGGCCGAGCAGCATCGGCAGCGAGGGCAGCAGCGCGGCGGAGGCGCCGGTGGCGTCGTACGGGTGGTGCATGCCGCCCATGACCGCCACGGGCCGGCCCGAACGGTCGACGAGGTGCGCGGCGACCAGCAGGTGGAAGGCGTGCCCCGGGGTCAGGGCGGCCGGGCTCGATCCGCACAGCAGCCGCGCGGCCTGCTCGACCAGCGCGGTGTCGCTGAGCGGGGAGCCCGTCGAGCCGGTGGAGTTCATCGACCCCATCGACCCCGTCGCCGCCCCGCCGGAGACCATGGCGGTGCCGTGCTGGGCCAGCCCGAACAGCGTGTGCAGCGCGGTCTGGCCGAGTGCGAGGAGCGCGGCGATGCCCGGCAGCGAGCGGGCCCGCCCGGCGAGCGGCACCACGAGCAGCAGACAGCCGAGGAAGCCCGCGCCCAGCGTCCACAGGGGCACGCCCGCACAGGAGGCGACGGTGTGCCCGCACGCGGCCAGCGCGACGCAGACCGCGGCGAACACCGCGGCCCGCAGGATCCGGAGCCCGGCTCCGGGACGCGCCGTGCGTGGGTGGGGGGCAGTCATGGCGGCCTCATCATCGCACTGCGCTCACGGGCCCCCACGGCAGGGCCGGGAAAACGTCCCTCATACACCGATTCCTCCCTCTGCGCATCGGCTGTATGGGCGGAGTCACGTCGACTGTGTGCTTACGGCCCCCTACGGGCGGCAATACGTATCGGTATGTCGAGCCGCGGCCAGGAGGCTGGAGCATGAGCATCTGGTGGTCACTCCATCTGCGCCGCGAGGCCGCGAGCGTGCCGCTCGCCCGGAGGCTGTTGATCGGCACCATGGAGACGGCGGGCGTCGACCCGGAGGTCTCCTTCGACCTGTCCGTCGCACTGTCGGAGGCCTGCGCGAACGCCGTCGAGCACGGCGGGAACGCGTCGCACGGCGGCGTCTCGGAGGCGTACCGGGTGACCGCGTATCTCGACGGCGAGAAGTGCCGTATCGAAGTGGCCGATTCCGGACCGGGGTTCTCCCGTGCCCAGGAGATCCGGCCCGCCCGCGCGGACGCCGAGCACGGTCGCGGCCTGTGTCTCATCCGGGAACTCGCCGACCACGTCCACATCGGCGCCAAGCCCGGCCGGGGCGGCACGGTGGTCAGCTTCGACAAGATCCTCAAATGGACCAAGGATCCCTCGCTGCTGACGGCATAGTGAGGGCATGGAGATCGAGAGCGGCGACATAGCGGCCGGGGTCACGCTGCGGCTTCTGGCCCGGACCGACGCGGTCGCGCTGAGCGCGGCCTACGTGGACAACCGCGATCATCTGCGGCCGTGGGAGCCGCGCCGGCCCGAGTCCTTCTTCACCGAGGCGGGGCAGCGGGAGCGGATCGACGGGCTGCTGCGGGTGTTCTCCGAGGGCCACGCGGTTCCCCTCGTGTTCCAGGCGGCGGACGGGCGGATCGTCGGGACGATCACCCTGACCGGGATCGTCCAGGGGCCCTTCCGCAGTTCGTCCCTCGGTTACTGGGTGGCCGCCGACCAGCAGAAGCGCGGTCTGGCCACGGCCGCCGTGGAGCGGGTCTGCCGGATCGCGCGGGACACGGTGGGGCTGCACCGGATCGAGGCCTCCACGCTGCTCGGGAACACCGGCTCGCAGCGGGTGCTGACGAAATGCGGGTTCGAACCGATCGGCATGGCCCCGAAGTACCTGCACATCGACGGGCAGTGGCGGGACTGCCGGCTGTTCCAGCGGATCCTGCACGACCACGATCCCGCCTTGTGAGGCGCTGGTGAGGGGCCCCTCTCAGGTGTCCAGCACCTGCGCCAGCACCTCCAGCGCCTCCGGATACACCCGCTCGCGGGGCGTGCCGTAGCCGACGACCAGGCCCTGCGGCCGACCCTCGCGCCCGCCGGGTACCTGCCAGTGGTCGCCGAGGGCGCCGAGCGCTAGGCCCTCCGCCTCCGCGCGGGCCAGCACCTCCGCCTCGTCGGGCACGTCGATCAGCGCGTGCAGGCCGGCCGCGATCCCGTGCACGCTCCGGCCCGCGCCCAGCCGGTGCAGCAACTGGTCCCGGCGGCGCCGGTAGCGCAGCCGGCACGCGCGCACGTGCCGGTCGTAGGCGTGGCTGTCGATCAGCTCGGCGAGCGCCAGCTGGCCGATGGTCTCGGTGTGGTGGTCACTGTGCAGCTTGGCGTCGGCGACCGCGTCGACCAGGTGCGGCGGCAGCACCATCCAGCCGAGGCGGAGCGCGGGGCCGAGCGTCTTGGAGGCGGTGCCGAGATACACCACCTGGCCGGGTGCCATGCCCTGCAACGCGCCCACCGGCTGGCGGTCGTAGCGGAACTCCCCGTCGTAGTCGTCCTCGACGATCAGCCCGCCACGCGCGCGTGCCCACTCGCCGAGCGCCCGCCGCCGCTCCGGGTGCAGGGTCACCCCGGTCGGGTACTGATGCGCCGGTGTGACCACCACGGCGGCGGCCTCGCCGAGGTCCTCGGGGCGCACCCCGCGCGCGTCGACCGGCGCCGGCAGGACCGTTCCGCCACCCCGCCGCACGACCTCCCGGTGGAACGGCAGCCCGGGGTCCTCCATGGCGACGGCGGCGCCGTCCAGCACGCGCGTGAGCAGCGCGAGACCCTGGACGTACCCGGAGGTGATCACGATCCGCTCCGGCGGCGCCAGCACCCCGCGCGCCCGGCCCAGATAGCCGGAGAGCGCCGTGCGCAGCTCGATCCGGCCGCGCGGGTCGCCGTAGTCGTACGCCAATGAGGGCGCCGTCGCTATGGCCCGGCGCAGCGCGCGCAGCCAGGCCGCCGCCGGGAACGCGCCGACGTCCGGGCTGCCGGGACGCAGATCGAAACGCGGGGCACGCGTGCGTGCCGCCGTGCCGGGCTCCGCCGAGGCGACGGGCGGCAGTTCGGCGACCCGGGTGCCCGAGCCCTGGCGCGCCGTCAGATATCCCTCGGCCACGAGCTGGTCGTAGGCGGCCTTGGCGGTGCCGCGTGAGATGCCGAGCTCGGTGGCGAGCCGCCGGGTGGCCGGCAGCCGGGTCCCGGGCACGAGCCGCCCGTCCCGTACGGCGTCCCGCAGGGCCCGCTCCAGTCCGATCCGGCGCCCGTCCGCCGAGTCCGGCTCCAGATGCAGATCGACACCGACACCGGACCAGAAGTCGTTCACGAGAACCTTCCCCCCAGGCACGCGAATGGCCGGGCACCTTCCCGGTCCCCGGCCATTGAAACGCAGATCAGCCCTTGAGCGCGGCCATCCACGCCTCGACCTCGTCACTGCGGCGCGGCAGGCCCGCCGAGAGGTTCCTGTTGCCGTCCTCGGTGACGAGGATGTCGTCCTCGATGCGGACGCCGATGCCCCGGTACTCCTCCGGCACGGTCAGGTCGTCGGCCTGGAAGTACAGTCCCGGCTCGACGGTGAGCACCATGCCCGGCTCCAGCGTGCCGTCCACGTACGTCTCGGTGCGCGCGGCGGCGCAGTCGTGGACGTCCATGCCGAGCATGTGGCCGGTGCCGTGCAGGGTCCAGCGGCGCTGCAGGCCGAGCTCCAGGACGCGCTCGACCGGGCCCTCGACCAGGCCCCACTCGACGAGCCTCTCGGCGAGCACGCGCTGGGCGGCGTCGTGGAAGTCCCGGTACTTGGCGCCCGGCTTGACCGCCGCGATACCGGCCTCCTGGGCCTCGTACACGGCGTCGTAGATCTTCTTCTGGATCTCGCTGTACGTGCCGTTGACCGGCAGCGTGCGCGTGACGTCGGCGGTGTACAGCGTGTGGGTCTCCACGCCCGCGTCCAGCAGGAGCAGGTCGCCGGAGCGGACCGGGCCGTCGTTGCGGACCCAGTGCAGGGTGCAGGCGTGCGGGCCGGAGGCGCAGATGGAGCCGTAGCCGACGTCGTTGCCCTCCACGCGCGCGCGGAGGAAGAACGTGCCCTCGATGTAGCGCTCGCTCGTGGCCTCGGCCTTGTCGAGGACCTTCACCACGTCCTCGAAGCCGCGGACCGTGGAGTCGACGGCCTTCTGCAGCTCGCCGATCTCGAACTCGTCCTTGACCAGCCGGGCCTCGGACAGGAAGACGCGCAGCTCCTCGTCCCGCTCGGCGGTGACCTTGTCGGTCAGCGCGGCCTCGATGCCGGCATCGTAGCCGCGCACCACGCGCACCGGGCCGGTGGCCTCGCGCAGCTTGCCGGCCAGCTCGCGCACATCGGCGGCCGGGATGCCGTACAGCGCCTCGGACTCGGCGAGCGAGTGGCGGCGGCCGACCCACAGCTCGCCCTGGCCGGAGAGCCAGAACTCGCCGTTCTCGCGGTCGGAGCGGGGCAGGAGGTAGATCGTCTCCTCGTGGCCGCCGTCCTTCGGCTCCAGGACGAGGACGCCGTCCTCGGTCTGGTTGCCGGTGAGGTACGCGTACTCGACGGAGGAGCGGAAGGGGTACTCGGTGTCGTTCGAGCGGGTTTTCAGGTTGCCCGCCGGGATCACCAGGCGCTCGCCCGGGAAGCGGGCGGAGAGCGCGGCGCGGCGGCGGGCGGTCTCGGCGGCCTGCGGGATCGGCTCCAGGTCACGCAGCTCCGTGTCGGCCCAGCCGGACTTCATGTTCTCGGCCAGCTCGTCGGAGACGCCCGGGTACAGGCCGTTCTTCCGCTGCTTGATGGGCTCCTCGGACTCAGTCTCCGGGGTCTCCGGGTTGAGCTCGTCGGACACGTGTTCCTCCTCGGTACGGCGTGTGATCTCCCCCGGCGGCCCGCGCTGCTCGCGATCGTGTCGGAGCGGGGGCCTCCATCATCGTACGTTCGTACCGTGGGCGGACCCGGGTCGGATGACCTGTTATGCCCGGTCATGCATTCCGGTGCTCGGTCGAAGCGACAGCGGGTCGGTGCTGGGTCGAGGCGGGCTGTCGGCTGCGGGGTGTGGTCTGCGGAAGTGGGGCGTCGGCTGCGGGGTGGTGGTCGGTGTAGCGGGCCGTGGGTTGCGGGGTGGTGGTCGGTCGTAGCGGGTCGGCCGCTGCAAGGTCGTGGTCTGTGGAAGTGGGGCGTCGGCTGCGGGGCGGTGGTCGGTCGTAGCAGGCCGGCCGCTGTGGGATGGTGCTCGGTCAGCCCGCTGCGGGGTGGTGTTCGTAGCGGGCCGGCGGCAGCGGGGTGGTGGTCTGTGGAAGCGGGCCGGCCGCAGCGGGGTGGTGCTCAGTCGAAGCGGGCCGCCAGCAGCACCACGTCCTCCTCGCTGTCGGCCGCGTCCAGGCCGTCCGGCAGGACTGTGCGCAGGACGTGGTCGGCGATGGCGCCGGGGTCCTGGCGCAGCGCGCGCGGGGTGCTCGCGGCGGCCGCGTGCAGGTGGGCGAAGGCGCGGTCCATCGGGTCGCCGGTACGGTGCAGCAGCCCGTCGGTGTAGAGCAGGACCGTCTCCCCGGCCTCCGCCTCGATCTCGACGCTCGGCGCCTCCCAGCAGGCGAGCATGCCGAGCGGAGCGGAGACGGAGGTCTCGGCGAACTCGGTGCGCCGCTCGCCGATCAGCAGCGGCGGGCTGTGTCCGGCGCCGGCCAGGGTGATCTTGCCCAGGGCGGGCTCGCAGTAGGCGAACAGCGCGGTGGCCGAGCGGGCGGGCTCGGTCAGCCGCAGCAGCAGCTCCAGGTCGGACAGGACGGCGACCGGGTCCTCGCCCTCCATCACGGCGTACGCGCGCAAGCTGGCGCGCAGCCGGCCCATCGCGGCCACGGCGCTCGGGCCGGAGCCGGTGACCGAGCCGACGGACAGGCCGAGCGCGGCCTCCGGCAGCGGCAGCGCGTCGTACCAGTCACCCCCGCCGCGCGGGCCGGTGCGGTGCCGGGCGGCGAGCTGGACGCCTGGGACGCGGGGCAGCCGGGTGGGGAGCAGTTCCTCCGTGATGGTCGCCATGTGCGCGCGGGCGCGTTCCACCTCCAGCAGCCGGGCGAGGTGCTCGGTGGCATGCCGGACGTAGAGGCCGGCGAGGTGGCGCTGCCGCTCGTGGGGTTCGGCCGGTTCGTCGTAGAACCAGACGGCGGCGCCGAGGCGGCCGGCGGCCTCGCTCGCGAGGGGCAGGGCGTAGCTGGCGGCGTAGCCGAGGCGGGCGGCCACCTCACGGTGCCGGGGGTCGAGGCCGGCCTCGGCGAGCAGGTCGGGATGGACGATCTCGGCGGCCGTGCCGGTGTCGTACGGCAGCGCGCCGCGTGGGACGGTCTCCATGTGGCCGAGGTCGGCGCGGCCGAGGCCGAGGCCGAGGGTGGTGCGGGGGCCGAGTCCGTCGTCGGGTTCCAGGGCGACCAGGCCACGTCGGGCGCCGACGAGGGCGGCTCCGGCGCGCAGGAGTTCGTGGAGGGCCGGTTCCAGTGCGTTCGTGCGGGACAGACGCTCGGTGAGTTCGTGGAGGGTCGTGAGGTCCGAGACCCAGCCGGCCAGCCGGTCCTGGAGGAGGGTGCCGGGCGCGGGGGTGTTCGGCGCGGGGACGGGAGCGGGATCGGGGGAGGGACCGGGGCCGGCGGCGGGGGGAGTGGGCGCGACAGTGTGTGCGGGCGTCGGAACCGTTGGATCGATTCCAGCCACTTTCGGAGGGTGCGGGGCGTTCATGGCGTCCGGCTCTCGGACCGGTGCGTATTGCTGAAAAGCATCGCGAACCCCCATGGCATTCTGCGCCGCTAGCAGTGTCTCCACATGTACACGCACTCGTAAGGGGATGTCCAGCATTGTCCTGCAGGGATTCCTGGTGTCCATGAGCCGTACGAGGTTTCCCCTGAACCCCTTGCCTTACCGCCAAGTTGGCTGAAAACTGCACCAGGTATCGGTCCATTGCGGTCGACTGGCCTTGCTCCACGGAGCGTCACAGCGGTCGTGATGGGTACGTACTCGGTGAAGGCCAGGGGTGGTTGGGGGCCACCCGGAACCTGGCGACGGACCCGGGCGTCATAACCACCGACGGCCGAGCCCCATCCTCCCGCGGCGGAGGCGGAGAGAACCACGCGCGACGGCAAAACGCCATACTTCGCCACCCCCGCGCCGCACCCGCGCTTTTGTCAGACGCACTATGGACGCGGACGCGGCCCATGCTCGACCCCTTGGGGTTCCCCCTGCCGTGCGCAGGGGTGTGATGCGCCAACAGGTACGCACAGTGAAGTGATCGACACATGATGTGATGTGGACCACGGTGTTGCCAGCGGTGCAACGGAAAGGAACGAGCGCTCATGCGCGAGATCCTCGGAAGGCGACGCAGGCTCCTGTCCAGGCGGAACGACGGGAGGCCCGGGCGGAACGACGAGAGGCCTGAGCTGATCGGCGCGGCCCTGACCTTCGCGACCGAGTGGCAGTGGCCGGTACTCCCGGGCGTGGCCCCGGACCCGCAGGGCCGGGCCCGCTGCGCCTGCCCCGACCCCGAGTGCACAGTGCCCGGTGCGCACCCCTTCGATCCCGGCCTGCTCGCCGCCACGACCGACGCCCGGATGGTGCGCTGGTGGTGGACCAACCGGCCGAGCGCGCCGGTCGTCCTGGCCACCGGGGGCAAGGCGCCCTGCGCTGTCAGCCTGCCGGCGCTCGCCGCCTCCCGCGCCCTCGCCCTGCTCGACCGGCGGGGCATGCGCCTCGGCCCGGTGATCGCCTCCCCGACCCGGTGGGCGCTGCTGGTGAAGCCGTACTCCATGGAGCAGTTGGGTGAACTGCTCTACGCCAAGGACTTCGTCCCCGGCTCGCTGCGCTTCCACGGCGAGGGCGGCTATCTCGCCCTGCCCCCGTCCGAGACCGGCCAGGGCGCCGTCCGCTGGGAGCGCGCACCGCTGCCGGGTTCGGCCGCGCCCTGGGTGCCCGACGTGGAGGCCGTGGTGGACGCCGTGGTCGACGCCCTCACTCGTACGGGTGTGAGCGCGCCCGAGTTGTAGGGGTGTCGGGCGCGGGCAGGGCCGCGAGCCCCGCCGGCTCGTTATGTTCCGCACATGCTGCGAAATTCTGGGGGACAGGGCACTCGGTTCTCCGGGAGGCCTGCCGGGCGGCACGGCCGCCGATCGGCACGGGGCGCGGCGCGGCCGGCGGGTGCGCCGTCGGCGGACGTACGGCCGACCGGTGTGCGGCCGGCAGGTGTGTGGCCGGCGGGTGTGCGGCTGGCAGGCGTGCGGTCGGCGGGTGTGCTGCTGGTGGGCGTGCGCCGACCGGACTCTCGAACGCTGCGGATGCTCGCGCTCGTGGCCGCCGTGACGGCCGCGGTCGTGCTGCCGCTGGCCGCGGCGTCCGCGGGACAGGTGGGCAAGGTGGTCCGGCACGTGGTGGCCGGGAAGGCATCGGACGCCGTACGGGCCTCAGGGCGGCAGGACGCCTCAGGGAGCGACGGGGACTCAGGCCGGCCTGACGAGGGCTCCGGGCACGAGGACGGCAAGCTGTCCTCGCTCGACGGGGCCCCTCGGCTGCTCGGGCTGGGCCTGGCCACCGCCACGCGGTGCGGCCCCCAGCTCACCTCCCCCGACGGCATCGAGGCGCAGACCTGTGTGCTGGCCGAGGGCACCGACACCTGGGCCCGCACCTACTACCGCAACTCCACCGGAAAGTCGCTGGACTCCGCGCTCAGTCTGATGGGTCCGGGCGGCCACAGCCTGGAGACGCGCTGTGTCACCGGCGTCGACGACGAGCCCGCCACCTGCGAGACACCCCGTGAGCACAGCCGGGGCGGCATGGACGCCTACACGGCCGTCACCGAGTTCGCCGCGCACGGGGCCGACGGTGCGCTGCTGCTGCGCTCGGGCAGCAACTCGGCGGACGCCGACGGCAACTCCCCCTCCGCCGACGGGAGTTGACGCTCCACAGCGCGCCGTACACCGTACGCGGACATGGAAAGACCCGGTTGCTGGCGACGGGGGATGCACCAGCAACCGGGCTACTGGAACGGTAACAAGAGATCGGCGGTTCGCAAATTCCCTCTGGGGCATTCGGCCACCGATTTCCCTGTCGCCAAGGGCGAGTTGTGACAGGAGTCACCTGTTCCGCAGGCAGTGCGCGCGCCTTACCGACCGTTCAGTCCTCGGACGCGCGCGACGGCGTCAGCTGAGCGTGACCTGCCGGTTGGTCAGGCCGCCGCGCGCCCGGCGCTCGTCCGGCGTGAGCGGCTCGGTGGCGGCCAGGGCGGCGGCGAGCCGCTCGGCGAACTCGGCGGCCGGCTTCTCCACGTCGTCCGCCGTGACCCCGCTCGGCAGGTCCCAGACCGGCACGGTGAGACCGTGAGCACGGAAGGAGCCCACGAGCCGGGTGCCCTCGCCGAGGTGGGAACGGCCCGCCGCGTGCAGCCGCGCGAGAGCGTCCAGAAGCTGCTCCTCCGGATGCGGCATCACCCAGCGCAGGTGGTTCTTCTCCGGGGTCTCGCACCAGTACGCGGCGTCCACCCCGCTCAGCCTCGCCGTCGGGATGGCGGCGGCGTTCGCCCGCTCCAGGGAGGCGGTCACCTCGGGCGTGGCGTTCTCCGCGTCCGGCACCCAGAACTCGAAGCCGCTCTGCACCTCCGGCTCGAACGGCGCCTGTAGGTCGAGCAGATCCTGCAGCCGCGGACCGCCGGCCGGGGCGCGGCGGCCCTGCACCGGGGTGCCGGGCGCGGCCTGGAGGGCGCGCTGGAGGGTGTCGGCGAGGTCGCGGCTGAGGTCACCGGACGCCGTGTCGTTCTGCAGGCCGAGCAGGATCGACCCGTCGTCTCGGCGCAGCGCGGGCCAGGCCATCGGCAGCACCGTGGCCAGCGTGACCGACGGGACGTCCTTGGGCAGGCCGTCCTTGAGGGTCAGCTCGACCGTCGCCGCCGGCACCAGCTCGCGCAGCGCCACCCAGTCGCACTCGCCGGGCAGCCCCTCGAACGGGCGGTGCACCAGCTCGGTCGCCGCGTGCGCCGCGGCCCGGCCGTGGCACGCCTTGTAGCGCCGGCCGCTGCCGCAGGGGCAGGGCTCGCGGGCGCCGACAACCGGGACCTCCGCATCGCTGAGCTGCGGCCGCTCGGCCTTCGTCTGGGGTCGCTTCTTGGCCATCGTGGGTGTCTCCCGGTTACGGCTCTTCTCGTACGGCGGGAGCCTAGCCGTTCAGGCCATGACCGGCTGGAACCTGTGGACAACGCACGCCCGCTCGACTCCAACGGTGTGAACCTGTGGACAACTTCGGGGCGTCCTGCGGCGTGGCCGAGGTCTTGCCGACGGGGGGCGACGGTTGGTCCGGCCCACACCTGCCGGTGCGGTCCACTCCTGTCGGTACGGCCCTCGACGGCAGGTACGGGCGCGCGACGGCACGTATGGGCGCGCGACGGCAGGTGCGGGCCACGACTGCCGGTGCGGTCCACGACTGCCGGTACGGTCCTCGACGGCGGGTACGGTCCTCGACGGCGGGTACGGCGCCTCGACTGCCGGTGCGGGCCACGACTGCCGGTGCGGTCCATGACGGCCGGTCCGGTCCTCGACGGCGGGTACGGTCCTCGACGGCGGGTACGGCGCTCGACTGCCGGTGCGGGCCACGACTGCCGGTGCGGTCCATGACGGCCGGTCCGGTCCTCGACGGCGGGTACGGCGCTCGACTGCCGGTACGGTCCATGACTGACGGCGCTGGTCCTCGACGGCCGGCGCCGGAGCTGGGCCTTCGTCCGACAGTCCGGGGTCTCACGTTCCGTCCGCGGGGCCAGGATCCCGGCTTCCGTCCGCCGGTGCGGCTCTCGGCCTCCGTCCGCCCAGCCAGGCTCGCTGCCTCCGTCCACCGGTGCAGCCCCAGGGTTCCCTCCGCCGGGCCAGGTCAACGGCCGTGTCCGTCGGCCGGGTCGACCAGCGCGTGGCTCCGGTCCTCGACCTCTGTCGGCTCCAGTTCCGTGCCCGCGTCCGCCGGCCGGTGTCAGTCACTGCGTGACTCAGGCGCTCGATCACGCCGCCGACTCAACTGCTCGGGATGTCCATCAGCCCAGGCCTTCGTGCCGTGTCCGTCGGTCCCGGGTCCTCGACCGTGTCCAGCAGTCCGGCCCCCTCGACCGTGTCCATCAGCCCAGGCCCTCGTGCCGTGTCCGTCAGTCCAAGTCCTCGAACGCGTCCGCGAAGTCCAGGTCGGGCAGGTGCGGGATCGCGGGGGAGGTGACGCGCGTAGCAAGACCGTTTCGGTGGCACCCGGCATCGGGATCGTGGACGTCCCTGTGGACCACCACCCAGACCGTCACCTCGCCGTGGATGTCGTCCCGTACGCCCCAGTCGTCGGCGAGCGCCGTGATGATGTTCAGCCCGCGGCCGCCGTGCGCGGTCACCGACGGGGTGGCCGGCGCCGGGCGGGTCGGACCGCCGCCGTCCGTCACCTCGACGATGAGCCGACCCCGCCCGTCGACCCGCCACGCGGCGCGCACATCGCCGTCGCCGGCCGGCGCGTCGCCCAGGGGCCGCCCGTGTTTGCAGGCGTTGCTCAGCAGTTCGGAAAGGATCAGTACGGCATCGTCGATGACCGATTCGGACACGCCACCGCTGCGCAACTGCGAACGCATCCGGTGTCTCGCCTTCCCCACGCCCGCAGGGCCATGGGGTACGGCCATGCTCGACGACGTGGGCACCTCCTGTGCCACCACCAACGCCACCCCCGAGACCTCCTTTGCCCCACGCCACGGTGTGGATGCCCCATTGGCCTGTACCGGAAACCGGCCAATCCCCTTCCGGTGACGCATTCGCAACAGCTCTGCACGGAACGAACGCGCCGGAGCACTCCTTGTGACGAAGGTCTTTCCCGTGGTCGTCGCATGGCTGGATTTCATTGGTGTGGCCGAGACGGGAGAATTCAGCAGCCGCACAGCGGGGTCAAGGGACGGGCACAGCTCCTTACCGGCCTCTTGAGGTCACACCCGTCCCAAGTGACGCAGGACCGCGTGCGGGCGGTTGGTGATGACGGCGTCGATGCCCAGCTCCACGCAGAGATCGACGTCCTCGAGCTCGTTCACGGTCCACACGTGCACCCGGTGACCGGCCCGCTGCAGTCGCTCCACATAGGCGGGGTTGTTGCGCACGATACGGATCGAGGGTCCCGCGATCCGCACGCCCGCGGGCAGCCGTCCGTCGCGCAGCCGCGGTGTGAGGAACTGCACAAGGTAGACCGTCGGCAGCGTCGGCGCGGCGGCACGCACGCGGTGCAGCGAGCGCGCCGAGAAGCTCATGATCCGGACCTGGGACTCGGCGGCGGAGGCCGGCGCGTCCAGGCCGAACCGCTTCAGCAGCGTCAGCAGCCGCTCCTCGACCTGGCCGGCCCAGCGCGTGGGGTGCTTGGTCTCGATGGCCAGCTCCACCCGCCGTCCGGCGTCCGAGACCAGCTCCAGCAGCCGCTCCAGGGTGAGTACCGAGGTCTCCTCGCGGTCCTCCGGCCGGTGTTCCCAGTCGGGCTCCTCGACCCGTCCGTGCCAGCTCTCGCGCGTCTTCCAGGAACCGAAGTCGAGGGCGGCGAGATCGGCCAGTTCCAGCGCGGAGACGGCGCCGCGGCCGTTGGAGGTCCGGTTCACGCGCCGGTCGTGGACGCAGACCAGATGGCCGTCGGCGGTCAGCCGTACGTCGCACTCGAGGGCGTCGGCGCCGTCCTCGATCGCCTTCTTGTAGGCGGCCAGGGTGTGTTCGGGCGCGTCCTCGGAGGCGCCCCGGTGGGCGACGACCTGGACGGAGCGCTGTAGTGCTTGGGTCACCGCGTCATGGTGCCACCGTCCGGGGGTGCGCGGGGCGGCTCGGGAGGCACAAGGTGCCCGTTTATGTAACTTTTGCCGGTAAGGCCCCATATAAAGACTGGTCGGAGAACCACAGCCACCGCTTATGGTGCTCTGACGGCCCGTGGGAAAAGCTGTCTGCATACAAACGGAACCAGTGAAGACTGACCACACCACCATGCACAGCTGCCGAGCGTGACCGAGTGCGACCGAACACAACAGCCGTGGACCGAGGAGAAGAGCTGTGAGCACCGAGAACGAGGGCAACGAGGTACCCCAGGCCCCGTCCGCACCTCCTGTGCCGGTGGCCTCTCCCGCCACATCCCCGCAGGGCGCCCCCGGGGGGAACGAGCCGACGGCTCCCCTCCCGCCAGTACCCCAGGAGTCTCCCGCCGTGGCCGAACCCCAGCCGGGCGGGCCCGCCGCGCACCCCTCCGCCCCGCACGCCTCCGGCCCGTCTGCCCCTGGTTCGGCCCCCCACGGTTCCTGGCCGCCTCCACCGCCCGCCAACCCGCCCTACGGCGAGGGCGCGTCCTACGGTGACGGCAGTGCCGGTGCCGCCGACGGCTTCGGTGGAGCGGGCGGCGCCGGCGGCTGGGGAGCGTCGTACCAGCAGCCCGCCCCCAAGCCGCGCAGCGGGCGCGGCGGTCTGGTGGCCGCCGTCCTGGTGGCCGCGCTGGTCGCGGGTGGCCTGGGCGGTGGCCTCGGCTACACCCTGGCCAAGGACAACGACAACAGCGGCTCCACCACCGTCTCCGCCTCCGACAACGGCGCCACCCAGGTCAAGCGCGCGCCCGGCACGATCGCCAACGTGGCCGCCAGGGCGCTGCCCAGCACCGTCACCATCGAGGCCGAGAGCACCAACGGCGAGGGCGGCACGGGCACCGGGTTCGTCTTCGACACCCAGGGCCACATCGTCACCAACAACCACGTGGTGGCGGACGCGCTCGACGGCGGCAAGCTGACCGCGACGTTCCCGAACGGCAGGAAGTACGACGCCGAGGTCGTGGGCCACGCCCAGGGCTACGACGTGGCGGTCATCAAGCTCAAGAACCCCCCGACCGACCTCAAGCCCCTCGCCCTCGGCGACTCCGACAAGGTGGCCGTGGGCGACGAGACGATCGCCATCGGCGCGCCCTTCGGCCTGTCCAACACGGTGACGACCGGCATCATCAGCGCCAAGAACCGTCCGGTGGCCTCCAGTGACGGCAGCTCCACCAGCAAGGCGTCGTACATGAGCGCGCTGCAGACCGACGCGTCGATCAACCCGGGCAACTCCGGCGGCCCGCTGCTGGACGCCGCCGGCGCGGTCATCGGCATCAACTCGGCGATCCAGTCGACCGGCAGCGGCGGCTTCGGCTCCGGCCAGTCCGGCTCGATCGGCCTGGGCTTCGCCATCCCGATCAACCAGGCCAAGTACGTCGCCCAGCAGCTGATCAAGACCGGCAAGCCGGTGTACGCCAAGATCGGCGCCGCCGTCTCGCTGGAGGACTCCACCGGCGGCGCGAAGATCACCGACCAGGGCGCGGGCGGCTCCGCCGCGGTCGAGTCCGGCGGCCCCGCCGAGAAGGCCGGCCTCAAGCCGGGTGACGTGATCACCAAGCTGGACGACATGGTGATCGACAGCGGCCCGACCCTGATCGGCGAGATCTGGACCCACAAGCCCGGCGACAAGGTCACGATCACCTACAAGCGCGGCGGCCAGGAACACACGACCGACCTGACCCTGGGCTCCCGCGTCGGCGACAACTGAAGCCCGACGACCGCACGCACGCGTGGGGGCGCCTCTCACCAGAGCGGCACCCCTCGCCGCGCCGGGCCATGCGCGCCGGCTCGGACGCCGATCACCTGTCACCACGCGGCCACCCTGGGTTCCGTACCGGCCCCCGGGGCTCCGCAACGGACCACACCACCCGCCGGACGTTCGATCCCGGTACGCTGTACCCGCTCCGCCCCAGGTGGGCGGAAGCGAGGTGGGTTGCCCGAGCGGCCTAAGGGAACGGTCTTGAAAACCGTCGTGGCGCGAGTCACCGTGGGTTCAAATCCCACACCCACCGCGGATGTTGCAAAGGGGCGCCCTCCTCAGGGGGCGCCCCTTTCAGGTGCTGTGTCGGCTTCCCGCCGTCACGGCCGGTGTCCCGTCATCCGTGCTGCCGAGGCGATCGTCGCGCGGGCCTCGCGTTCGGACAGGCCGGTGTGGCGGGCGGCCTCGGTCAGGGGGTCGGCCAGGGCGGGGCCGATGCCGTTCTCGTAGGCGCGGCAGGCCGCCCAGAAGAGGCGGGTGTTGCGCTGGCCCTCGTGCGCGGAGAGGACGAACTGGACCAGGCCGCGGCCGTGGTCGCCGGGGACCGCAGGATGCGGATCCGGGGACCGGGGTGGCGGCACCAGCAGGCGCAGCAGGGACGGCGGACAGGGGGCGGGCGTCAGGTGCGCGGTGCCGGGGGCGGTCGTGTACACGCCGTGGTCGGTGCGGGAGCCGGGGCCGACGAGGTAGCCGCCGGCGCCGCGGATGTCGATGCCGGGGGCGAGACGCCCGGCGGAGTTCGGTACGACGACGTCCGGCGGGCCGGTGAGCCACAGGTGACGCCCGCCGCTCGGGGTGCGGACGACGACCGTCTCCGGAATGGTGAACAGATGGCGCAGGGCCAGTTCGCGAAGTGCGGTCGAGGAGTTCGTGCCGGACTTGGTGTCCAGGTCGACGCCGATCAGGTGGTACGGCGGCAACCCGCAGGCGATGCCGTAGCCGGTGGCCCAGGGCGCGGCGGCGAACAGCTCGCGGATGCGGACGGGGTCGGTCGAGGCGTCGTACACGCCGTGGCCGAGGCGCCCGCACTCGCCGTGGCAGCGGGGTCCGGCCGGGTCGGGGTCGTCGCGGTGGGGGGAGCGCAGGGCCGGGAGCTTCGTCCGGGACAGGGGGATGACGGCCAGTCCGCGTTCGGCGGCTGACAGAGCGTGTGCGAGGGCCAGCGTCGTGGCCTGCCGGTCGGTGTAGGCCATGCCTTCATGTTCGTACGTACGTTCGAAAAAGGGAAGAGGGGCCGGTGGCGGCGCGCCGGGGGCGGGGGAGATTGGCCGGATATATGGCGGAACGATTCATCGCTTGTGTCACTTGGTGAGGGAATGCGCAGCCTGATCCCTCATGGGAGGTGAAGTGACGAAAGATGGCGATAGGGGTTTATCGACTTGTCATCACGCTTGCGTGCGAATCAGATCTTCCGGGGTGGTTCGCCGGGGATCCGGTGGGCAACTCTGATCTCGCGACGTCGTCCACGACTGTCAGAGCAGTCGGCCAACTGCCCTGACGCAAGGCGTACTTCACGTACTTCCGGCCCTAGGGCCGCAGAGTTCTCGGTTCTGGAGGAACAACATGGCAAGCATCCGTACCGCCCGCGTTCTCGCCGCAGTCGCCGCGCTCCCGCTCGCAGCCGCCCTGTTCAGCGGCGTCGCGGCCGCCGGCAACGGCTCCTTCGCGGACAACGGATCGAGCGCCAACACCGGTGTGGCGGGCATCATCGGCAGCGGAGTCGGCCACAACAACAACGGCAACTCGTCGACCACGCAGCAGAACGCGGTCGGCAACGGTGCCTCGAACCAGAGCAACACCGCCCAGGTCAACGGCTCCGTCTGGACGGCCGTCCAGCAGGGCAACGAGAACGTGGCCATCCACTTCACCCGCCTGTGGTGAGCCTCGGGCGAGGTCCCTCCCGGTAAGGGGCCTCGTGGGGTGTGCTTCGGGGTCGTAACACGTCCGCGCGGCGGTACTTCGGTGCCGCCGCGCAGGCGTTTTCCCGCGCCCGTTCCGCGCCGGCCGCGACCTTGACACTTCACGCTATCTGACGGACAGTCAGAAATGATGTGGCTCGGGATGACGAGAGGGCGGCGATGAGCACGGCGGAGAGGGATCACGACCCGCTCGGCGCGCGGCTCAAGGCGTACGAGGGGCGGCCGGCCGCCGTCGCCGGGAAGGGCAAGGACCCGGTGAACGCGCCGATGATCCGGCACTGGTGCGAGGCCATGGGCGACACCAACCCGGCCTACTCCGGGCCGGACGCCATCGCCCCGCCCACCATGCTGCAGGCCTGGACGATGGGGGGCCTGTCGGGGCACGAGGGCCGCACGGGTGCCTACGACGAACTGCTGTCCCTCCTCGACTCCTCGGGCTGTACGGCCGTGGTGGCCACCGACTGCGAGCAGGAGTATCCACGGCCCCTGCGCCCGGGTGACCAGGTCACCTTCGACTCGGTGATCGAGTCGGTCTCCGACCGCAAGACGACAAAGCTGGGCACCGGCTACTTCGTCACGACCCGCACGGACATCCGCGTCGACGGCGAGCTCGTGGGCACGCACCGCTTCCGCATCCTCAAGTACGCCCCGGCCCACCGGAAACCCCCGGCCCCCCGTCCCCGCCCGGTGGTCAACCGGGACAACGCCGGGTTCTGGCAGGGCGTGGCCGATCACAAACTCCTCATCCAGCGCTGCGCGGACTGCGACACGCTGCGCCACCCCTGGCTGCCGGGCTGCAACGCGTGCGGCTGCCTGGACTGGGACACGGTCGAGGCGAGCGGCGCGGGGACGGTCCACTCGTACGTGGTGATGCACCACCCGCCCTTCCCGGCCTTCGATCCTCCCTACGCGGTCGGCCTCATCGAACTCGCCGAGGGCGTGCGGGTGGTGAGCAATGTGATCGGGGTGCCGTACGACAAGGTGCGCATCGGGTTGCCCGTCCAGGTGGAGTTCCGCACCTACGAGGACGCGGAGGGCGCGCAGGTCCTCCCGGTCTTCCGGGTCGTCGACGGCCACGGCGAGGGCGGGGCCTGACATGGACTGCACGCCCACCGAGGCCCAGGCCGAGGCCCGTGACCCGGCCGCGCGGATCTTCGGCGACCTCCCACCCACGAACGCCTCAAGGAGGCGAGGCAGAGGGTGGTGCACACCGGTCGGCATCCGCACGGCGGGGCGGGAGCCGATCTCGACCATCCGGTGCACCGGCACTTCCTGTGGGCAGACAGCTGGACGCCCATCTGGGCTGTGAGGCCGAAGTGCTCCAGGAACCGTGGGAGTTGATCGCGAGTGGGGAGTGAGCCATGAGGACCGCGCCGACGACGGCACTGACGGCGGGCGCCGAGCTGCCCCCACTGGAGATCCCGGTCACGCGGACGCTGATCGTGGCGGGGGCGATCGCGTCACGGGACTACCAGGACGTGCACCACGACGCCGAGTTGGCCAGGCAGAAGGGCTCACCGGACGTCTTCATGAACATCCTGACGACGAACGGCCTGGTCGGCAGATACATCACGGACCACTTCGGCCCGACGGTGACGCTCCGCAAAGTCGCCATCAGGCTCGGGGCGCCCAACTATCCGGGAGACACGATGGTGCTGACCGGCACGATCGAGGCGGTCGACGGCGACACCGCCACCGTACGGGTCGTCGGCGCCAACGCCCTCGGCAGACATGTCACGGGCACGGTGACGATCACGGTCCCGAGGGACCCGGACCCGGACGTGGAGGCCCGCTCATGAGTGGCCGGAGCGTCCGGGCCCGCGACACCCTGGCCGGCCGCGCCGCGATCGCCGGGATCGGGGCCACCGAGTTCTCCAAGGACTCCGGGCGCAGCGAGCTGCGGCTGGCCGTGGAGGCGGTGCGGGCCGCGCTGGACGACGCGGGGCTGGCTCCGGCGGACGTGGACGGAATGGTGACGTTCACCATGGACACCAGCCCGGAGATCACGGTGGCCCAGGCCTGTGGGATGGGCGAGCTGTCCTTCTTCTCCCGGGTGCACTACGGCGGCGGTGCGGCCTGCGCGACCGTGCTCCAGGCGGCGCTCGCGGTGGCGACGGGCGTGGCGGATGTCGTGGTCTGCTACCGCGCCTTCAACGAACGCTCGGGCCGGAGGTTCGGTGCCGGAGTGCAGCGCCGGGAGCCGTCGGCGGAGGGTGCGGCGCTCGGCTGGGTGCTGCCGTTCGGGCTGCTCACCCCGGCCTCCTGGGTGGCGATGGCGGCCCAGCGGTATCTGCACGCGTACGGGCTGACGCCGGAGGTGTTCGGGCATGTGGCCGTGATGGACCGCACGTACGCGGCGACCAACCCGGCGGCGTACTTCCACGGCCGCCCGATCACGCTCGCGGACCACGCGGCGTCCCGCTGGATCGTGGAGCCGCTGCGGCTGCTGGACTGCTGCCAGGAGACCGACGGCGGTCAGGCGCTGGTCGTCACGTCGGTGGAGCGGGCCCGGGACCTGCCGCATCCCCCGGCTGTGATCGCGGCGGCCGCCCAGGGCGCCGGCCGGGCGCAGGAGCAGATGACCAGCTTCTACCGGGACGATCTGACCGGCCTGCCGGAGATGGGCGCGGTGGCCGGCCGGTTGTGGCGGTCGTCCGGACTCGGCCCGGCCGACATCGATGTGGGGATTCTCTACGACCACTTCACCCCGTTCGTGCTGATGCAACTGGAGGAGTTCGGGTTCTGCGGAAGGGGGGAGGCGGCGGACTTCGTGGCCGAGGAGCGGCTGCCGCTCAACACCCACGGGGGCCAGCTCGGGGAGGCCTATCTGCACGGGATGAACGGCATGGCGGAGGCGGTGCGCCAGCTGCGGGGCACGGCGGTCAACCAGATACCGGGCGTGAGACGGACCCTGGTGACGGCCGGCACCGGGGTGCCCACCTCGGGGCTGGTCCTGACGGCCGACGACTGACCGACGGGCGGCGGCCCAGCCCTGTGACGGGCGGCTGCCGAGCCCTGTGACGGGCGGCTGCCGAGCCCTGTGACGGGCGGCTGCCCAGTCCCGCGACGGGCGGCTGCCCAGTCCCGCGACGGGCGGCTGCCCAGTCCCGCGACGGGCCGCTGCCCAGTCCCGCGACGGGCCGGCCGGCTCCCCGCCCCGACGAGCCGGCCGGCTCCCCGCCCCGACGAGCTGGCCGACTCCCCGCCCCGACAGGTCGGCCGGCTCCCCGCCCAGGCCCGAGACGCCGACCGGCTCCCCCACCCCCGGAGTTGCTGACCCGCAGGGCCGAACTGCCCCGGGATTGGGCCGGGCCCGCCGCGGCCTCAGGGTCGTACCAGCGGGCGGAGCCAGGCCTGATCGGGGTGGAACCAGGTCCGATCGAGGCGGAGTCAGGGTCGTACCCGCACACGGGGTGCACCCGCGCTCCACCTTCAGGAGGTGGAGCCAGCCCCACCCCTACAACCTGAGGGGGACGCTGCTTCGGGACCTGGGGGCGATCCGCCGCAGGGTGGACCACTCCTAGCGTGGAGCCATGACCACACCCGTCTGCACCAGCGCCTCGGCCGCCGCCGCACCAAGGCGGCAGACCCTCCCGCATCCCCGGCTCCGGCCGGGCGGGGAGACTCCGACATATCCGACGTTCGCGTCGTATGTGCGGGCTCGTCAGCCGGTCCTGCTGCGCACCGCCCGCTCGCTCACCGCGAACCTGAGCGACGCCGAGGACCTGCTGCAGACCGCACTCGCCAAGACCTATGCGGCCTGGGAGCGGATCGAGGACCAGCGGGCGCTGGACGGCTATGTGCGCCGGGCGCTGCTGAACACCCGCACCTCGCAGTGGCGCAAGCGCAGGGTGGACGAGTTCACCTGCGACGAGCTGCCCGAGCCGGAGCCCGTGCCGGGCGACGACGACCCGGCCGAGCGGCAGGCGCTGCACGACGCCATGTGGCGGGCGATCGGCAGGCTGCCGACGCGGCAGCGGGCGATGGTCGTCCTGCGGTACTACGAGGACCTGAGCGAGGCCCAGACCGCCGAGGTGCTCGGGGTGTCGGTGGGCACGGTGAAGTCGGCCGTGTCGCGCGCGCTGGCCAAGCTGCGCGAGGATCCGGAGCTGGTACTGGTCCGCTAGGCGGGGACTTCCCCGAGTTTTCCCGGGTTTCCTGCCCGGATTTTCTCCAGAGTGACACACCGCCTAGTGACATACCGCGCGGTATGTGCGCAGAATCAGCGGAACCTCTACCACCGCGTAGGCAGTGCCGCCCCGGGAGGACTCCGTGCTGAGCACCATGCAGGACGTACCGCTGACCGTCACCCGCATCCTGACGCACGGGACGCTGGTGCACGGGCGGTCCCAGATCATCACCTGGACCGGGGAAACCGAACCCCAGCGGCGCAGTTTCGCCGAGGCCGGAGTGCGCGCGGTACAGCTGGCGAACGCCCTGCGCGACGAACTCGGCGTCCGGGGCGACGACCGGGTCGCCACCCTGATGTGGAACAACGCCGAGCACGTCGAGGCCTACTTCGCGATCCCGTCCATGGGCGCGGTGCTGCACACGCTCAATCTGCGGCTGCCCGCCGAGCAGTTGGTGTGGATCGTCAACCACGCGGCCGACAAGGTGATCATCGTCAACGGCTCCCTGATCCCGCTGCTCGCCCCGCTGCTGGCCAAGCTGCCGACGGTCGAGCACATCGTCGTCTCCGGCCCCGGCGACCGCTCCCCGCTCCAGGGCGCGCACGCCCGGATCCACGAGTACGAGGAGCTGATCGCGGACCGCCCCACCACGTACGACTGGCCGGAGCTGGACGAACGCCAGGCCGCCGCCATGTGCTACACCTCCGGCACGACCGGCGACCCCAAGGGCGTGGTGTACAGCCACCGTTCGATCTACCTGCACTCCATGCAGGTCAACATGACCCAGTCGATGGGCCTGACCGACCGGGACACCTCGCTGGTCGTCGTCCCCCAGTTCCACGTCAACGCCTGGGGTCTGCCGCATGCCACCTTCATGACCGGCGTCAACATGCTGATGCCGGACCGGTTCCTCCAGCCGGCGCCGCTCGCCGAGATGATCGAGGGCGAGAGGCCGACCCACGCCGCGGCCGTGCCGACCATCTGGCAGGGCCTGCTCGCCGAGCTGACCAACCGGCCCCGCGACGTCTCCTCCCTCACCCAGGTCACCATCGGCGGCTCCGCCTGCCCGCCCTCCCTCATGGAGGCCTTCGACCGGCTCGGCATGCGCGTCTGCCACGCCTGGGGCATGACGGAGACGTCCCCGCTCGGCACGGTCGCCCGTCCCCCGGCCCACGCGGCCGGCACCGACGAGGAGTTCGCCTACCGCCTCACCCAGGGCCGCTTCCCGGCCGGCGTCGAGGCCCGGCTCACCGGCCCCGATGGCGAACGCCTCCCCTGGGACGGCGAGTCGGCGGGCGAGCTGGAGGTGCGCGGCCCCTGGATCAGCGGCGCCTACTACAACGGCCCCGACGCCGAACCGCTGCGCCCCGCCGACAAGTTCAGCGCGGACGGCTGGCTGAAGACCGGTGACGTCGGCACCATCTCCCCCGACGGCTACCTCACCCTCACCGACCGCGCCAAGGACGTCATCAAGTCCGGCGGCGAGTGGATCTCCTCGGTGGAGCTGGAGAACGCGCTGATGTCCCACCCGGACGTCGCCGAGGCCGCGGTGGTCGCCGTACCCGACGAGAAGTGGGGCGAGCGCCCGCTGGCCACGGTCGTCCTGCGGGAGGGCGCCACCGCCGACTTCGAGACCCTGCGCGTCTTCCTCGCCGAGGAGGGGCGCATCGCCAGGTGGCAGCTGCCCGAACGCTGGACGATCGTCGAGTCGGTGCCGAAGACGAGCGTCGGCAAGTTCGACAAGAAGGTGCTGCGCAGGCGATACGCGGACGGGGAACTGGACGTCACCCGCCTGTGACACCGCGCGGCGCGCGGGGCAGCGGGCCTGCTGCCCGGCGCGCGTGCCCGGTGTCAGCCGCCGGGCACCTGTGAGCTAGTTGGTGCCGATCCGCGCCAGCAGATCCACGATCCGGCCTTGCACCTCCGCGCTCGTGGACCGCTCGGCAAGGAACAGGACCGTCTCGCCCGAGGCCAGCCGGGGCAGGTCGGCCTGGTCGACGGCGGCGGTGTAGACGACCAGCGGAGTGCGGTTGAGCTGCCCGTTCGCGCGCAGCCAGTCGATGATCCCGGTGACCCCCGCCTGCCGGCGCTGCACCTGCATCAGGTCCATCACCACGAGGTTCGGCCGGAACTGCCCCGCCAGCGTCACCGCGTCGTGGTCGCTCGCGGCCCGCGCCACCTGCATCCCGCGCCGCTCCAGCGTCGCCGTCAGCGCCAGCGCGATCTCCGCGTGCTTCTCGATGAGCAGCACCCGCGGCGGATGCTGCTCGCTGTCCCGCGGCGCCAGCGCCTTCAGCAGTACGGCGGGATCGGCGCCGTACGCCGCCTCGCGCGTCGCCTGTCCGAGCCCGGCCGTGACCAGCACCGGCACCTCGGCCGCGACGGCCGCCTGCCGCAGCGACTGCAGTGCCGTACGCGTGATGGGCCCCGTCAGCGGGTCCACGAACAGCGCGGCGGGGAACGCCGCGATCTGCGCGTCGACCTCCTCACGGGAGTGCACGATCACCGGCCGGTAGCCGCGGTCGCTCAGCGCCTGCTGGGTCGTCGCGTCCGGCGCGGGCCACACCAGCAGCCGGCGCGGGTTGTCCAGCGGCTCCGGCGGCAGCTCGTCGTCGAGCGGCTGCGGCCGCGGGGTGTCCGCGATCTCGATGGCACCCCCGGGGCCGTCCAGCGGCTCGGGGCCCTCGGCGGCGTCGGCGTCCGGCGCGCCTATGGCGTACGACCGTCCGGCGCCCTCGGTGCCCGGAGCCAGCCGCGACTGCCCGGCCAGGGACGGATGCGCGGTCGTCGGCTGTTCGGCCGCCGGATGCGGCCGGCCCGCCTGCTCCGGCTGCTGCTCCGGACGCTGGGCCGGGTCCGGAGGCGTACCCAGCTTGCGTCGGCGGCCGGAACCGCCCGGCGCGTGCGGCGGCGGGGTCGCCGTCGGCTGCTGCACCTGAGCGGCCTGCCGGGAGAACGGCACACCCTGACCGAGCGTGCGGACGCTGATCGCCCGCCCCTGCGTCGAGTTCGGGTCGGCCGCCGGACCCTCGGCGGGCAACGGCTGCGCGACCCGGGGCGCCTGGCCCCCGGCGCGTTTCGCGGGGAGCGGGGTGCCGGGGGCCGGCGTGCCGGTCTGCGGTACGGGCGTGCCCGCACCGGAGGTGTCGTCGGCGCCGGGCCACTGCTGGGGCACAGCGGGCGCGGGAACGGCCGCCGGCACCGGTCCGGCAGCGGCCTCCGCGGGCAGCGGCTGGGCGCCCGGGGTGCCACCGGGCGGCGTCGCGGTTGTCGGCGCGGCGGGCTGCTGGGCCGGGACCGCCTGCCCTGGAGCCGCCGCAGCCGGCCGGCCGGCGGTGTCGTGCGCGGGCGCGGCGGGGTGCGGTACGGGCGGCTGCGGAACGGCCGCCTGCTGACCGGGCGCGGAGGCACCGGCCGGAGCGCCGGGTGCCGCAGTAGGAGGCAGCGCGGGACCGGCCTGGGCGGGGATGCCCTGACCGGCCGTACCCTGCCCCGGAATGCCGTGAACGGGCGTGCCCTGACCGGGAGTCGGCGTCCCCGCCGGGTGCGGCCCGGCCTGCCCGGGAGCGACCGGAACCCCCTGAGGGGGAGTCAGCTGCCCCGGCACGGCCGGTGCGGCCTGACCCGGAACGCCCTGCGCCGGAGCCGTCTGCGGGGGAACCGGCTGCCCCGGAGCGGCCTGGGCGGGAGCGAGCTGTCCCTGAGCGGGATTCGCCGGCTGGGCCGCGGCCCGGCGGCGCCGGCCGGTCGGCGCGCTGGTCGGATGCGGCTGCGGCGGGGTGTGATCCGCGGTCTGGTCGAGCGGTACGGCGTCGTGCCGGCCGTCGTCACCCGGTACCGCCACGCCGGACGGCGGCAGCTGAGCGGGCACCGGCGCCGGAACGGAGGCCTGAGGGGGAAGCGGAAGGGAACCGGCAACCTGTCCGGCGCCCGTACCGACCGGCACAGCGCCCCCCGGCCCCACGGGCACACCGGCACCCGGAAGGCCACCGGCCACACCGGCCGCCGGAACCGTACCGACGCCGTTCGCCGAGTCCGCGGACTCCGGGGTGCGGTCGGCCTCGGCCGGCGGCAGGGCGAAGACCGTACGTGCGCCCGCCTCCTGGGCGGCGGCACGCTCCGCCGCGGCGGCCAGCGCACGCCGGCGCCGCCCGGTCGGCTGCCCACCGTCGGCCGGAACACCCTCGCCACCCGGGACAGCCTGCGCGCCCGGCGTCGGCTCGCTGCCGGCCACCGGCAGTGCGGGCGCGGGCGGCAGGGCGGCCTGCGGGGCGCCGGAGTCCTGGCGGGCGCGCCGGCCCGTCGGCACGGGCACGCCCTGCGGCGGTACGGCCGGACCCAGCCCCGTACCGGAGGCGGCGGCCCCCGCGGCATGCTCGGCCGCCGTCACCACCGCGCCCTCGCTCACATCGGCGCCGCCCTCGGCGGGCCGGCCACGGCGTCGCCCGGTACCCCCGGACGCGGCCTCCACGGCCTCGGCCGGTACCGGGCCGGTCTCGTCGGCGGGCGCGCCGGCGCGCCTGCGACGGCGCCCGGTCGGCGTGGCCGCGTCGGCCTCACCGGCAGCGGGAACGTCACTCTCCAGGAAGGCGTCGGTGGAGGGCCGCCGGGCCCGCCGCCGTCCGCCACCGGCGGCCTGCTCGGTGGCACCGGCCTCGACCACGGCGACCTCACCGGCGCCGGAGACCTGCCCGCCCGCGTCCGGCGCGGCGGCCGGAAGCGCAGCGGCGGCCACCTGCCCCGCGCCCGCGCCGGCGACCGTGCCGGCGCCACCGCCGAGCGGCACCTCCAGCACATACGCGCTGCCGCTCATGCCCGGCACCTCGTGCGTCTGCAGCACGCCGCCGTGGGCCCGCACGATCCCGCGCACGATCGGCTCGTGCACCGCGTCTCCCCCGGCGTACGGCCCGCGCACCTCGATCCGCGCCACCTCACCGCGCTGCGCGGCCGCGACCACGACGGTGTTGTCCAGATAACCGCCCGCGGAGACGGGCGAGTTGCCGGTCGCATCGACACCGGCGACATCCGCCACCAGATGGGCCAGCGCGGTGGCGAGCCGCTGCGGGTCGACCTCCGCCTCGATGGGCGGCGCGTGCACGGCGAACTGGACCCGCCCCGGGCCGATCAGTTCGACGGCGCCGTCGACACCGGCGGCGACGACGGCGTCCAGCAGCACCTTCGTACGGGTGATGTCCTCGGCGCCCGCGTCCAGCCGCTGGTACCCGAGGACGTTGTCGATGAGCGTCGTGATCCGCGAATATCCGGCCGAAAGGTGATGCAGCACCTGGTTGGCCTCGGGCCACAGCTGTCCGGCGTCGTCGGCGGCCAGTGCCGCCAGCTCGCGCCGCAGCTCCTCCAGCGGTCCGCGCAGCGACTGCCCGAGCAGGGTCAGCAACTGCTCGTGCCGCCCGCTGAGGGCCTCGTACCGGTCCTTCTCCCGCTCGGCGAGCGCGGCGTACCGCTCCTCGCCGGCTCCGAGCTCCTCGGCGTGCTTCTCCCGCAGCTCCTCGACCTCGGTCACATGCTGCTGACGCAGCGAGGTCAGGTCGGAGGCGTGCTCCTCGGAGAGCCGCTCGACCTCCTCCGCGTGCGCCTTCTCCAGCGCGGCCTTCTCCTCGGCGAGGGCCTCGTAGGGCCGCCGGTCGGTGAAGGTCATCACGGCACCGACGAGCTGGTCCCCGTCGCGCACGGGCGCGGTGGTCAGATCGACCGAGACCTTCTGGTCCCCCTTGGACCACAGCACCTGCCCGCGCACCCGGTGCTTGCGCCCGGAGCGCAGGGTGTCGGCGAGCGGCGACTCCTCGTACGGGAACGGCGAGCCGTCGGCGCGCGAGTGCAGCACCAGCGTGTGCAGTTCCTTGCCGCCGAGCTCTCCGGCCCGGTATCCCAGGATCTGGGCGGCGGCCGGATTGACGAGCACGATCCGCCCGTCGGTGTCGGTCCCCACGACACCCTCGGCGGCGGCCCGCAGGATCATCTCGGTCTGCCGCTGCGAGCGTGCCAGCTCCGCCTCGGTGTCGACCGTCCCGGACAGGTCCCGGACGACGATCATCAGCAGCTCGTCACCCGTGTAGCCGTAACCGTCGTACGCCTGCTGCCCGTTCTCCAGGTTCGCGCTCGTGACCTCGACGGGGAACTCGGACCCGTCGGTGCGCCGCGCGACCATCCGCGTGGGCTTGGTCCGTCCCCGCGGATCCATGTGATCGGGCCGCCGCATGGACCCGGGGATCAGCCGCGAGTCGAACTCGGGCAGCAGATCGAGCAGCCCACGCCCCACGAGCGCCGTACCGGGTGCCTCGAATGCTTCGAGCGCGATGGTGTTGGCGTTGACGACGGTTCCGTTGGCGTTGACCAGGACCAACGCGTCCGGCAGCGCGTCGAGTATGGCTGCGAGGCGAGCAGCGCCTCGGGATGGCCTGCTGCTCACGAGACGCCTTCCTCCCTGTTACCGCACCTTGCCGACCGCTCGGGCCATCTTGCCAACCGGCCCGCGACGTGTCACGCGAGGGAGTCTAAGGGCACACGTTGCGCTCGCGACGCCGGATGAGAGGGAGGTCCCACGAGGAAGTGACACCGAACCGGCCACCACGGGCCGGCCACGCCCTCCGGCTCCGCGAGACCTTCGCGGGACTTTTACGGGACCGGTGATTCTGCTGGGGAAGCTGGGAGCAGGCCGGCTGTGCGGGTCGGTGGGCTGGTGGGCCGGTAGGTGGGCGGGCACGGATCCCTGGGGCGGCGGGTTGCCGGGCGGTGGATTGGCTGGGCCTGTTGATCGCTGGGCCGGCGGGGGCCGAGGGGTCGGCGGGTCGGCGGGCGCAGGGGCCCATGGGTCCACGGAAGGGTCGGCGGGCGTACGCATGTATGAGCCCCGGGCTGCCGGGCGCACGAGGAGCCGGGCGTCGGGGTGACGGGCGCACGAGGAGCCGGGCGCCGGGCTGAAGGGCCCACGAGGAGCGGGGCCCCGGGGTGACGGGCCGGACGCGCTGCCGGCCCGCATCGCCGCCGGGTGGGTCCACGGGGAGCCGGACCCGCGGGCCTACGCCGCCGAGCCCAGCCTCGGCAGCAGTGGCACCATCCGGTCCCACCGCCCGATCTCGCACCCGTTGCTGCGGTCGTAGGCGGCATCGACGCTGCGTCCGGCCCAGGTGCCGGTCACCCGGGCGGTGGCCGGTCCGCCGTAGAGCATGGTGCAGAGGGCGCCGGGTGCCACCGGGGCGAAGAGGTCCCGCCCCCACTGTGTGCGCTCGTCCAGCACCCGGCAGGCCTCCGTCGCGTCCGGGTGGCTCCCGGCCGCCGGATGACAGAACAGTTCGTACGTCCCGTCCTGCCCGGCCCCGGCATGCCGCACGACGACGGTGAGGTGATCAACGACCCGGTCCTCGGGCCGCACGGGCGGCGGCATGACGGGCGCGGCCACGGCGGGTACGGCAGAGAGGGTGACCAGGGCGGATACGCCGGCGAGGACGGCCGAGCCACCGCCATGAAGAAGAAAAGCCATGCCCTGCCCAACGCCCCAGCCCCCCGGACGTTGCGTCCCGCGCCGCGCCGGGCAGAAGCCCTTTGCCCTGCGGCCCGAGTGCCTAGTACCGTGGGGGGCGATTGGTGACAGGGCGCTCGGCTGTGTCATCATCTGCACGCACCACTCGCGCGCTCGCGTGAGCGGTTGTGCTGGAGGCGTCGCCTAGTCCGGTCTATGGCGCCGCACTGCTAATGCGGTTTGGGCCTTAAAGCCCATCGAGGGTTCAAATCCCTCCGCCTCCGCACCGATCCCGAAGCCCCGGTCCCCAGGACCGGGGCTTCGGCGTTCCAGCCCTCCGTCGCCCCTCAGCCCGCCTGCGGGCGTTTCCGCAGGTCACAAGGGGTGCGCCAAACGGATTTCACATGTCGACGGCAGTCATGTAATGTTCTTCCTGTCGCCGGGACGGGCCGAAAGGGCCGAAACGGAGACAAGAACAAAAGAACAAGCACTCGTAGCTTAACGGATAGAGCATCTGACTACGGATCAGAAGGTTGCAGGTTCGAATCCTGCCGAGTGCGCACAGATCAAAAGCCCTTCGGGATCATCCCGGAGGGCTTTTGACATCAACGGCTGACATCAACGCGACCCGAAGTGCCGATCACTTGTCGGTGTGGGGCTCCTGCTCGCCGTCTGATTCCTCCTCCGACTCGTCCAGCCCGAGCGCGTCGTCCATCCGGTCGGCTGCAGCCTTGAGCGTCGTGCTCATCACGTGCGCGTAGGTGTCCAGCGTCATCGTGATCGTGCTGTGCCCGAGCGTTTCCATGATCGTGCGAGCATCCACGCCCTGCGCGAGCAGAAGCGACGCGCACGTGTGGCGGAGGTCGTGCACCCGCACCCGCCGTACGCCGGCGTCCCGGCACAGGATGGTGAGCATCCGGTTCAGGCTGCGAGGGTCCGTGACGCGTCCGGTCGTCGTGGTGAAGATCAGCCCGTCCGGCTGCCCCGGTGTCGGCTGCCACTTCTTCCCCGCGACCTTGCGTTCCCGTTCCTGCTGGGCCCGGTGCTGTACGAGTGCCCGCATGCAGTGCTTCGGAATGGCCACCGTACGCATGGAGCGCACGGTCTTGGGGCTGCCGAAGATCAGCTCACGCCGGATGCGCTGTACGTTCCGGCGGACGCGGAGCTGTCCGTTCGTAAGGTCGACGTCCGCCCAGGTGAGGGCAAGTGCCTCACCCCGGCGCAGGCCCGTGGACACCAGCAGCAGCCACAGGGCGTAGAGGCGGTGGGAGCGGGCGGTTTTGAGCATGAGGCGAGCCTCTGCGGCGTCCAGCGGACGCACCTCCTTGCGGGAGACGGTGGGGGGTTCCACGATCCGCGCGACGTTCCGAGCGATCAGTTCCTCTCGAATCGCCTGCTGCAGCGAGGACCGCAGGACAGCGTGGATGTACTGGACGGTCCGGGCGGACGGTCGACGCTGGCAGCAACGGCCAACGGCGCAGCACGAGCGCTTGCCCTCCGGGCGCTCCGCGTCCGCGCCACGCAGGCAGCACAGGCAGGAGTCCTTGAACTCCGCGAGGAACCGGCGCACGTCTGCCGGCGACAACCGGTTCAGCCGCTTCTTGCCGAGTGCGGGGCGGATGTACAGACGGGTCAGACCCTCGTAACTGTTCAGCGTGGACGGCTTCAGCCGTTGTGGCGCGATGGTGGCGAGCCAGTAGGTGAGGTAGTCGCCGAACGCCATGGTGGACGCGGCGGCGGGAATGCCCTGACGGGTCTTCTCCTGCAACTCCGTCAGCTTCTCGGCCACTTCTGTGCGGGTCTTGCCATAGACGAACTTCCGGGTGCGGGTCCCGTCCGGGCGGTAGACGTAGGCAGCAGCCTGGTAGCGGCCGTCCGCTCGCTTGGTGATCGTTCCTTCGCCGTTGGCGCGACGCTTGGCCATTACGCGGCTTCCTCCATCCGGTCCTGCATGTACTGGCGAACTGCGTCGACCGGGACGCGGCGGGCCCGGCCGGATGTGTAGCTGTGGAGCTGTTTGGAGCGAATGAGGTCATAGACCTTGCTGCGGCTCAGCCGCAGGGCGGTCATCACTTCGGGGACGGTGAGGGCTTCGGGGGTTGCGGGCATGGCGGTGCGCACGACGAACCTCCTTGATGCGGGGGGGGGCGTTCTCGGCCCCCCTCTGGGAAGCCCGCTACTTCCGCTACCGCCGCTACGGTGCAGGTCAGGGGCCTGTTCGGGGTAGCGGGAAGGGGTAGCGGTAGCGGATGGGTAGCGGCGGGGTAGCGGCTCGCGGTGGTGCGTGCCGCTACCCCGTTTTGGCTGGTCAGGCGGCGTTTTCGATGCCGGGTAGCGGAGGTAGCGGACTTTCCGGGGGTGGGGGGCAGTAGCGGGCCCACGCGTCCCAGAGATCGGCGGCGTAGTAGCCCTTGAGGACGCTTCCGGCGGCCTTGATGTTGCGGGAGGCGATGGGCTCGTTGTCCGCCGTCATGTACTCGGCGAGCATCTTGGACAGGCGCCGGCTGTCGAGCGGCTTGCCGCCCAGGTCGGCCCACGGGGCGTCGTCCATGGCGTTGAGCCGGTCAAGGATGGCGACCGTCGGCAGGCGATCGATGCCGACAAGCACGTGGTCGCGCAGGTCGGTCAGCAGCCGAACGCCCAGGCTGCCCTTGTCGTTGGCCTTGGACGCGGTGACCAGGCTCACGCAGGCGGCGCGGGCCCGGTCGGGCCAGTGGCCGCCGGCGGCGTCGGCGACGGCGAGCAGGGGTTCCCACACGTCCGCCGGCCGGTCGGTCACCCCGCTCGGCATGTCCGGCCACGCCCCCAGCACGAACTCTCGCGCCTGCTCCGCCCACGCGGCGAGGCGGTCACGGAGCTTGTGCCCTTCGGCCTCGTGGATGCGGGCCCGGAAGGGCTCCACCTTCTCGTTCCTCGCGCGGCGGCGCATGCGGATGATGACGGAGCGACTCAGGATCGTGTCGGGCAGCGACCCGAGACCGGCGACCGCGACCGCGCAGTACGAGGGGAAGGCCTGGACGGTCTGCTGTCCGCCGTCGCCAATGCACCGGTAGGTGACTCCGGTGCGGCGGTGTCCGGCGTTGAGAAACCCGCGCAGTTCCTCGTTGTCCCCCGCCTTCGGCCCGAAGACGGTGTCGATCTCATCGAACAGGATCGTCGGCTTGCCGTTGCCTGCCGAGACGGACCGGAACAGGGCGGCGGCGGAGGCGTTGACGGCCGTCATCGGCTGCGGCACGAGGGTTTCCACGATCTCCAGCGCCCGCGTCTTGCCCGACCCCGGTTCCGGGGACAGGAAGGCGATGCGGGGAGTGGAGTCGAAGCAGTCGAGCAGGTGGGCGTGCGCGTCCCACAGCGCGACCGCGACGAACGCGGCATCGGTGGGGAAGACGTTGAAGCGGCGGTGGAAGGCTTCCACCTCGTCGAGCAGCGCGGCCCCGTCGATGGGCGTGGGGGTCATGCGGCGACCCTCCCTTCGGTGGGTACGGCAGGCGTTCCGGTGCAGGCGGACTTGTGGGCGTCGTACTCAGCGACCAGCGCCGCCACGGCCCGTGAGCCGGTGGCGGTGCCGGTCTGCCCGCAGCCACAGGCATAGGCGGCGGTGGGGGTGTCGCCGGGCCGGGTGGACCAGCGGGCACCGTCCCAGTGGTGCCGGTAGACCGGTGGGGCGTAGATGCGGAGACCGAGCCGCTCCGGGGTGGGGTCTTCCGCAATGTGGCGTGCCTCGTCGCTCCGGAACCGGTCAGAACGAAAGGCAGTTACGACGCCCTTACGGGCGGCGCCTTTCGGTTCGCCCACGGCCGTCGTGTGCACAGGCCGTGGAGCGGCCTGCGGGCCTGTGGATGCTGGGGGTTGGCCTTCCAATGGGATGGTGGTGGGGCCGGTCATGCCGCGTCCCTGGGTCGGGCTTTGCGGATGGAGCTGTCCAGGGCGCTGCGGATGGTGGTGCGGCACTCGGCGGCGGTGAGGCCGGCCGCCTCGCCGGTCCCTTGGAAGGCGTCCTCCGCCACGTGCCGGGGGAGGTCGCCCCATGCGACGAACCGCCCCACTTTGAACGCGCATCGGTTCAGCGTGGTGTTGCGTTCCCCTTCCGGGGCGGCGGCCACGACCGCGCACTCAGCTTCCAGTGCGGCAAGGGCGGCGCGGCTGCCGTCCACCGCAGGCAGCCTGAGCGGGCCCACAGGGCGCGTGGGGGCTGGTTGCAGGATGGCTTGCAGCCATGACGGCAGAGGGACCGCCATGGAGGCGCACAGCGCTTCGTACCGTCCGGCGGGGGTGGTGCTGCCGGCGGCGACGACGTAGCCGCCCCACGCCCGGGTGTCGATCGAATCGGCCACGGTGCCCGCCGTGTTGCCGAGCCTCAGTTCGGGCGGGGCGGTGAAGTACAGGTGGGTGCCGCCGCTCGGGGTCCGGGTCCGGTAGGTGGTGGGGACGGCGTGTCCGGCGCGCTCGCAGAGCGCAGAGAAGGTCGTCGCGCCGTCAGGCGCGTCCGAACTGCCCTTGTGTTCTGGGGTGTCCAGGTCCACCACGAGCAGCCCGGAGGGGCCGGTGGCGATACCGACGTTGAACGGGGCCCGCGTCCAGGCGGTGCGGATGCGGTCGGGGTCGGTGGTGGCGCGCTGCTCCCACTTCGCGTGCCCGTCCGCGCACACGCCGGTGCGGGCGCAGGTCTTCTCCCCGTGCAGCGCCGGCGGCTTCCCACCGGGACGCAGCGGGAAGACGTGCCAGCCGCGTTCGGCCGCGTCCAGCGCGGCCCGCAGCAAGTTCTCGTTCACGCGGCCACCTCCAATGCGGGGGTACGGGCGGCGAGGTAGGCACGGCCGATCCACTCGGTGAAGGCGGGCGGGATGGCCTCGGTCAGTTCCTCCCGCACGTCGGTCCAGGTGATCCCCATGGCCTGTTGCAACTCGGGGACGGTGGGCTTGCCGCCGCCGTTGCCGTAGGCGGCGACGTAGGGGCCGTCGTAGAAGCGGC
Organism: Streptomyces sp. NPDC031426; assembly: GCF_055581585.1. Classification (NCBI taxonomy): domain Bacteria; kingdom Bacillati; phylum Actinomycetota; class Actinomycetes; order Kitasatosporales; family Streptomycetaceae; genus Streptomyces; species Streptomyces sp. NPDC031426. The sequence continues at coordinate 334,324 of NZ_JBVIJE010000007.1, forward strand.
CGTGCCGGTAGCCGCGCACGCGACCCCGGTGCGGGACGTGCGCCGGCCGGTCTGTGCTCCAGCCGCCCAACTCGAAGTTGCGGTGCCGGATCACCCCGAGGGAGAACATCTCCCCGCACAGGGTCAGGTCTTTACGGATCTTGGCGCGGCCGTTGGGCTGCTCGATGACGTAGGGCAGGCCGGTGGCGTCGAGCAGGGCGCGGGTGGGCGCCACGAGGTCGACGTGCGCGCGGCCCCATCCCTGGGAGGCGTTGGTGCCCACGGTCAGGGCGCATCCGTGCTGGCAGGGCGGGGAGGCGTGCACGAACGCGTACCGGCGGATCTCCCCGGTGGCGACGAGGTGGGCGAGGTGGGCGAGGGCATCGCCCCGGTGGTAGGGGAAGGGGTAGTTGGGCCGGTGGGCGATGTCGCAGCCGTCGACGTCGAATCCGGCACGGTGGTAGCCCATGGCGGCGCCGCCGGCGCAGGAGAACAGGTCCAGTAAGCGCGGCCTTCGGCCGGGCACTCGCCGGATGTCGGTGGGAAGGGTCATGCTGGATGTCTCCAGTTCCTAGAAGGTGCTGGCTGACAAGGGCGGCCCCGCGACTTTGGCGAGACGAGGGGGCCGCCCTTGGCGTAGCTAGAAGGGCGGTTCGTCGCCCCACGGGTCGCGTTGGGCGACGCGGCGGCGCAGCAGCCGGGGCAGGCGCGGGAGCGGCAGCAGGACCCTGCGCCACCCGGTCCAGCAGTCGCAGGGGTACCACTCGGTGCCGGCGTACTCGCCGGTGTCGTAGTCGCCGTAGTCGCGCTCGATGCCGCCGACACCTTCGCAGTCGGGGCAGTCCGGGCGGGGCGTGTCGGTCAGGACCAGCGCCCGGCGGGAGCAGCCGATGACCTGGAGGCGGAGTCGGATCACAGTGGTTGTCTCCTCGGTCAGCCGTGGAAGTGGTTGCGCTTGAACACCGCCCGGCGGATGTTCACCGTGGTCCCGCCCTTGTGGCTCTTGGCGGTGAGCACCTGGACGGCGATGAACCCGCCGAACAGGACGGCGGCCAGCGTGATGAGCTGGGTGATCAGTGCGGTCAGGGCGGTGATGAAAGTGGTTAGCATCAGCAGTCCGCCGCACACGGCGAGGAACCCGACGCCCCCGAGGGCGACGTTCACCGCCGCACGCGACACGGCCGGCTTGGCGGCGACCGGTTCGGGCTGTACGGGGCTGATGGCGTAGCCGGTGACGACACGGCCGTCCGGGAGGACGACGCTCGCCACGGCCGGGACGGCGCCCGGCTGCACGGGCGCGCGCGGGGCCGCCTGGACGACGACGGGCGGCTGTATCGGCGTCGGGTGGTGGACTTCCCTGCCCCGTACGGCGGGCGCGTTGTCGGCGTGGTCGGGGTACATGCGGAATCCCTTCCGATGCTGGACGAGGGAGGGGACGACACCCCCTTGGGGGTGCCGTGTGGAGGGGGTTTTCGGGGGTCTGACCTGCGGGCCTCCCTGACTCCCTGATGGATCATTGATGCTGGTCAGGGCCAGGGAGGCGATTCAGGGAGGGGTTCAGGGAGTTCTCCCTGCCTCCCTGACCCGGCGGGGGTCGCCTCCCTGCTGTCAGGAAGCGGAAGCGGAACCGGTCTCGTCGCGGTCGGCGAGCGCGCGGGCGAGCCGATCGCGGCTGATGACCTTCACGCCGTCGGACTTGTACGGCTCGGCCCCGGTGCCGTCCAGCACGCGCGTGAGGTCGATGAACGACCAGCCGCCGTAGGCCTTCGGGTCCAGGCCGGCGAGCCGGGTGATGACCTCCTGCGTGCGCACGCGGGCGTCGGTGCCGACGACGGCGGCGATGTCGGCGAGCGGATCCCGCTCCTCGCCCCGCTCGACGGCGTGCAGCGTCGTGACGCCGGAGCGCAGGGCCTTGGCCCGCTCGGCGATCTCGGCGGCCGGGTCGTCGTCGATGAAGTGGGTGCGGACCGTGAGGAACGACTGACCCTTGGGCATGTCGATGCCGTCCGTCGTGACCACGAGGGTGCCCTTATCCAGGCCCTGACGCAGCATGTGCGGGGCTGCGCCTTCCTCGACGGCCTTGTCGCCCAGCGCCATCTTCGACTGCGATTCGGTGCCCAGCACGAGGGAGGCACGGGTGTGGGCGCCCTCGCGGACCAGCTTGGGAAGGTTCTGGTCGGTGGGGTCCTGGGTGCCCTGCCACATCAGCACGTCGACGGCACGGCCCTGGTTGTGGATCTTCCGGACGGCCATGAAGTACCGGCTCGTGGCCTTGGAGCCGCCGTAGGGCCGCTTTTGCTCGTCGACGGCCGGGCACATGAACGCCAACTGTGCCTCGTCCACCAGGATGATGAGCGGGGGGAAGACGGCCGTCGGGTCGTTCTTGCGGATCTCGATGCGGCGGTTCATCTCGTCCACACCCGACTCGACCATCTCGGTGACCTGGATGACGTGGTCGTCGGTCGGTCCCTGGATCAGGACGTCCGCGATGCCGTCGAACATGGCCCAGTCCCCGACGCCCTTGAGGTCTCCCAGCCAGAACTGAACGGACCGGTCTAGGGCGAGCCACAGGGCCAGGGAGCGCAGGGAGGCGGTCTTGCCCTGGTTCGAACGTCCCGTAATGAGCAGGTGCCGCTGATACACGCTCAGCTCAACGGCGTCGCCACGCAGATCTTGCCCCCATGGGGCCTTGCCCTTGGCGTAGTCGGCGGTCAGCGTCTCGTCGGTGACCAGCGGGGACGGGCCGATCGGCTCGTCCAGCGCGCCGGAGTCGGCGATCCACAGCCGCACCGTGCGGGCCGCCTGGGGGATGGTGATGAACACCTCGTGCTCGTGACGGGAGAGGTTCTCGGCGAGCTTGCGGCGGCGTTGCTGAACCTCGTTCGTGGACACCCCGGAGGGCAGGGTGACGTCGACCTCGACGCCGCATCCGGCGATCACGATCGGGGACAGCATCGACGCGCCCGCGTCGCCCATCTCCTTGATGGCCTTCCGCAGTTCGGTGATGCCCAGGTCGCGCAGGGCCTTGACCACGATCGACGGTGTGATCGGCTCCCCCTCACCGTTCCGGATGTTCGGCGGGAGCGCCCACTGCGGTGCGGCCTGCTGGTGGGCGCCGACCGACCACAGTGCGAGCAGCGCGAGGAACGGGCCGATGGTGATGGCGGGGCCCCACACCACCCGCACGATCGTGACCATCAGGTTGATGAACCGGATGACGGCCATCAGGGGCGTGATGACCTCGGTGGGGTCCTTGGTGGCGACGGCCATGACGATGCCGAGCAGGACCAGTCCGCCGACGCCCATACCGGCGGTGACGGCCGCGCCCTTGGCGGCGTCGAGCGGGGAGTGGAGCAGGTCCATGCGGCGGCGGTGTCGGGCCTCGCGGAAGCGCTGCCCGCGTTCCTCCCACTCGGCTGCCGCCTCGAAGTTCCCCGCGGCTTCGGCGGTGCGCATGTAGCGCTCGTAGCGGGCGGCGGTGCGGCCGTCCCATGCCCGGCGGGCCACGATCCGCGTCCCGCCGGCGACGTAGAGGGAGTGCCGGGCGAGCGCGCGGGCGGTGGTGCGGGTGGTCTCGTGCGTGACGGCCGTGCGGACGGCGCGACCGGAGCGGACCCACAGGGGCACAGGCTTGGCGGGTGCCGGGTCGGGGACCACGGTGAGCGTGGTCACGGTCGCCGGCTCCGAGGGCGGTTCAGGGTTCTTGTGCAGGTGGACGACGGTGTCACTCATGGCGAAAGGACTCCTGACGCCCCCTCACAGGGGCGGAAAAAGGGGGGGAGGGAGGGTTAGAACCACCGGGAGGACTTCTTGGCGGCCTTGGCCTGCGCGGCCTCGCGGACGATCCGGGCCCGCTCGATCTGCATGGCGGTGATCTCCGCGAGCAGACGGGTCTCCGCGCTCTGCCACGCGGTCTCGATCCGCTGCTCCGCGTGGCCGGCGCTACGGCCCCGGGCGATCCGGTAGGAGCCGCCGGCGAGGGCACCGAGGACGGCGCGGCGTTCGCGGCCGTCCAGCGGCCACATCTCGCGGTTGCGGACCGCTTCGAGCTTGCGGGTCGTCTGCTGGATCTCCCGGTCCAGGCGGCGGGTGTCGGGCTTGCCCATCACGCACTCCTAGGCGAGGTGGAAGGGGAAGCGCAGGGCACGCAGGTGCCGAGCGACGAGGGGATGACGTAGCCCGCATCCCGCAGGCACTGCGGGCAGATCTGGCGGGCCGCGTTGGCCTTCGACAGCGCCGCCCACCTGGCCGGCGTCATGGGACGCACCGGCTTGGCGAGGTCGACGCGGTACAGGTAGGCGACCAGCGGGCCACGGCGGCGGCGCGGCCGTTCGAGCTGCGCCGCCACCTCCTGACCACCCGGCCGCAGGCCCCGCGCACGGAGCTGCCGACGAGTGGCGTAGCCGTCCGGGGCGAGCCGCCACCGGTAGACGGGCAGTGCTCCCATCACGCGGCCCGCTCGGCGAGCAGCGCGTCACGCAGCTTGCGCGCGTTGACCGGGGAGACGTGCAGGACACGGCGGATGCCCTCGGCCGTCACCTTCCCATCGGGCCAGTCGGCCGTGATGGTCCGTGCCTCGGTCAGGAGCTGTTCCGGACTGCGCCGCACACGCGGTGCCTTTGCGGCGTCCGGGACCCGGTACGTCGCTCGGCGCTGCCGGGTCGACTCGGCAGCCATCGAGCGACGCATGGTCGGATGGGGCGGGGTCGACTCGACCGGGGCCGCGAGCGCGGGGATCGGCTTGAGTGGCAGGCTCGACTTGCCCGCGTCCGCCGGGACCGGGTCGGGTACCGGGAGGCGGGTCAGGGTAATCGTGAGGGGCGTCGATTCCGGCTGGTCAGTCGTAGACCGAATCCTCTCGGTCTCGGTCGATTCCTCCGCATTCGTGCTCGCGGTGGTCGTCGGACCGATCGGGTCGACCGACGGCAGCGTCGGCGGGTCGGTCGGGGCGGTGAACATGCCCGCCAGCGCGGCATCCGCGCCCGCCGTGACGCGCTCGCGCTGCACATCGAGCAGCCGCGTTCCGAGTGTGTGGTCGCCGGTGCCGACCCTGCGGGCAAGACGCCACGACTTGCGCTCGGACCACTTCTTCACGCGGTCGCTGGGGTGGTTGGCGGCAACGGCCCGGTGATAGGCCAGCTGCCGCACGACGGCCGCCGCGCGGGCTTCGGCTTCGGCGTCGTGGCCGTCGGTGTGGACGACGATCCGCCGGGCCAGGAACGCCATGCCCTCGGCCGAGACGCACATGCCCATCGGGGTCACGGCGTAGATCACGGTACGGCCGGCGTCCGGGCCAGCCATCGCGGCCATGACGGACGCGGCGGCGGGCAACGCCCACAAGCCGAGTCGGACGACGCGGGGTGAGGACTGGCCCAGCATGGTCAGGCCGAGCAGAACCAGGCCGAGAACGGCGGTGGCACCCTCACCGGCCGCGACCGCACCGAGCGCGGTACCGGTGCCGTAGGCGTGACCGATGTTGGAGAACGTGCCGTAACCGCCGACGCCGCCAACGGCGGCCATGATGACGAACGCGGCCCCGAGCACGATGCGCTGCGGGGCGGTCAGTTCCTTGTGGTGCATCACGCCGCACCGCCCGGCAGACTCGTGCCGGCCGCACGGTTGACCAGCGCGACCCGCACGGCCAGCGCCCGCCGGCGGGCCCGGCGGATGCGGCGAGCGTCCAGCTCGGTCGGGGCGCGATCCAGGGTGACGATCTGCGCGTCCAGCAGCTCGACGTCCGCCAGGATCACGGGCATCTCACGCTCGATCGCGTCCAGCTCCGCGCCCGTCGGCTCCATGAAGTCGGCGAACGCGGTAACAGCGTCCTGAACAGTAACGATGTGCTCCATTGGGTCGTGTTCCCTTCCAGTCAGGAACGGCCCGAACAGCGGCCCCGGTGTTCCAGCACCGGGGCCGCGCGCCGTTGAAGTCGGACTATCCGGCTCCCCTCAGCGCTGCTCGTACGAGACGAGCAGCGGAGGCAACCGGCCGCAGCGGTTCTGCGGAGATTGAGTCGCGCTGTACCTCACACGGGGGGTCCCGTGTGGCCGCCTACTTGGCCGAGGAGAGGCGGCGTGATCCCCATTCAGTTGTCAATGAACCTGCGCTTCCTTCGTACTCACCCCCGCCTGAGCTGGGGCTTTCCTCCGGGCGCTCTTGTACGGCAGAACCGTACGTGACACCTCATCCGACTTGTCTGGAGGAGTGCCGTAGCAAGAGACTGCACGAGTCGCCCTTGGAGAGTCAAGCCCCCTGGTCTAACTTGTACGGAGGAGTCGGAGTAGAGGGGACGCGGTGGCAGTACGACGAGGAATGACGAAGGCTCAGGAAATCGCCTATGAGCTGCGCGAACAGATTCAGTCCGGCAGGTTGGCGCCAGGCGAGGCCCTGCCCAGCGAATCCAAGATGATGAGTCACTACGGCTACAGCCGCGAGACCATCCGCGCCGGTGTGCGTCTCTTGATTGAGGAGGGCTTGGTTGTAGCTGGACAGGGACAGGGGAAGTACGTCCGCGAGGACTACCCCCCTGTCGTGTGGAACTGGACGACTCTGGAGAGTCGGAGTCGCCACGCCAACGCAGTTGAAGGGCGGACTGCTGGCGACCAGTGGGCGAGCGCAATCGCGGAGAACGGGAACGCCCCGCGCCAAGAGATCTCAGTGTCCATCGTTGTGCCCCCGTCACATGTCCGGGAGCGCCTTGGGCTCCCCGTGGACGGATTGGCTGTGGCGCGCAAGCGCGTCCGGTTCATAGACAACCGGCCCTATGCACTCGCCGATTCGTACTTTCCTCAGGAACTCGTGGCCGGCACACCCCTGATGGAGCCACGAGACGTCTCCGCGCCCGGCGGCATCCTCGCCTCTGTGGGACTCGTGCAGGCCAAGTTCGTGGACGAAATTTCAGTCCGTATGCCGACTCACCAGGAAGCGGAGCAACTCGGCCTCCCCGCAGCTACTCCAGTCGCAGAGCACACCCGAACGGGCTATGACGCGGACGATCGCCCCCTCCGCTGCATGGTCACCATCCTCCCCGGAGACAGGCACAAGATCCTCTATGAAGTCAGTACGGACTGAGTACCTCCGCCCAGCAGCGGCGGAGGACGTACCTGCCCTCTTGGCCCTACGCGCAGAGGCCGAAGGGTGGCTACGTACCAAGGGAACAGACCAGTGGAGCGACCCGGAGACCGGCGAGCGCGCTATTTCGAAGTGGCGCGCGAGCATAGACGAGGGGCGTGCATGGGTGGTCGTTGGCGAGCGTGACGAGGTACTCGCCACCGTCAGCCGTGGCCCTGTCGACCGGGACTTCTGGACCGATGCCGATCGTCCCGAAACGGCGCTGTACCTCTACAAGTTGATCGTTGCCCGAGAAGCATCCGGCCGACAGCTCGGAACGCGGCTCATCGACTGGATGTCCCGGCTCGCCGCCCTAGAAGGGCGAACCTGGGTGCGCATCGACACCTGGCGCACGAACACCGGGCTGCACGCCTACTACGAGCGGCTGGGGTTCCAGCACGTCCGCACTGAGGCGCCGGCCCACAGGCGCTCGGGATGGCTCGCCCAGCGCCCGGCGGGTGAGTTGGCTATGCCACAAGATCTTCTGCCTGTCTTCCCGGAAGAGGGCTGGCAAAGCGGCGTGGCGGTCCGCAACCGGGGGGTGCCGAAACAGAGGTAGGGCCTCCGAGGGAGAGGGGTGGTGATCGTTGGCTCTGGTGTTTTCGGTCGGCTGGCTCAGCTTCCTGACCGTGGCTCTACAGATCGCGTCCCGCCCCTCAACAAGTCACTGAGTAGCTGGAGCGATCCCGGCTGGAGAACTCAGTTAGTTGATTACTTGTTGATGAGGAGATCGGGCGTGGCACATTTCAGTTGGACGGCGTCTACCGCCCCCTGGTGGGTAACTCCTGCAGTTACGCTTACTGCAGTTTGGATAACTGCCAGAGCCACGAGTCATCGCGAGATCCGCTCTGAGCGGCGAAAGGCTGCTGTTAACCTGCGGGAAAAGATATACTCAGCTTTCGATATTGAGCGTCCGACCGGCCCCTATAGCAGTTTTACGCCAGACGAACGGGATTTGGAGCTGGCGCTGCTAGATCTAGGATTTAGTCGCTTTGAGGTTTCGCAACTAACGCGTCATATTTACGATCGACGAAGAGATCCGGACCTGACGACTCTGCTGAGCCAACCTGATCTAACAATCAAGCGGTTGACCATACATGCTGAGAGAACTGCAGATTGGCGAGCCATGCAAGATGTGCTCGCACAGTACCTGCAGGGCCGCATATCACTTCGCAAGACGCGTCGGCGACTTTGGGGCTATGCGAGTTGGCGTCGCCATAAGCGTGCCCACAGATGGGCAAAGTCACAATATAGGGTGTACCCGCTGTCGAATGCAGGTGCTGACGGAAAAGAGGAGTCTTAGAAGGCGGGCGTCGACTAGATAACGCGATTATTCAAGGCGCCCCCGGCGGCCGGAATGTGACTGGCTACACGGCTCGCAGTGCCCGCCTGGTGCCATATCCAGCTTGGAATTCCGGAGTCTTCAGGCCGACAACTTTCGCTAGCTCGGCGTCACTGTAACCATAGAGTTTACGGTGGGCGTCTAGCACTGCCGTGAGAATGCGAGATTCCTCCGGACCCAATGTGACAGGCTCGTGGCGATTGAATCCCCGTTGCGCCATCTGCACATTAAGGCTCTTGTAACGGCTGGCGTCAATCTTTCCGAGGGTGTACGCGCGGCGAATGATTGATGCCATTGACGTCTTCCAGTGCTGCTTGAGTTGCATGGCGCGCTGGAGGTTGATCCCTGCCAATTGGGGTGCGATGGTGCGTGCTGGCATCAAGAATTCGGCTGCGAATCGGTCCGCCTCACGCTCACCGTCCTCGCTGGGGACCTGGTGCATGACGAGGTGGCCAACCTCGTGAAAGACGGTAAACCGCTCTCGGTCGGTGGACATTCCCGTATTCAAGATGATTACGGGAAGTGAGGCTGGCGGGCGGATACTCATTCCTGAGATCTTTGGTGAGCCGAGGTCCCGCCGGACAACTACAACACCCGCGCGCTCGACTGTTCGGATCGCATCCTGAACCGGCCCATCAGGAAGGAGCCATGCGGTTCGCAGCTTGCGTGCAGCTTCTTCCGGTTCTGGACCCTGAGCTTCGGGCGACTCGAAGGTGGGCAAAGGGTGGACGGGCGCGATGTCTACGCTTGTCTCCAGCCGCTTCAGTTGCATGAGGAAGAGGTTGATTTCTGCCTCGATGCGGCGAAGCGTCGTCTGACCCAGCCCGGCTTGCTTGCGGTGGTAGTAGCTGGAGGCGCCGAGCCCGATGGGGTCGTCAGGCCAGTCAAACATCTCGCGAGGGTAGCCGAGCGCGCCGGCGATGAGGTCGATGCGCTCGGGTGGCAGCGGTGCCAGGCCGTGCTCTGCCTTGGACAGGACCGCTTGAGAGATACCTGTCATCGCCGAGAGCTTGGACTGCGACAAACCGCGCGACTCCCTCGCGGTCTGGAGCATCCGCGGGTTCATGGCAGTCCCGGTCCTTCCCTCGCTAGTGACTACTCTCTTCCGTCTTCGGCTCGATCGACCTTAGGCACGACCAGGGTGTCTCCCTGCCCGTCGGTCGGCGCCACGGGCAGGGGAGCAGGGGCAACGGGCCCAAGTCCGTCGTCCAGTCCCAACCCGTCGTCGAGGCCGAAGTCGAGATCGATAACCCACTGCATCTCGTTCGCGACGCTGCAGGTGATGGCCACTCTATCCAGGTCGATGCCTGCTTCATCGGGGAGGTAGCCAGCGACAATGTGCGTCAGCTCCTCCATGCCAGGAAGTGTCTGGTGGGCGAAGTTGCGGGCCTGCTGGGTGGGGATCCCGCTGGTCTTCAGCCCCTTGCTCCGGAACTTCTTGAAGCGCAGAAGGAGGCGTTCCTGGAAGGTCAGCAGGAGGATCCCTCGTTCTTCGCTGATCACTACGCCTGATGTGCCTTCGAAGCTGTTCATCGCTTCATAGCGGATGAAGTCGTACACCAGGCTCGCCCGCGTCCTGCCGCTGACGATGACAGCCAGTTCGGTGTCAGCCTCCAACAGCTTGCGCCAGCGTGACCAGCCGTTCTTGAGCACGTCTCGGATGTCCTCGCGATGCTCGGCGAGGACATCTGCTGCCTCTTCTAACGTCAGCGGGTTCGTCACGGGAGCATCTTGCACCCCTTACTGAGCGGGTGTCAATTATTCCGCGAACTATTCCACTTGGGGTCCATGCGCCACAGTCGGTCCGACGCGTGACATCAACACCTGACATCAACAGCCGCGTACGTCAGTACACAGTCACGTACCGAGGTCGGCTGGGGGCAGCAGCTCCATGCCATGATGCGGCTTGTCGGCGCGACCCCCGTCTGGTGTGTGCGCGCCTACGGATCAGAAGGTTGCAGGTTCGAATCCTGCCGAGTGCACACAGATGAGAGGCCCCGGAGCGATCCGGGGCCTCTTGCGTTTCAGGGGCGTACGGCAGCGAAGTACAGCAACGGGATCAGCTGGTGCCGCCCATGCGTCGGACAGCTTCCCGAGCGCGGCGCGCACTTCCTCTTCGCTGGCTTCGGCGTAGAACTCCATCGTCCGGAGCGGGATCACCCGGAGGCCGGCGCGCCGGGCCCGCAGGGCGAACATGCGGGTGAGGTCGCCCGGCTCGATCGGGGTGCCGTACTTCGTGGTGAAGATCAGCCCGCGCGTGTCCTGCCACAGCTCACCGGCCGCCTTCCGGTCCCCGGTCTGCTGGGCACGCCGCAGTCTTGGTCTCCCGGTGGAGAATCTGCCGCCCCGCGCGCTGGATCTGGTGATCCACGTACAGCTCACCGGTCTCGAACAGGTGCGGGTTGATGTAGAGCCGTACGGAGCCTTCGTACGACACGTACGACAGCCGGGCGAGGTTGGGCTTCACGATCGATTCAAGCCAGTAGGAGAGGAACGCCTGCACCGTGCGGTGGCGTGTCTGCACCGGGCCCTTGCTGGCTTCGCTGTGGAGCTTGATCCACTTTTCGTGGGTCTCCTCGCGGGTCTTGCCGTACACGTACTTCCGCTTGTGGTCGCCCTCCGGGGTCGCGACCCAGGCGTAGGCCGCAAAGCCGTTCTTGTACGGGTAGTTGCGTGGAGTCGGGATAGCTGATTTCACGACAGGTGCTGCGCACAGTTCGTATTCCACCGGGCTACGCATGCCTAGGGCGGAGTGTCTGCGCTGCCGGTTATGGAAGATCTTCAGGTACTCGAAGAGGGCGGTGGAACTCCGGCGGACAGTTGCGGGGTATGGCGGTCTACCAGGGCTTCTGGAACGGTCAATTCTCCAGCGACCCGACTCCATCAGAACCAGGGCAGCCCCCCGGCGCCGCCAGCAGTACCAGCATCAATACCCGAAGATTTGCATCTATATAGGTGACGACGAGTCAATAACGCCGCATGTCTGGCAGCTGGTGCTTTAGGTCGGGTTTATATCTTTCCTGTCACGGAAGCCCGAGCTCAGTGTCTGCGAGACTGCATGCGAATTCTGCGACTGAGATCTCTGCTGGCTGCCGCCCTGTTCCTCACCGGTGTCACCGCCTCCGCGCAAGCGCAGGCGGCAGGCTCGGTGCAGCCCAGTGTGCGTGCGGCCGAGCGGAGTTCAGACGACTCCGGCCCTGTGGTGCATCACGTCGCCTCCGGTGCGCACTCTGCACACGCCGGAAACGACCAGTAATGGCCCGTTCCCGGTCAAAGGGGTCCCCCACCCCACAGGGGTGGCACGGGACACAGTGGCGCAGAAGAATTTCAACAAGCGCGCCGCGGCGCTCCCGGTCACCGTCAGCTTCGAGGGAATCGGGTCGAACAACTACACCCCACCGGGTGTGCCGCCGGACCCGAACGCCTCGGTCGGTACCACTCAGATCGTCGAGACGGTCAACACCGCCTTCGCGGTGTACTCCAAAGCCGGCACCACCCTCTTGGGGCCGACGAACACCAACACACTGTGGGCCGGATTCGGTGAGCCGTGCGAGACGACCAACGACGGGGACGCGGTCGTACGCTGGGACACCCTGGCCAATCGCTGGGTCATCACTCAGTTCGCGAACGCCCGGTCCACGACGCGTCCGTTCTACGAGTGCGTTGCCGCAGACCTCGTGGGAACCGCCGCAGTGGAGCGCAGCCAGAGCGACCACGGACGCCTCGTCGTTGCCGACCAGGAGCCGTTCGAGTAGCTCCCGCTCCATGCCGTGAGCCCCACGGGATCCTGCTGTACAGCAGCCGGATACAGCAACCGCAGCAACCGGCCCCGCCCCATAGCCTCCCCCTGAGGCCGACACGCGACCTGTATGACCGTCTCCGACCGATCTCTCCAGAGCTACGGATCAGAAGGTTGCAGGTTCGAATCCTGCCGAGTGCGCATGGATCAGAGGCTCTGTGGATCACTCCACAGGGCCTCTGCTTTTGCGCTGAGGGCGGGCGCGGGCGGGCGTCGGCGCGTACTCGACCGCCCGCCGGCCCGCCGCTAGGCAGCCTTGGGCCGCGTCACACGCGTGCCCGGGGCGGGCTCCTGTGCGTCCTCGGACCAGAAGATCTCGTCTTCTCCGAAGTCCGGGGCCTGGAAGGGGGTTGTCGTCGGAGGCGGCGATACCGCGGTGGAACGGCGGGGTTGCCCTTCCAGGGCGGAGAACAGCGACGTCGGGTCGATGAGAGGTCTGCCTTTCGTTACAGGCCCCCGATGGGGCCTGGCGTGCCGTGACCGGGCACAGGGGTCCTACAGCTTGGTCATCTTGGCGTACGGGCTCAAGATCCGCATCTGCGCCGAGCCGAAATCCACGAGGACCGCGATTCCGTCCTCGACGCCGACCACCCGGCCGAGGCCGTACACGTCATGTGTGACCTGGTCGCCCAGGGCGAAGTGCTTGGGAGCCCGTGTGACCGGGGCCTTGAAGGGGCTGGTAGGAAGATGACGCTTCGGTGCCGCAGGCTTTGTCATAGCTCAGTATGAGCCTACGTGTGTCCCGCTGGCTGTGGCCGTCGGCACAGATCAGGACGGGGACAACCGCGTCACACCACTGACCTGGTGTTTTGAGACCAGTGTTCACCTCAGTTCGCCGCCGAATCGCTCCGCGCGGAGCATGGAGAAGATCACCTGATCGTGCCACTGGCCGCCGCGCCACTGAGCGGAGCGCAGCACGCCCTCCCTGACGAAGCCCGCTTTCTCCAGCGCACGCTGCTCGGCGAGGTTGGCGCAGTCCGTCCAGGCTTGGAGCCGTTCGGCCCTGGTGTGGTCGAAGAGGTACTCGGCCAGCAGTCGCTGGGCCTGGGTGCCTATGCCGCGGCCGTGCGCGGCGGGCACCAGGCCGATCGCCAGGGTCCAGCAGGTGGAGGTGGCGGGCCGCCCCCAGGCGCTGGCGAACCACTCGACGCGGCCCACCGTCCGGCCCGCTTCCGCGACGGAGAGCATGCCGCCGTCGGGGCCGAGCAGGCCGGTCTCGGCGAACTGCCGGCGCAGGCCGGCCGGTGAACCGTAGCCGAACCACTGGTACTGGCCGGCCCCCTCCGGCCCGTTGAACTCGCGCTCGAACAGGTCGAGATCGTCGGCGGTCACCGGGCGCAGAGTGACTTCATCGGACATGGAACGACTCCTGATCCTCCCGACCAACGGGTTCGACCTCGTGTGGCCGACGTGGGCAACGGCGTCCGACTCTGCCGGTGCGGAGGGGCACAGCGCAACGACCCGTTGTCCTGCTGTGGACGTGTGCAAGCACTTGGGGTACGCACACGCAGGCTCCGCGCTGCGGAACGTCGCCGACGCAACCAACTTCGCTGCCGCTGAGACCGTGCTCCAAGCGCACTGTCTCAGCATTCCTGCAGGTCGGGAGTGGCTCGGTCGTATCGCCGACACCCTCGGCCTCATCGCCGGCCGTATGCGGCCTCCCGCCCCGGTACCGCCCCGGCCCACCATGACCCCCCAGCAGCTCCTCGCCACCTGGCGGGCGAAGAGCCTGGTCGTCATCGAGGACGTGCACGCCGTCGCCGCCTGCCTCGCCCCGCCGCTGGTGCGTGGGCCGGTGTACTGCCGGCTGGACGAGGTCTCGGAGCGTACGGGGCTCACGCTCGATCGGGGCCATGACTGCCTGCGCATGCTGATCAAGGGGGGCGTGCGGCAGGCGGGGGTCGCGGCGGAAGGGGTGCCGGTGTGCGTTCCGCCGTAACCGCCCAATCCGACAGAAGGCCCGAAGTCGCAAAACGAGGTTGCGGCTTCGGGCCTTCGCGCAGCTCACGCCAGTCCGCCGCCCGGAACCCGTTGTCAGACCCGACCCATACCCTGACGAGTGATGGCACAGGTATGGAAATGCTCGGGGCTCCGCTGGTCGCCGACCGGACCGGCGCTGGTGTGGGACGGCGGGCGGCGCAGTGCGCTGCCGTGGGGGAAGCGGGTCGGATTCGCCGTGCCGGAGGGGAGCGCCCGGCACTGTGTGGGGGCGCGCGGGCATGCCTGTCCCACCCGTGCTGCCGTGCCGGCGCGGAGCACGGGCGCCCGGTGCGAGGAGTGTGCGCGGCTGGACCGGGCGCACTCCGTGGCCGCCGACACGATTGTCGACGACCCGCGGCCGTACCGGGTGTATCTGGCGTGGTTCGGGCCCGGGATGGTGAAAGTCGGGATCACCGCGGTCGAGCGGGGCTCCGCCCGGCTGCTGGAGCAGGGCGCTGTCAGTTTCAGCTGGTTGGGCACCGGCCCGCTGATGGCCGCCCGGCGTACCGAGGAGCTGCTGCGGGCCGCGCTCCAGGTGCCGGACCGGATCCCGTACGCCGAGAAGCGCGCGGTGCGGTCGGCGTTGCCGGGGACCGAGCGGGAGCGGGCGGCTGAGGTGCGGGAGCTGCATGCGCGGGCCGTGGCGCTCAGCGGATGGCCCGAGTCCCTGCGGCCCGCGCCCTGCGAAGTCACCGACCATGTGGCGGCGTTCGGGCTCGCCGGTGCTCCTTCCGCGCTCGGAGAGGTGGTGAAACTGGTCCCGGGGGGCCGGGTCAGCGGTGAGCTGGTCGCGGCCGCCGGGCCCGATCTTCATCTGGCGGTCGGCGAGCGCGGGGCCGTCGTGCTCGACACCCGGCTCATGACCGGCTGGGAGCTGGTGGCGCCGCCCTCGACCGGGACTGCCGGACTCACCTTTCCGTTCCGGGAGTTCGCCCAACCGCAGGAGGGGCTGTTCTGAGGCGAAGGCAAAGACTCGGATCCCCTACGGATCCCTTTCGGCAAGGGTCGTGGACGCCGAACGGGCCCGCCCCCGACCGTGGTTGTCATGAGCGATCACACGGATGCCGCTGTACAGCCCACCTCCTCCCTCCCCGAACCCCCTTACTACGCGGCGATCTTCACCTCCCTCCGTACCGACGACGAAGCCGACGACGACCCCGACGGCTACGACCGCACCGCCGAACACCTCTCCCGTCTCGTCCGTGAAGTCCCCGGCTTCCTCGGTGAGGACTCCGCCCGTACCCCCGGCGGACTCGCCGTATCCGTCGCCTACTTCCGGGATCTCGAAGGGATCGAGCGCTGGCGGCGGCACCCCGAGCACCTCGCGGCCAAGCGCCGCGGCCGGGAGCGTTGGTACGAGCGGTACGTGATCCACATCGCCAGGGTCGAGCACGCGCGCGTCTTCGCGCGGGAGTGAGCGCTTCCCAGGCGCCGCCTGAGAGGTGCCTGTGTGTTTCTCAGGGAAAACACAGACTGGGGAAAGCCTCCTCTCAGAGGTCCCGGACAAGGTGCCCAGCATGACCACGACCTCGCCCCAGGGGCGCACCGAACTGCTGAGGCCGGACGGGAGCCCCGTCCGCGTGCTTGTGGTGGACGACGAACTGTCGATCACCGAACTGCTGAGCATGGCTCTTCGTTACGAGGGCTGGCAGATCAGGAGTGCGGGGGACGGGCAGGGAGCCGTCCAGACCGCCCGTGAGTTCCGCCCCGACGCCGTCGTACTGGACATGATGCTGCCCGACATGGACGGGCTGACCGCCCTCGGGCGGCTGCGGCGCGAGCTGCCGGACGTGCCCGTCCTCTTCCTGACCGCCAAGGACGCGGTGGAGGACCGTATCGCCGGGCTCACGGCCGGCGGTGACGACTACGTCACCAAGCCGTTCAGCCTGGAGGAGGTCGTGGCCCGGCTGCGGGGACTCATCCGCCGGTCCGGGGCCGCCGACCGGCGCTCCGACTCCGTGCTCGTGGTCGGAGACCTGACGCTCGACGAGGACAGCCACGAGGTGTCGCGGGGCGGGGACTCCATCCATCTGACCGCCACCGAGTTCGAGCTGCTGCGCTTCCTCATGCGCAACCCTAGGCGCGTGCTCAGCAAGGCACAGATCCTGGACCGGGTGTGGTCGTACGACTTCGGCGGGCAGGCGAATGTCGTCGAGCTGTACATCTCCTATCTGCGACGGAAGATCGACGCGGGGCGGGAGCCGATGATCCACACCCGGCGTGGGGCCGGTTACCTGATCAAGCCCGCCGCCTCATGAGCAGGCGACGACGGCCGGGTCCGCGGCAACGGCAGAAGCGGCAGAAGCGACGGGCCGGACAGCCGCGCACCCTGCGGACCCGGCTCGTCGTCGCGTCGGTGGTACTGATCGCCGTGGTGTGCGCGGTGATCGGCACGGTCACCGCGGTGGCGCTGCGCTCGCACCTGTACGGGCAGCTCGACGAGAAGGTCGGCGAAATCGCCATGCGCGCGAAGGGCGGCCGGCTGCACCCCGGCGTCACCGTGCCCGGCCTCCCCACCGACCCGGACGCCGGGGACAAGGCCACCGCCACGCCGGACGAGAAGATCGCGCGCCTCCTCACCAACGGCCCGACCCAGCCCAGCACCGTCGCGGCCTGTCTGCAGAACGGCCGGATCGCCGGCGCGGCCAAGGCGGTGCAGCTGAACGACAGCAACGGCGGCTTCCGGAAGATGGGCACCGTCAGCCTCACGGCCGCGCAGCAGCGGGCGCTCGCGGGTGTGCCGAGGGACGGGCACGCGCACACGGTCGACCTGCCGGACCTGGGGAGCTACCGCGTCCAGTACGCGGTGAGCCCCGACGGCAGCGCCACCTACTACGTCGCCCTGCCCACCAAGGACGTCGACGACAACATCGACACCCTCATCGTCGTCGAGGTCTGCGTCACCGCCGCCGGACTGCTCGCCGCCTCGCTCGCCGGATTCGTCATCGTCGGCGTGGCCACCCGCCCCCTCCGCAGGGTCGCCGCCACCGCCACCCGGGTCTCCGAACTCCCGCTGCACACCGGCGAGGTGAACCTCAGCGAGCGGGTCCCGGAGTCCGAGTGCGACCCGCACACCGAGGTCGGCCAGGTCGGTGCCGCGCTCAACCGGATGCTCGACCATGTGCACGGCGCCCTGCACGCCCGGCAGCAGAGCGAGATGCGGGTACGGCAGTTCGTCGCCGACGCCAGTCATGAACTCCGCACCCCCCTCGCCTCCATCCGGGGGTACGCGGAACTCACCAGACGCGGACGCGAACAGGTCGGCCCCGACACCCGGCACGCCCTCGGCCGGATCGAGTCCGAGGCGGGCCGTATGACCCTCCTGGTCGAGGACCTGCTCCTGCTCGCCCGCCTCGACGCCGGACGGCCGCTGCAGTTCGAGCAGACCGATCTCATCCCGCTGGTCGTCGACACGGTCAGCGACTCCCGGGCGGCCGGCATGGACCACAACTGGCGGCTCGATCTGCCCGAGGAACCCGCCCTCGTGTCCGCGGACGCGGCACGCATCCAGCAGGTGCTGGTCAATCTGCTCGGCAACGCGCGCAAGCACACGCCACCGGGTACGACCGTCACCGCGCGCGTGCAGCGGCGCGGGCCGTGGATGTGCGTCGACGTCGAGGACAACGGGCAGGGGATTCCGCCCGAGCTGCTGCCGCACGTCTTCGAGCGGTTCGCGCGCGGGGACTCCGCGAGGTCCAGGGCCACCGGCTCGACGGGCCTCGGGCTCGCCATCGTGCAGGCGGTCGCGGCCGCGCACGGGGGTGCCGTCACCGTCGACAGCGTGCCCGGGCGGACCGTGTTCACCGTGCATCTGCCCGCGTCGGCCCCCGCCGTTCCGCGGCCCGCGCCCGAAACGAACTGGCAATCGCACTCACAGCCACGGCACAGTGCCACCACATGGGTGCAACAGGGCGCTTGAGTTGAGTCGGTCCCATGCGAACCGACTCTTCTCCCGGCACCCTGCCGGCGCGGGAGCACCTCCCGGCCGGAGACGCCGGTACGCCTGTCCTGGACGTAGTGATCCCCGTCTACAACGAGGAGAAGGACCTCCAGCCGTGCGTCCGCAGACTGCACGAGCACCTCACGCGCACCTTCCCGTACGCCTTCCGCATCACGATCGCGGACAACGCGTCCACGGACACCACCCCGCTGGTGGCGGCGCGGCTGCAGGCGGAGCTCCCCGAGGTCACCAACTTCCGCCTGGAGCAGAAGGGCCGGGGACGGGCCCTGCGGACCGTGTGGTCCGCCTCCGAGGCGCCGATCCTCGCCTACATGGACGTCGACCTGTCCACCGACCTCAACGCCCTGCTGCCGCTGGTGGCCCCGCTGATCTCCGGCCACTCGGACCTGGCGATCGGCTCCCGGCTGGCCCGCGCCTCCCGGGTCGTACGCGGCCCCAAGCGGGAGTTCATCAGCCGGGCCTACAACCTCATCCTGCGCGGCTCGCTCCAGGCCCGCTTCTCCGACGCCCAGTGCGGATTCAAGGCCATCCGGCGGGATGTGGCCCAGGTGCTGCTGCCGCTGGTGGAGGACACCGGCTGGTTCTTCGACACCGAGATGCTGGTGCTCGCCGAGCGGGCGGGCCTCAGGATCCACGAGGTGCCGGTCGACTGGGTCGACGACCCGGACTCCACCGTGCACATCGTGAAGACCGCGACGGACGACCTCAAGGGCGTCTGGCGGGTCGGCAAGGCGCTGGCCACCGGTTCACTCCCGCTGGACCGGCTCACCCGGCCCTTCGGTGACGACCCGCGCGACCGCGACCTGACCAACGTGCCCAAGGGGCTGGCCCGTCAGCTCGTGGGATTCTGTGTCGTCGGCGGCCTGTCCACCCTCTTCTACCTCCTCCTCTACAGCGTCTTCCGGCAGTTCTCCGGCTCCCAGATCGCCAACGCGCTCGCCCTGCTGGTCTCCGCGGTCGCCAACACGGCCGCCAACCGCCGGCTCACCTTCGGGGTGCGCGGCCGGGGCGGCGCTGTCCGGCACCAGGCGCAGGGCCTGGTCGTCTTCGGCATCGGGCTCGCTCTGACCAGTGGCTCCCTGGCCGCCCTGAACGCGGCCAGCGACCACCCGGCGCACTCCACCGAACTGGCGGTGCTCATCGCCGCCAACCTCGCGGCGACCGTCCTGCGGTTCCTGCTCTTCCGCGCCTGGGTGTTCCCGGACCGCGGCGAGTCCGGCACCGGCTCGACGGTCGTCGCCTCCCACCCCCTCTCCTCGCCGACCTACAGCACGAGCACGACCCCGCCGCACGGCACGACCGCTCCGTACACACCGCTTCCCCGGCGCCCGGTGCCGTACCAGCAGCCGTATCCGACGGCCACCCAGGTCCGCGCCGGTGAAGCCGCGGACGGCAGCTGGAGGGACGCCACCATGCGACTGCAGCCGGTGCGCCCTCACGACACCGATCCGGAGGATCCCCGATGACCACCCAGTACGACCAGCAGCGCGGTACGACCGTGTGGGGCCCGCCCACGGGCGCCCTCCCGCACCCCCCGTCGCAGCCGCACCCGCACCGGGCGGCCGGTGCGCCCGAGCAGCCGTTCCTCCGCAGACTGTGGCGCGGCCGCGCCGAGGACCCCCGCTGGGCGCGCCCGGCCTTCCTCGGCCTGCTCGCCGCGACCCTCCTGCTCTACCTGTACAACCTCAGCGCCTCCGGCTACGCCAACTCCTTCTACTCGGCGGCCGTGCAGGCGGGCAGCAAGTCCTGGAAGGCGTTCTTCTTCGGCTCGCTGGACGCGGGCAACGCCATCACCGTCGACAAGCCGTCGGCCTTCCTGTGGCCGATGGAGCTGTCGGTGCGGATCTTCGGCCTGAACTCGTGGGCGATCCTCACGCCCGAGGTGCTGATGGGCGTGGGCACGGTGGCGGTCGTGTACGCGGCCGTACGGCGCCGGTTCAGCCCCGTGGCCGGTCTGATCGCGGGCGCGGTGCTCGCGGTCACCCCCGTGGCGGCGCTGATGTTCCGGTTCGACAACCCGGACGCGATGCTGGGCCTGTTGATGGCGCTGGCCTGCTACTTCGTCGTACGCGCGGTGGCGGACGGCCGGACGAAGTGGCTGGTCGCGGCCGGGGCCGCGATCGGCTTCGCCTTCCTCGTCAAGACCCTGCAGGCCTTCCTGATCCTGCCGCCGCTGGCGATCGTCTACGCCGTGTGCGGTCCGGTGAGGCTGCGCAAGCGCCTGGCGCAGCTGGGTCTCGCGACCGTCGCGCTGGTCGTCGCCGGCGGCTGGTGGGTCGCGATCGTCGAGCTGTGGCCGGCCTCCTCCCGCCCCTACATCGGCGGTTCGCAGAACAACAGCTTCCTGGAGCTGACCTTCGGCTACAACGGCCTCGGCCGGATCAACGGCGACGAGACCGGCAGCGTCGGCGGCGGTGGCGGCGGGAACGGCTCCGGCCGCTGGGGCACCACGGGCTGGGACCGGATGTTCAACTCCGAGATCGGCGGCCAGATCTCCTGGCTGCTCCCGGCCGCGCTGGTCCTGCTGGCCGCGGGTCTCGTGGCCACCCGGAAGCTGCAGCGGACGTCGGTGACGCGGGCCTCGTTCCTGGTGTGGGGCGGCTCGCTGCTGATCACCATGGTGGTCTTCAGCTACATGGCGGGCATCTTCCACCAGTACTACACGGTGGCGCTCGCGCCCTACCTCGCGGCCGTCGTCGGCATGGGCGCCGGGCTGCTGTGGGAGCGGCGCAGGCAGACCTGGGCGTCGATCAGCCTCGCCGCCGCGCTCGTGGCCGCGTCCGTGTGGGGATACGTCCTGCTCAACCGCACCTCCAGCTATCTGCCCTGGCTGAAGTGGCTGGTGCTGATCGGCGGTCTGGCGGCCGCGCTGGGCCTGGTCTTCGCCGGCCGGATCTCCCGGCAGCTGGCCCTCGGGGCGGCGGGGGTGGGCCTGGTGGCCGCGCTCGCCGGTCCGACGGCGTACACCCTCAGCACGGTTGACTCCGCGCACACCGGCTCCATCCCGACGGCCGGTCCGGCGGGCGCCAGCATGATGGGCTTCGGCGGCGGCCGGGGGCCCGGTGGGGGCTTCGGCGGCGGTATGCGCGGCGGCTTCGGCGGCGCGATGCCGGGGCAGCAGGGGCAGCAGAACGGCAATGGCTTCCCCGGGGGCGGCGGCCTCGGCGGCGGCATGCCGGGCCAGAACCAGCAGCAGGGCAACGGCAACACGCAGGGCCAGGGCCGGAACGGCCACGGCTTCCCCGGCGCCGGCCGGACGGGCGAAGGCGGCATGGGCGGCGGCGGTGGCGCCGGCGGCCTGCTGAACGGCGCGAACGTCTCCTCCGCCGCCAAGCAACTGCTGGAGAAGGACGCCGCCAAGTACACCTGGGTCGCCGCGTCCATCGGTTCCCAGAACGCGGCCGGCTACCAGCTCGCCACCGGCGACCCGGTGATGGCGATCGGCGGCTTCAACGGCACCGACCCGTCCCCGACGCTCGCGCAGTTCAAGAAGTACGCCGAGGAAGGGAAGATCCACTACTTCATCGCCGGCGGAGGCATGGGCGGTGGCATGGGCGGCAGCGGCAGCGGTACGTCGTCCCGGATCACCTCGTGGGTCGAGAGCAACTTCAAGAAGGTCACGGTCGGTTCGGCCACGTTCTACGACCTGACGCAGAAGATGAGCGGCTGACCGGCGGAACCCGGCTGTCGGAAAACGTGTCGTACACCGTATAGTGACTGCTATACGGTGTACGACATGTCTGCTTCCCAAGGCCACCCCCAGCGCTGGGTGATCCTCGGCGTGATCTGTTTCGCCCAGCTCACCGTGCTGCTCGACAACACCTCCCTGGTGCAGTCCGGTCTGCTGCTCACCGCGGGCAGCGCCGCCGACCTCCCCCACGCCTAAAGGGCGCGGGGGGACCCCCATCGGCACGCAAGAAGATGCTCATCGCGGGGCTCGCCCTGTTGGGGCGCTGTTCCTGCTGACCCAGCACCTGCAGTTCGTGCTCGGGTACGGCCCCTGGAGGCGGGCCTGCGGACCGCTCCGCTGGCGTTGACCGTCGTGCTGCTCAACTTCACGGGGCTGGCGGCGAAGTGGTCCGGGCGGCTGGGTACGCCGGTGTCCATCGCGCTCGGAATGGTGCTGATGTCCGCCGGACTGGTGGCCATCGCGGTCGCCTCCGGCGGCTACGCCGGGTTGCTGCTCGGGCTGGTGCTGATCGGGGCGGGATGCGCCGTCGTCAACCCGGCGATGGCGCACGCCATCATGAGCGCGATTCCTCCGGAGAAGGCGGGGGTCGGGGCCGGGAGCAACGGCACCCTCGCCGAGTTCTGGAACGGTCTTGGTGTTGCCGTTCTCGGGGCTGTGCTCAGCTCTTCCGTGGCGTCCGTGGAGTCGTTGTCGGCCGGGCTCGGGGCTGGTCAGTTGGTGGGGGCGATTGCCGTGCTGCTGGGTGGGTTCGTGGCAGCGGGGCTCTTGAAGCGGGCGGAGCGGGCGGTCGCCTGAGGGCTCGGGGGTGTGGGTATGTGTGCGGCCTCGGGTTGTATGTGGTTGTTCGCGCCCACGCCGCGGTAGCCGCATACGGGTGCTGCCCCGCGCCCTTTAAGTTGGACCGGTGGCTGGAATCGAGAAAGGTGCGCCCGTGGCGAAGGACGCAGGTCGGTCGGCGCGGAGCAGTGTCTGGCTGGAGGAGAAGGCCCGCCGGAGCGGTCGTAGCGGTGGCGGGCAGCCCTCCGGGCTCGACCGTGAGCGGATCACGACGGTGTCCGTTCGGCTGCTGGACGCCGAGGGGCTGGCGAAGTTCTCCATGCGGCGGCTGGCCGCTGAGCTGAACGTCACCGCCATGTCCCTGTACTGGTACGTCGACACCAAGGACGACCTGCTCGAACTCGCCCTGGACGCGGCCTTCGGCGAGCTGCGGCTGCCGGATCCGGACGCCGAGAGCGAGGACTGGCGCGAGCAGTTGCGCGGGCTGGCCACCGAGTACCGGGCGCTGCTGGTGCGCCACCCGTGGCTGTCGCCGCTGGCGGGGCGCTACCTCAACATCGGCCCGAACTCGCTGGCGTTCTCCCGCGCGGTCCAGCGGGTCGTCCGCCGGGCGGGGCTGCCCGCGCACGGGGTGACGGGGGCGATCTCGGCGGTCTTCCAGTTCGTGTACGGCTTCGGCACGATCGAGGGCCACTTCTTCGCCCGGATCGCGGACACCGGGCTGAGTGCCGACGAGTACTACGAGCAGGCCATGGCCTTGGTGACCGAGGCCCCGGGGACCGCCGAGGTCGTCGAGGAGTCGAAGGACCTCATGGCGGCCCGCGGCGGGGACACGGTCGACGAGATGCTGGACCGCGACTTCACCTTCGCCCTGGACCTGCTGATCGCCGGCATCGAGGCGATGGTCGGCCGAGGCTGACTACTCCCCACCGCCCACCAGCCGCGCCGGGAACCCACCGGTCGCCACCGGTCCCCACAGCTGCGGTGTCACGCGGATGGCTTCGGGGCGCTGCGCCGGACTCCGTCCGTCGGGTGGGAGCGGGCGGTGTTTATCGATCGTCGGCCAGCCGCGCCGGAAACCCGCCGGTCGCCACTGGTCCCCACCGCTGCGGTGTCACCCGGATGATGGACTTGCCCTGCTTGACCATCGCCTCCCGGTACTCGTCCCAGTCGGGGTGTTCGCCGGCGATGTTGCGGTAGTACTCGACCAGTGGTTCCACCGAGTCCGGCGCGTCGATGACCTCGGCCGTGCCGTCGATCTGGACCCAGGGGCCGTTCCATTCGTCGCTCAGGACGAGCAGGCTCACCCGCGGATCCCGTTTGGCGTTGCGGGTCTTGGCGCGCTCGGGGTAGGTGGAGACGACGATCCGTCCCGAGTCGTCGACCCCGCAGGTCAGCGGGGAGGCCTGCGGTCCGCCGTCGGCGCGGCGGGTGATCAGCAGGGCGCGGTGCCGGGGCCGTACGAAGTCCAGCAGCTCGTCCAGCGATACACGGGTGTTGGTAGCGATGTTCGGTGCCATGGGGGCAGCCTAGGGGCAGTGTGCGCCCCCGTGGCTGACCCTGCCGTGCCTACGCCTGGGGCAGCGAGTCGCCCTGCACCGCCTGGATGTCCAGCTCCACCTTCAGCGTCGTACCGATCGCCGCGATGCCCGCCTGGAGCACCTGGTTGTAGTTCATCGCGAAGTCCTCGCGGCGCAGCTCGGCGGTCGCGCGGAACGCGGCGCGCGTGCCGCCCCACGGGTCCGCGCCGGTGCCGAGGTAGGCGAGGTCCAGGTCCACCGGTCGTACGACCCCGTGCATGGACAGTTCGCCGTGCACGGTCCAGCGGTCGGAGCCCGACTGGGTCAGGCTCGTCGAGCGGTAGCCGATCTCCGGGTGCTGCTCGACGTCGAGGAAGTCCGCGGACTTCAGATGCTCGTCGCGCATGCCGTTGCCCGTGTCGATGGACGCGGCCTTGATCACCGCCTCCACACGGGACTTGGTGACGTCGTCCGGGGCGATCTCGATCGTGCCGCCGAACTCGGTGAACCGCCCGTGCACGCTGGAGATCCCCAGGTGCTGGGCGACCGCGGCGACGGAGGAGTGCACCGGGTCGATGGTCCAGGGCCCGGGCGGCGGCAGCTCGGTGCCGCCCTGCCGGGCCAGGGTGACCGTGCCGACCTCGGCCCGGCCGCTGGCGGTGACGATCGCGGAGGAGGCCGCGGGCGCGTACCCGACGGCCGTCACGATCACCGTGTACGCCCCCGGCGCCAGCTCGGTGGCATCCCGTACGGCTCCCTCGGCGTCCGCCTCGGCGCGCAGCACCTGCGTGCCGGTCATGTCGGTCACCGTGACGACCGCGTGCGACACGGCCCACCCGTCTCGCGTGCGGATCTTCGCGGTCAGTCCCATCCCGTTTTCTCCCTGCAAAGCCTTACAAATCGGTCGTATGAAACCGGCCCGTGGCGCACACACGACGGTATGTGTGCCACGGGCCGGGAGTGAACTACTCGCCGGGGTGGGCGAGTTCGATGTCGTGCCCGTCGACCCCGGTGCCGGCCACGGTCAGGGCCGTCGCCACCGGCGGATAACCGGTCGCGATGACCGTGTACTCGCCGCTGTCCAGGTCGGTGAAGGCGTACGCGCCGTCCGCACCGGTGGTGGCGGTGCCTACCACGTTGCCCGCCTGGTCGACGAGCGTCACCCGGGCGTCGGCAAGCGGGCCGTGCGGGGCCCGGACGACACCCTGCAGCTGGGCGCCGGCGTCCAGGTCGATCTCGATCCGGGTGACCCCGGTGGCACCGATCTCGACCGGCAGGGCGCGCGGCCGGAACCCGCTCGCGTTGACGGCCAGGGTGACCGTGCCCGGCACCAGGTCGGTGAGGGCGAAGTCGCCCTGCTCGCCGGTGGCGGCGGTGGCCAGCAGGTCACCGCGGACGTCGGTGACGATCACCATGGCGTCCTTGACCGGCAGCGCGCTCCCGGCGGCCCGGACCACACCGGTCAGCCCGCTGGTGCCGCTGAGCAGGATGTCGTACGACAGCGGCTCCTCGCCCACCACGACGGTGGCGGCCTGCGGCTGGTAGCCGTCGGCGGAGGCGATCAGGACGTACGTCCCGGTGCCGGGGGCGTCGACGGAGTAGGAGCCGTCGGCCTGGGCGACCGCGCGGCCCAGCTGGCGGCCGGACAGCGAGATCAGGGTGACCGCGGCCTGCGGGACCGGGGCGCTCTCGGCGCCGCGGACGAAGCCGTGCACCGGGGTGCCGCCGCCCGTGCCGGGCTCGGCGATGGTGGCGACGGCGGTCGCCGCCGGCTGGGCGGCCGCGGCCGGTGCCTGGGCGGAGGTGTCGGACACGACGGGCGTGGCCCAGCTGGGCACCTGCTGCTGCGCGGGTTCCTGCACGGTGTCCTGCACAACGGTCTCCACGGGGGCGGCCGGGGCGTCGGCCTCGGCGGCCTGGGCGAGCGCACCCTTGGTCTTCAGCGGGACCTCCTTGATGAACAGGGTGATCAGGAAGGCGAGGGCGGCGAGGCAGCCGGCGATGAAGAAGACATCGGCGATGCCGTGGCCGTAGGCGCTCTCCAGCAGCGTCCGCAGAGGCGCCGGCAGCTTGCCCATGTCCGGGATGCTGTCGGTGGAGCTGGAGCCCGCCAGGGCCGCCTGGTACTTCGGGCTCAGGGCGGAGATGCCGTCCTGGACGTAGTGCGTGATCCGGTGGGACATCACCGCGCCGAGCGCGGAGACGCCGACCGCACCGCCGAGGGAGCGGAAGAAGGTGACCGTGGAGCTGGCCGATCCGAGGTCGGACGGGGCGACCTGGTTCTGCGTGGCGAGCACCAGGTTCTGCATCATCATGCCGATGCCGAGACCCAGCAGCGCCATGAAGATCGCCATCTTCCAGTACTCGGTGTCGTACCGGATGGAGCCGAGCAGGCACAGGCCGGCCGTCACCAGGACGCCACCGCTGACCAGCCAAGCCTTCCAGCGGCCGGTGCGGGTGATGAACTGACCCGAGACGGTGGAGGAGACGAACAGGCCACCGATCATGGGGATGGTCATGACGCCGGACATCGTCGGGGACTTGTCCCGGGCCAGCTGGAAGTACTGGCTGAAGAACACCGTGCCGGTGAACATCGCGATGCCGACG
The DNA here is from genome assembly GCF_055581585.1 of Streptomyces sp. NPDC031426. NCBI lineage: Bacteria > Bacillati > Actinomycetota > Actinomycetes > Kitasatosporales > Streptomycetaceae > Streptomyces > Streptomyces sp. NPDC031426. The sequence goes on from NZ_JBVIJE010000007.1 coordinate 361,090, forward strand.
AACAGGGAGGCGAGGGACGCCAGGGTGATGGTGCGGTTCCTGAACAGCCGCAGCGGGATGATCGGCTCACTCGCCTTGGACTCCACGAGCACGAACAGCGCGCCGAGGACGATCGAACCGCCCACCATCGCGTACGTCTGCCAGGACACCCAGTCGTACTTGTCACCGGCGAAGGTGACCCAGATCAGCAGCAGCGAGACGGCGGCCGAGATGAAGAAGGCGCCGCCCCAGTCGACCTTGACCTCCCGCTTGACCACGGGCAGGTGCAGGGTCTTCTGCAGCACGATCAGGGCGATGACGGCGAACGGGACACCGACGTAGAAGCACCAGCGCCAGCCCAGCCAGGAGGTGTCGGTGATGACACCGCCGAGCAGCGGGCCGCCGACGGTGGCGACGGCGAAGGTGGCGCCGAGGTAGCCGGAGTAACGGCCGCGCTCACGCGGGGAGATCATCGCGGCCATGACGATCTGGGCGAGGGCCGACAGACCGCCGACACCGATGCCCTGGACGACACGGCAGGCGATCAGCATGCCGGCGTTCTGCGACAGACCGGCGGCCATCGAGCCGAGGACGTAGATGACCAGGGCTATCTGGACGAGGCCCTTCTTGCTGTACAGGTCGGCGAGCTTGCCCCACAGGGGAGTGGCCGCGGTCATCGACAGCAGGGCGGCGGTGACGACCCAGGTGTAGGCGGACTGACCGCCGCCGAGGTCACCGATGATGTGCGGCAGGGCGTTGGAGACGATCGTGGACGACAGGATCGCCACGAACATGCCGAGGAGGAGGCCGGACAGGGCCTCCATGATCTGCCGGTGCGTCATCGGGGCGTGGCCCGCCGCGGAGCCTCCCCCGTGCTTGGCGTGAGCCCGCACACCGGCTGGTGTGGTCGTTGCCATGGGCTTCCTTCTCTTACGTGCTTGCGGGTGTACGGGTGGTCTCTTCGACTACGGGGGCGGCTGCGGCGGCCGGGAGCCGGACCGGGACGGACCGGCAGTCGCCGAAGGACGCGCGCAGGCGGGTCATCAGCCGGATCAGCTGGGCCACCTCGTCGTCGGTCCAGTCGGCGAGCCGCTCGGCGAGCAGATGCGTGGTCTGCCGGGACAGCTCCCGGAGCTCCGCCAGGCCCGTGGGCGTCAGGCGCAGGATGCGCGAGCGCTTGTCCGCCGGGTCCGGGTGCCGCTCGATCCAGCCGCGCGCGGCGACGTGCGCGACATGCCGGCTGGTGACCGACATGTCCACGGCGAGCAGCTCCGCGAGCTTGCTCATGCGCATGTCTCCGTGGCGGCCGAGCAGGGTCAGCACGGCGGCCGAACCGGCCGGGCAGTCGGGCGGCAGTATCCGCCCCATGTCCCGTTTCACGGCTCCGACGGCGCTGAGCTGACGCGCCAGCTCTTCGAACTGCGCCTGCTCGGCCATCACACCTCCCGCGTATTCGTTGCTTGAGGCAACCTTAGGCCTGTTTGGTTGCTGCAGGCAAATAAATGAGGGGTCCTGTGGCGCAAAAACTTGGCAAAGGCAAGTATTGCAACCGTAAACATGCAGGTAGGTGCGGGTGGGGTGCCCCTGTCTGTCCCGGTGGCCCCCCACTTGGGCGGCCCGGCCCGTCTTCGCTAAGGTCTCGGGCCATGGCTAACACCCAGGGCCCCCAGGGCAATTACGACCCCGCCGGCAGCACCCAGATGTTCCGCGCGTTCGTGGACGAGGCCCCGCAGGGCCGACAGCAGCAGCCGGCCGCCACGTCCTCCGGCCCCCGTATCGGCCTGATCATCGGTGTCGTCGTGGCGATCGCCGTGGTGGCGGGTGTGGCCTGGCTGGCGCTGAAGTAGGACCGCCGTCAGGCGATCACTTCCACTGGACGGACACGTCCCGCGTCTCGATGTGCATGCCGAGCGGCACGCGCCAGGCGTCGACGCACACCGTCCAGGTGTGGTCCTCGTGCGCGCCTGGTGCGATCGGCACGGGAAGGCCGACCGTCGAGTCGACCGTCCCCCAGTCGATGCCGAGCGCGCCGATGACGTGCGTCCCGAAGGTCACGGACCCCGATCGCACCGCCGTGCCCCCCGAGTTGTGGAAGCCGACGGTCACCTTCTGACACCAGCGCTGGTCCGTCGCCCCGGTCGTCGGGGTGCCCCAGGAGAGTTCGGCGGGGGTGGCGGGCTCGCCCTGGCCGCGCGTGGGGCCGGGGGTGGGACCGGGCGAGGTGGCGGACGGTGTCGTACGACTGTCCGTGCCGGTCGGGCCGGGAGGGGCGGGGGAGCCGTCACCGCCGGGGGCGGTGGAAGCCTGCTCCGGAGCGTCCGGGCTGCCCGAGATGTCGGTGCTGCCCGAAGTCGCGGCCGCGCCAGGTGGGTTACGGCGGCTCCCGCTCGTGCCGCTGCCTGTGTCGAGCGGCACCAGGGTCACGGATCCCGTCGGGCCGACGGAGCCCGGTCCGCGCTGTCCCGAGCCGACCGCGACATATCCGCCGCCCGGGCCATGGCCCCCGCACGCGGCGAGCACCCCGCCCAGGACGACGACGACCGCCGACGCTGCCGTAACGGCGCCTCGGCGGCCACGTGTCCATGTCGTCGTACGAAGCATCGGGCCATGGTGGCTGACGCCTCGTCAGATAGGAAGGGTCCGGACGGGACCAGCGCCCCGCAGGGGCCGGTACACGGTCAGTCGGAGATCAGGCCCTCCCGCAGCTGCGCCAGCGTCCGGGTCAGCAGGCGTGAGACGTGCATCTGGGAGATGCCGACCTCCTCGCCGATCTGGGACTGGGTCATGTTGGCGAAGAAGCGGAGCATGATGATCCGGCGCTCACGGGGCGGGAGCTTGGCCAGCAGGGGCTTCAGGGACTCGCGGTACTCCACGCCCTCCAGGGCCGTGTCCTCGTAGCCGAGGCGGTCGGCCAGGGAGCCCTCACCGCCGTCGTCCTCGGGGGCCGGCGAGTCGAGGGAGGACGCGGTGTAGGCGTTGCCGACCGCGAGGCCGTCGACCACGTCCTCCTCGGAGACGCCGAGCACGGCGGCCAGTTCCGTCACCGTCGGGGAGCGGTCCAGCTTCTGGGACAGCTCGTCGCTGGCCTTGGTGAGGGCCAGGCGCAGCTCCTGCAGGCGGCGCGGGACGCGGACGGACCACGAGGTGTCGCGGAAGAAGCGCTTGATCTCGCCCACGACCGTCGGCATGGCGAAGGTCGGGAACTCCACGCCCCGTTCGCAGTCGAAGCGGTCGATCGCCTTGATCAGACCGATGGTGCCGACTTGGACGATGTCCTCCATCGGCTCGTTGCGGGAGCGGAAACGCGCGGCCGCATAGCGGACCAGCGGCAGATTCAGCTCGATCAGGGTGTCCCGGACGTAGGCCCGTTCGGGGCTGTCCTCGCCGAGCGCGGCGAGCCGCAGGAACAGGGAGCGGGACAGGGTGCGGGTGTCGATGTCCCCCGCGGCCGGCGGAGCCGGGAGGTCGGCGGCCGCCGGGGCGGTCGGGGACGGCGCGGCGTCGAGGGCCGTGACGCCCTCGATGCCGTCGAGGACGTCGAGAGCGTCGAGCTCCTTGGGCGCTGCCTCGCTTGTCGCGGGCGTCAGCACCTTCGAGCTGCCCTGGTCTGCGGACATGCCACCCCCTTTGGGTCGCGGGACGGTCGTGGCGGCGCCGTTCTTGCGAGCAGCGCAGCCTTCACCTGAATACCGGCGCCGAAGGCCCGGCAAACGCGTCTCCCGCAGAATGTCACATGTCGGCAACACGCTGTAGTGACATGTCGACATGTGAGAAGTGAATCGGCCCTGGAAAGACGGGGTCTGACGCTTTTCGGGAACCCAACTGTCGGCATCTGCGCTGGTGAGCGATTCGCTCTCGGTGGTGAAGCATCGATCGGGCTTGCGATGCAGGGGGTGATCCCGTGTGTGCTTCCGTGCGCCTGCTGTGCTCCGCCCCGGGAGCTTCTACGCGTCGATGCGATTCGCCGAGCGCAGCCGCTGGAAGCTGCGGGCGAGAAGCCGGGAGACGTGCATCTGGGAGACGCCGAGTTCCGCGCTGATCTGCGACTGGGTGAGATTGCTGTAGTAGCGCAGGAGAAGGATTCGCTGTTCTCGTTCCGGGAGTTGGACGAGGAGATGGCGGACCAGGTCGCGGTGTTCGACGCCGTCCAGGGCCGGGTCCTCGTAGCCGATGCGGTCCAGCAGTCCGGGCAGTCCGTCGCCCTCCTGGGCGGCCTCCAGTGAGGTGGCGTGGTACGAGCGTCCCGCCTCGATGCAGCTCAGCACCTCCTCCTCGCTGATCCTGAGCCGATCGGCGATCTCGGCGGTGGTCGGGGAGCGGCCGTAGAGCGTGGTGAGGTCCTCGGTGGCGCTGTTGACCTGGACCCACAGCTCGTGCAGCCGGCGCGGTACGTGGACGGTGCGGACGTTGTCCCGGAAGTAGCGCTTGATCTCGCCGACCACGGTCGGCATGGCGAAGGTGGGGAACTGCACGCCCCGGTCCGGGTCGAACCGGTCGATGGCGTTGATCAGACCGATGGTGCCGACCTGGACCACGTCCTCCATGGGCTCGTTGCGGGAGCGGAAGCGCGCGGCGGCGTAGCGCACGAGCGGGAGGTTCGCCTCGATCAGCGCTCCGCGCACGCGGTGGTGCTCCGGCGTGCCCGGGGTGAGGTCCTTCAGCTCGGCGAAGAGCACCTGGGTGAGGGCTCGTGTGTCGGAACCGCGCCGCTTCTCGGGGCCCACGGGAGCGGTGGCGGGGGCAGGCGGGGCCGCCTCCTCCTGGGGCGGCGCAGTACTGGCCGACACGGTCAACGCCACCTCTTCGTCGCTCAATGATCGGTCAAAAGCGGTCATAGCATCACAAGACATGTGCACTGTGTGCAAGCACCGCATTACCTCGTGTTGTGTTCAAACTCCAACAAGTTGGGGATTAAGACGCACGAAAGCCCCCCGCCGTTGCGGCGGGGGGCTCCCGGGCGTAAGTGGTCAGAATTCGTAGTCGGCGATCACCCACGTGGCGAACTCGCGCCACATCGCGACGCCCGCCTGGTGGGCCGGATGCTCCAGATAGCGCTGGAGGGCGTCGGTGTCCTCGACCGCCGAGTTGATCGCGAAGTCGTAGGCGACCGGCCGGTCGCTGATGTTCCAGGCACACTCCCAGAAGCGCAGCTCCTCGATCTGGCCGCCGAGGGTCCTGAAGGCCTCCACGCCCGCCACGACCCGCGGATCGTCGCGCTCGACGCCCTCGTTGAGCTTGAAGAGGACCAGGTGGCGGATCATGGGATGTACCTCAGCTCTTTCCTCCGTTGGCGACCCACGTCATGAAGTCGCCCACGGCCTTGGCCGCGTCCGATATGCCCTCGAAGACTATCTGTACGTAATGGGCCGCCTTGGGCGGGTCCGTGATGATCACATACAGCGCGAAGACCACGAGCACGTATACGGCGATCTTCTTGGCGTTCACCGCCACCGCGGCCTCCCCTGTGCGTGCGCCTTGTGAGCCCCTGTTGCCGGCGGCGAGTGTAACCTTCGCGCTCTTTTCGGGGGACCAACGGTCCGTCGCCCGGGGTCTTTTCCGTCCCGTTCCCGGGATGCACGAAGGGCCCCGTCTGTCGACAGGGCCCTTCTTCAAGCGGTAGCGGAGGGATTTGAACCCTCGGTGACTTGCGCCACACTCGCTTTCGAGGCGAGCTCCTTCGGCCGCTCGGACACGCTACCGAGGGAGACCTTACAGCACACCGGGGTGTGCTCCGAAATCGGTATTCACCGGTCCCGGAAAAACTCGGTGAGCAGGCGGGCGCAGTCCGCCGCGAGGACGCCCTCGACGACCTCCGGGCGGTGATTGAGCCGCCGGTCGCGGATCACGTCCCACAGCGAGCCCGCCGCGCCCGCCTTGTCGTCCCGGGCGCCGTAGACGACCCGGTCGACGCGGGACTGGACGATCGCGCCCGCGCACATCGTGCACGGCTCCAGGGTGACCACGAGCGTGCAGCCGGCCAGCCGCCACTCCCCGAGCAGGGCGGCGGCCCGCCGGATCGCGAGGACCTCCGCGTGTGCCGTGGGATCGCCGGTGGCCTCGCGCTCGTTGTGCCCGACGGCGAGCACCGTCGTACCGTCCGGGGACAGCACGACGGCGCCGACGGGGACGTCCCCGCCCCGGACGGCCCGCTCGGCCTCGGCCAGGGCGAGTCGCATCGCGGCCCGCCAGCGGTCGCGTACCGGGTCCGGAGCGGCGGCCGGGTGCTCGACGGTCAGCGGACGGTCTCCAGCACCTCCGAGGCGCCCAGGGCCTCGGCGATCGTGCCCAGCGCGTCCTCGGCGTCCAGCGAGCGCAGCTCCTTCTCGCTGATGCCCAGGTCGTCGAGGATCTGGCTGTCGCCCACGGGGCTGTGCGGAACGGCGTCGGCGGCGGCGCCCTCCTCGTCGTCCTCGGCGGACTCGGACTCGCCGTCCTCGGTGCCGTCGAGGTCGAGGGAGTCCAGATCGGGGCCGTCGTCGGCACCTGGCTCCCGGCCGAGCAGCTCGTCGGTGAGCAGCAGCTCGCCGTACGCGCTGCGCTGGGCGGCGGCCGCGTCCGAGACGTAGATGCGAGGGTCGTCCTCGCCGTCCACGCGGACGACGCCGAACCAGGAGTCCTCCTGCTCGATCAGCACGAGCACCGTGTCCTCCTCGGGAGAGGCTTCACGGGCCAGGTCGGCAAGATCCGACAGGGTCTCCACATCGTCGAGCTCTGTGTCGCTCGCTTCCCACCCGTCTTCGGTGCGCGCGAGCAGTGCGGCGAAGTACACCGTGACTCTCCCACTGGTCATAGGCGTGCCGGTTGGGGGTCCCCCCGGCGGAGGTACTTGGGCGGAGAGAGCTGGGCTCCGAGCCCCACCCACTCGGAATCGTGGCAGAAACAAGGCGTTCAGGGGACGTCTTCGACGCCCTGTGTCTTGCAGCCACCTGCGGATCGTACGCGGCTTTTCCGGCCGGTCACGCACGCCCACCTCGCAAACGCCGGTGTGTGCGCGGATCTTCCTGACCCAGAACTTCCTTACCGGGTCCTGCCCCAGAGGATTCCCACGAGGATTCCCAAGCGTGTCCCTCCCGCAGTCGGTCTACCAGCGGAACGTCCGCATGCGCAGCGCGTGGCGCAGCCGGGTGGCCTTGGCGCGTCGCGGCTGGACCCGGGCGCGCAGCTCACGGGCCTCGGCCAGGTCACGCAGGAACCGGGCGCGGCGGCGCCGGCGCTCGGCGTCCGTCTCCACGGCCGCGGCGCGTATCGCGGGCTCGTCGGCGCCCTCGGGTGCGTTCTCCGGAAGGCCAGACAGGTCGGGCACGTCACACCACCCCAGTTCCTCCCTCCCACTTTCCCTCGTACGGCCGCTTCGATCCAGGGCCGGAGGGGTGTCGGCCGGGGTGTCGGCCGGGTCCGGGCCGGGGTCCCGGTGGGGGGTACGCCGGAGCGGGCGGGGGCCGCGGCGCGGGTACCGTTAGGGGCATGCGTCTCCATGTCGTCGACCACCCCCTGGTCGCCCACAAGCTCACCACGCTGCGCGACCAGCGCACCGACTCCGCGACCTTCCGGCGGCTCGCCGACGAACTGGTCACCCTGCTCGCCTACGAGGCCACGCGGGACGTGCGCACCGAAGCCGTCGACATCCAGACCCCGGTCGCGCGGACGACCGGCGTCAAGCTCGCCCGCCCCCGCCCGCTGGTGGTGCCGATCCTGCGCGCCGGCCTCGGCATGCTGGACGGCATGGTCCGGCTGCTGCCGACCGCCGAAGTGGGCTTCCTGGGCATGATCCGCAACGAGGAGACACTGCAGGCCTCCACCTACGCCTCGCGCATGCCGGAGGACCTCTCCGGCCGTCAGGTGTACGTCCTGGACCCGATGCTGGCGACGGGCGGCACGCTGGTCGCGGCGATCCGGGAGCTGATCAAGCGCGGTGCGGATGACGTGACGGCGGTGGTGCTGCTCGCCGCTCCCGAGGGCGTCGAGGTGATGGAGCGGGAGCTGGCGGGGACGCCGGTGACGGTGGTCACGGCGGCCGTCGACGACCACCTCAACGAGCACGGGTACATCGTGCCGGGACTGGGGGACGCGGGGGATCGTCTCTACGGGGCGGCCGAGTAGTTTTCGCGCCGACCGGGGTGCTGACCGGGGTGCTGAGTGCTCGCCCCCGGCTCAGCACCCCTTCTTGACGGAAGGCGCCGACGTCGATGCGGGCGCGGTCAGCCTGGTCAGGGTCTGGTCCGCCTCCGTCGGCTTCACCAGGCCCTTGAAGGCGTCGCCCAGGATGAGGTCGACGTCGGTGCCCTTGCGGGTGTCGGCGCGTTGTTCGGCGCCGGTGAGCTGGGCGGCGAGCACCGGCAGCGAGGTGTTCTGGGCGGCCGCGGGACCGAGCAGTATCCCGGCGCTCTTCACCTTCTTGTCGTACTCCCCGGGCGCGTTGCCCACATCACCGATCCTGAAGCCCCGCTTCTTCAGCTCGTCGGCGGTGGACTTGGCGAGCCCGGTGCGCGCGGTGGCGTTGTAGACGTTCACGGTGATCTGACCCGGCTTCGGCAGGGCCTTCACCTGTGCGGCCGTAGCGGCCTTGGGGTGGCAGTCGGTCTTCGGGCCGGCCGCCGAGGCCTTCTTGCCGCCGGTGAAGACGTCGATGAGCTGCAGGGTGCCCCAGCCGATCAGGCCGAGCACGGCGACGGACGCCACCATGGCGGCCACGAGCCTGGCGCGTCGGCGCGGCGGACGCATCCGAGGGTATTTGTCCCCCGTGATCCGGTACCGGCCGCCCATGCCAGGGGGAGTGAGCATGCTCATGGGCGCAGCGTAGTGCGCCCGAGCGGCGCTGCCTATTAGATGATCAGTCGATGCCGCTCAGGGGAACCCGAAAGGGTCAAGGGGGCAAGGGCGGTGTCGCGCCGGTCAGTCGAGTTCGAGCACGCGCGCGTGCAGCACCTGGCGCTGCTGGAGGGCGGCGCGGACCGCGCGGTGCAGCCCGTCCTCCAGATAGAGGTCGCCCTGCCACTTCACGACGTGTGCGAAGAGGTCGCCGTAGAACGTCGAGTCCTCCGCCAGCAGGGTCTCCAGGTCGAGCTGCTGCTTGGTGGTCACGAGCTGATCGAGGCGGACCGGGCGCGGCGCGACGTCCGCCCACTGCCGGGTGCTTTCCCGGCCGTGGTCGGGGTACGGCCGGCCGTTTCCGATGCGCTTGAAGATCACACGGAAAGCCTACCGGTCAAGACGTTCCGGGCGCAGCCATGGCGGCGGAGTGCGGCACCTGAAAAGATTCTGCAAACGGGTCATATGTGCCGCTAACGGGACGAGATCACCGGCGCAGGGGGTCGGGGGCGGGGCCGTACCGGAGCAGGCGGTGCGCGGCTCCCCGCTCCACGGGCGTCGTGCACAGGCTGTGGACCGCGAGCCGGCCCCCGAGAAGCCCGGCACCAGGCCGGCCGCGAGATCCCCGCCCCGCCTTCGGCACGGACCGGCGAAGGCGGTGACCCGCCCCCGCCGGTACCGGTTCAGCGGTCCCGTTCCTCGGACGGCCGCTGCGGCTCTTCCTCGTGCTTCTGCTCCGGCTTCGGTTTTGTCGCGCGCCGGGCCTCCGCGCGCAGCAGGGCGCGCAGGACGGCGTAGGTATCCATGGGCATGACTGTGTCGCTCCTTGCGTCTGACTGACCTGTGACCGGCCTTCGGCCGGCCTTTCGCGGGGACGCGGGTCCGTCAGCAGCGCAGGACCACGGTGCGGAGCAGGGGCGGGGCGTACGGCGCCCGGGGCGTGCCGGGGCAGGCGCGTACCGCCGGCCGGGCGGGTGCCGGGTCGGGGAGGGGCGCGGGACGCTCGGGTACGCCCGCGTGGACTGCGGGGGCGGGCGGCCGTAGGAGCGTGTCGAGCACGTCGTGCTCGAAGGTCTCGGCGGACGCGCCCAGCGCGTGGGCCGCCTGGGCCTGCGCATGGGCGACGGGCACCCACAGGGCGAGGAGCAGCACGAGCGCCCGCAGCCAGGTACGGCTCCGGGGGACACTCACGGTCCTGCTCACATCGGGTATGTCCCCGGGGCGTGCGGGGTGTGCAGCACGCGGGGCCCGAGATCCGCCCGCTCGGCGTAGGTGCGGGGCCCGCGTTGATGCCGCCGCTCACACCGTCCGCGGTATCGCCTTCGCCCGGCCGCGGATGCTGAACGCGGTGACGATCTCCACGATCCCCACGACGAGCAGCCAGACGCCGGCGACGAGGGTCAGCACGGCGACCGACCGGAACGGCGCGTCGATGAGCACGATCCCGGCGACGAAGGTGAGGACCCCCAGGAGGATCTGCCAGCCTCGGCCGGGCATCCGGGAGTCCTGCGCGGCGGCGATGGTCTGGGTGATCCCGCGGATCAGCCAGCCGATCCCGATCCACAGGCCGAGCAGCAGGATCGACTGCATGGGCCCGCGGAAGCAGAGCAGGCCGAGCAGGATCGACAGCGCGCCGCTGATGAACGCCAGCACCCGCAGCGAGGTCGCCCGGTGCGTGCCGAACGCGGCGACCAGTTGGAAGACGCCGCTGGCCAAGAGGTAGAGCCCGAACAGCACACCGGCGACGAGCAGGGAGGGGCCGGGCCAGACGAGCACCAGGACGCCGAGGACCAGTGAGGCGGTCCCGGTGACCAGGACCACCTGCCAGGCGGCCTGGGACAGGGCGTGCAGGGGCCCCTCGAACGGCGGCTCGGGCTCACGCCGCTCGCCCGGCGGCGCGCCCGCGTGCACATTCCGGTCGTCGTACTCACGGCCCCACTCCGGACCGGTGTTCGGTATCTCGGTCATGGTTCATGCTGTGGACGGCGGGGTCGGCGCTGCCATCGGGGTGGGCCGGTCGAGTGAAGCCCCGCAGCCACCCCACGTCTATCGGCCCGGCTTGCCGGAGGCCTTCGCCGCCGCCTTCATCTCCTGCTTGTGCGCGCGCACCTTGGCCAGTGACTCCGGCCCGGTGATGTCGGCGACGGACCGGAAGGACTCGCGCTCGCCGTACGCCCCCGCGGCCTCCCGCCAGCCCTCCGGCGTGACGCCGAGCTGCTTGCCGAGCAGGGCGAGGAAGATCTGGGCCTTCTGTTTGCCGAACCCGGGCAGGTCCTCCAGCCGTTTCAGCAGTTCGGAACCGGTCGGCACGCCCCGCCAGACGGCCTCCGCGTCCCCGTCGTAGTGCTCGACGAGGTACTGGCACAGCTGCTGGATGCGCCCCGCCATCGAGCCCGGGTAGCGGTGCACGGCCGGCTTCTCGGCGAGCAGCGCGGCGAAGGCCTCCGGGTCCATCGCGGCGATGGCGTGCGCGTCGAGATCGCCGGCCGCTGGGACGCCGAGCCGGTCGGCGATGGTCCGGGGCCCTTTGAACGCCCACTCCATCGGGACCTGCTGGTCGAGCAGCATGCCGGTGAGTGCGGCGAGCGCGGACCGCCCGAGGAGCGCGTCGGCGTCGGGGTCCTGGGCGAGGTGCAGGGTGACGTCCATGCGTCGATGGTGGCCCGCCGGCGCGCGCGACGCAGCCGGGGTGGTCCGACGGCTCCCCCCCCTCTCTCTCGTACGGACGTACGCGACACCAGGGCGATCACCCGCTTCGAACGCCAGGGCTTCGGTGTCGGCCCGGCGGTCGTCCTGCCCGAGGTGGACCTCCCCGCTGGATACCGGCCGGAGAAGCACGCCCGACGCCAACTCGCCTTCCGGAGCGCGCGATAGCCTTCCCCGGGTGACGCTGACGCCGGACGATCTGATCGCGTACTACGGCCTCGAACCCATCCCCCGCGAGGGCGGCCTGTTCCGGTGTACCTGGGAGGGGCCGGAGCGCCCCGACGGCCGGCCCGAGGGCTCCGCCATCGTCGCCCTGCTCACCGCCGACGACTTCTGCGCCCTGCACCGCCTGCCCACCGACGAGATCTGGCACTTCTACCTCGGCGACCCGCTCGACCTCCTGCTGCTCGCCCCCGACGGCAGCACCCGCACCGCCGTTCTCGGCCCCGCCCCGCTGTCCGGCCAGCAGCCCCAGCTCACCGTGCCCGCCCGCACCTGGATGGGCGCGCGGGTGGCACCGGGCGGCGCCTGGGCGTTCTTCGGCTGCACGATGGCGCCCGGATTCACCTACCCGGACTACGAACACGGGAGTGCGGCCGACCTGACGGCGCGTTATCCCTCCGAGGCCGCCCGGATCGCGGAACTGTGCCGCCCATGAACAGGAGCCCGCTGAACCTGCTCGACGGACAGACCGCCCTGGTGACCGGCGCGGGCGGCGGCATCGGCCGCGCCATCGCGCTGCGCTTCGCCGAGGAGGGCGCGGCGGTGGCCGTGCACTGCCGTACGGCGGTGGACGCGGCCGGCGAAGTGGCGGCCCGGATCCGGGAGTCGGGCGGCGAGGCCGTCGTACTCCGGGCGGACCTGACGGACGAGGACGCCTGCCACCGGCTGGTCAGGGAGGCGGCGGACTGGTCCGGCGGCCGGCTCACCGCCCTCGTCAACAACGCGGCCGTCCAGCCCATCCAGCCCCTGCCCGGTATGGCGGCGGCCGAGTGGCGCACGGTCGTCGACACCGACCTCACCAGCGTCTTCGCCTGCACCCAGGCCGCCGCCGCCCATATGCGGGCCCACGGCGGCGGCAGCGTCACCCACATCGCCTCCATCGAGGCCTCCCGTCCCGCGCCCGGCCACGCCCACTACAGCGCGGCCAAGGCGGCAGTGGTCATGCACGCCCGCGCGGCGGCCCTGGAGTACGGGCCCGACGGCATCCGGGTCAACACCGTGTCGCCCGGCCTGATCGACCGGGAGGGCCTGGCGCAGGCCTGGCCGGACGGCGTACGCCGCTGGCTCGCCGCCGTCCCCACCGGCCGGCTCGGCCGTCCCGAGGACGTGGCCGACGCCTGTGTGTTCCTGGCCTCGTCGCTCGCGAGCTGGATCACCGGCCACGACCTGACCGTGGACGGCGGCATCTCGGCCCGGCCGACCTGGTGAGCGCTGCGGCCGATCGCTCGCGGGCTGAGCGCTCCGGCCGGTCTCTGCGTACTCATACGGAGGACAGGCGGCGAGGCGTGCTCCTACGAGGCATGCGTCGAGGGAGGGGACGAGTGCTGCTGCACGACCGGCGTCGATGGGCACGACGGCTGGGCCTGCTCTGCGCGGGCCTCTTCGTGCTGCTGCTCGGCACGGCGGCCCCCGCGTCCGCCCACGCGGCCCTGCGCACGTCCGACCCCGCCGACGGAACCCTCCTGCGCACGGCCCCCCGGCACGTCACCCTGACCTTCACCGAATCGGTCGGCCTGCTCACCGACTCCTTCCGCGTCTACGACCCGACCAACCACCGGCTGCGCACGGGCCCCGCCGAGCACGCCCCCGGCCGCTCGGACGCGGCCCGCGTCGCCCTCCCCGCGAAGCTCGCCACCGGCACCTACACCGTCGCCTGGCGGGTGGTGTCCGCGGACAGCCACCCGGTGTCCGGAGCGCTCACCTTCTCGGTCGGCAACCGCACGGCGACGGCCGCGAGCCCGGCCCCCGACGACACGGAGAACCCCGCCACGGCGGCCCTGTACAACATCGCCCGCTACCTCGCCTACCTCTCGGTGGCCCTTCTGCTCGGCGCCGCGGCGTTCGTGGCGTACTGCCGCCCGCCGACGGCGGCCCCGCTGCGCACCCCGGTGCTGGCCGCCGCCTGGACCCTGCTCGCCACGACGGCCGTCCTGTACCTCCTGCGCGCCCCCTACGAGGAGGGCACCTCACCCGGCGTCTCCCTGGGCTCCCTGACCCACACGGCCACGACCCGCCCCGGCGCCCTCCTGCTCCTCCGCCTGACGCTGCTGCTCCTGGCCGGCGCCGGTGTGGCGCTCCTGCGGGCCCGCCGCAGAAGACTCCCGCGCCGTACGACGCTGGCCGTGGCCGGGGCCGTCTCCCTCCCCCTCACCCTGACCTGGACGGCGGCCGACCACGCCGCGGCGGGCATCCAGGTCCCCCTGGCCATCACCTCCGCCACCCTCCACCTGCTGGCCATGGCGGCCTGGCTGGGCGGTCTGGCGGCCCTCCTGCGCATCCTGCGGCGCACCTCCCCGGCCACCGTGGCCCGCTTCTCCCGCCTGGCCTCCGCCTCGGTGACGGTCCTGGTCCTGACCGGCGTCTACCAGTCCTGGCGCGGCCTCGGCTCCTGGCAGGCACTCACGGACACGACGTACGGCCGCACGCTGCTGGCCAAACTGGCGGCGGTCACCGCGCTGCTGCTGGCGGCGGCCTGCTCCCGCACCTGGACCAGCCGCCTGGCCCGGGAGCCCCGGGTGGCCGCCGCCCGTGTCCCCGAACCGGCCACCGGCCCCCCGCTCCCCCCGGAACCCGCCACCCCGCCCCCACCCCCGCCCTTCCACACCCTGCGCCGCTCGGTGCTGGCGGAGGCGGCCGTCGGCGTGCTGGTCCTGGCCCTGACGACCCTGCTGACGAGCACGGTCCCCGGCCGTGCGGCCGAGGAGGCCACACCGTCCGCAACCGCGACGACCGGCATACCCACGGCCTCCGTCACCACGATCCCCTTCGACGTCGGCACCCCCGGCGGCCACGGCAAGGTCCAGATCACGCTGGACCCGGGCCGGATCGGCCGCACCTCCGTGCAGGCGGTGGTCTACGGCCCCGACGGCGGCCTGTCCACGGTCCCCGAACTCCGCGTCACCCTCACCCTGCCCGCCCGGCACCTGGGCCCCCTCGACACCCGCATCACCGACCGCGGCGGCTACTGGTCCACCGACTCCTTCGACCTCCCCCTCCCCGGCACCTGGACGATGAAGGCGACGGTCCGGGTGTCGGACCTGGACCAGGTGACGGTGTCGGCACGGGTGCGGGTGACGCGGTAGGCCAGCCCCGGACGCGGTCGATCTTCTGGGCGGGGCAGCCGGTCGCCGCCCACTCGAGACCAGAACTGGCCGCACCGGAAAGGCGCTCGTCCTGCGAGCCCTTCACGAAGAACTCGGCGACACGGCCGCCGGCGCCGCCGTCGACCGCGCGCTGCAACTCGTGCGGTCACGCTTCGACGGCACCCGCTGGGGCGAACTGTTCGAGCTGATGGGCGGCAACGCGGGGATCGGCCTCGGGGCACTCCTGGCCGGCGACGCCGAACTGGCCGTCCTCGCCATGGAGCCGTATCTGCGCACGGCGGAGCAGACCCCGGCGGGCGTCCACTGGGCCCACCGCACGGGCATCGACTCCCGTCTGCATCACATCTCGCACGGCACGCTCGGCATCGTCCTGGCGCTTGCCCGGGTCGGCGAGGCCACCGGCCGTGCGGACCTGGTCGAGCTGGCGCTGGCCGGTGCCGCAGACGTCGTGGCGCGCGACGAGGCCGGGCCGGAGGGCTTCCTGGTGCCGCACTCGACCCCTCCAGTACCGACCCGATGTGATCGAGCCCATCAGCTACGGCTGGTGCCACGGCCCGGCCGGCCCCTACGTCCACGCCTAAAAGCGAGCGTGATGATCGGCTGGGCGCCGACCCTCTTCGCGGTGGCCATGAAGTGGTCGAAGTCGGTGCCCGGCGCGGCCCAGCTGCCGCCGGTGACGGTATGGGTCTTCCAGTGGTGGGCGTCCCCGACGGAGCCGCCGGGGAAGCGCAGCTGCCGGATCCCGGCCGCCTTCATCAGCGACGCCGCCTTGGCGTCGGTCATGTAGGTGTCGTGGACCGCTGTGTTGAGGCCGACGCCGGTGCTGGGCATCGTGCTCAGCGAGGTGCCGGCATCGACGGTGACGGCGACGGTCGCCGCGGCGTGCGCGCTGAGCGCCAGGGCGCCCGCGCCGGCCCCGGCCAGCAGTGCCGCCCCCGCTCCCGCCACGATGCGGCGGCGTGTTCGGCCACGGCGGCGCGTACGGCTCCGGGGCATCGGCTGCTCGGAGGTTATCGGGTCGTCGGGTGACACGAGTGGCCCCCGATCGGAGTGCGTGGCTACGGGCGGCGGTGGCGCAGCTGACTGCGCTCGCCGTGGTTGGTGCACCCCTAGGTGGCCGCTCGGGACGGAAAGGTTGTCGCCGTATCCGATGTTCTTCAGATCCCTTTCGTGCCGTGCACCGGTCGCCGGGAAATCAGCGTCGGGGCGGCAACCTTCTCGTCCCCTGCGGCAACTGGGAGCCGGAAGGCCGATTCGAACTACCGGATGGACGGGCATGAGGGCAACGAAGCACGCCGCGCCGCGACCGTGGCGCAGGCGCGGACTGGTCACGGGCATTCCCTTGGGGCTGCTGGTCGTCGGTGTGCTGGCGTGCCTGGCCCTGACCCTCCTCACCGCGAGCGGAACCGGTGCCGGGCGGGCAGCCGACGCGTCCGCCGCAGGCGCGCGGGCGGCCGCCCCGTCCGATGCCGGGTCTGCGGCGGGCGGCGGTGCGGGTGCGACGGTGCAGCCGACCAGCGTCCAGCTCGCCCGGCATTGACCAGCCCGCCGGTCGGCCTTCACCGGCCCGCAACCGAGCACGGCAGCCGTTCGAATCCCGGGCTGGGCACTGTTAGGCTGCCGCCCCGATTGTTAAACGCGCAACCAACGCGCACATCATTGCCAGGAGAGGGCGACCGGGGGATGGTCCTCGATGACGCGTCCGCGGAGTTCCACGAATTCTTCGAACGCCACTATGCCGAACTCGCCCGTCTAGCACACCTGCTGACCGGCGAGACCGACGCGGCGGACGACCTCGCGGCGGATGCCCTGGTCGCCCTGTGGCAGCGCTGGGACCGGTTGCGGCAGGCCGACCACCCGCTCGCCTACGCCCGCGGCGTGGTGGCCAACCTGGCGCGGGGACGGATCCGCAGCGCGGTGCGCGAGCGACGCCGGATCACGCTGTTCTGGTCCCGCAGCCCCGAGAAGGTGGAGGGGCCGGACATGGCGGCCGTGCTGGACGTCCGCGCGGCGCTCGCCCGGCTGCCGTTCCGCAAGCGTGCCTGCGTGGTGCTGCGGCACGCCTTCGACCTGTCGGAGAAGGACACGGCGGTGGCGCTGGGCATATCGGTCGGTACGGTGAAGAGCCAGACCTCGAAGGGAATGGCCGAGCTGGAAAGGATTCTTGGCGCGCGAGCGGTCGGGGACCTGGTGGCAGGGAGGAGGAACCGGTGAACGAGGAGATCGCCCGTCGGCTGCGCGAGGCCGCCGAGGCCCACCGGCCCGACCGCGCGAGGATGCTGGCCCGGGTGCAACGCGGCGTGGCCGGCCCCGCCGTCCGTCACCGCGCGCGGCCGTTCGCGAGGTCCGGTACCAGGGTCGCGCTCGCCGGACTCGCCGCCGCCGGCATCCTGGCGACCGGCGGCCTCGCCGTCGCCGCCATCGTCGCGCACTCGTCGCCGTCGGCCACCGTGACCACGCCGGCCAGCCCGTCCCCGACCGCCGGCTCCCCGCACCCGACATCGGCCCGCCCCACCCCTGTCGCGCCGGCCCCGGCCACCACCCCGGGCAGCCCGCGCCCGACTCAGCCGGCCACCAGTCCATCGCCGGCCGCCGGCGAGAGCCGCAACGGGGCGCTGTGGTCGACCGGCTCGGTGGACCCGCACAGCACCGTCTACTGGACGCAGAGCAACCTCGCCCTCAAGACGACCCAGCCGCTCACCTCGCTCACGATCGAGATACGGATCGTGCAGACCGGCGGGGTGAAGAACACCGGCACCTGGCAGACCCTGCCGAGTGGTGACTTCACCGTCACCGCTCAGGAGGCCGACGGCACGCTGGTCTACCGCTGGGTCCTCAAGCCGGGCCTGACCGTGCCGGCCGGGAGCTATGAGTTTGCCGCCCAGTTCAACAACGGCACCGGCGTGCGCAGTGCCGCGGGCGACGGCTACCGCGTCGACGCGCAGGGTTCGGGCGGCTCCGCGTCGGTCCGGGGAGGGTTCGTCCCGACCCGGTGAAGGCCGCTGTGCGGCAAGGGGATGAGTCCCCTTGCCGCACAGCCCGGTGGGAGAACAAGTACCCGAACTGCTGGTACGGGGTCCAGTCGGCCGGGTCGGCGTTGGTCCCATCGGCCGACCCGGCGTTGGTCCCGTCGGCGTAGGTGGCCTCCACGGTGGCCAGCAGGTCGCCGCGGGACTGGGTGGGGACGGTGACGGCGGCCGTGAAAATTCTTCCCGCGATCGCGGCAACCTTTGTGTGCGTGGCGGCGACTGGCGAGTAACCAGGGCCGGATCAAGGCCCGTTGTGCCAGAAGGACATGCCCTTGTCAGATCAGAACCGCTCTCATCGCCGCCGTCCGGCTACCCGCCGCGTGCTCGCCGCCGCCGTGGTCCTCGCCGCCGCGGGTGCCGCCGTACCGCTGGTCGCCCAGGCCGCCCACACGCCGAATGCCCGCACGCCGACCCTTGCCGGTGCAGCGGCCGGCAGCGGCCGTTACTTCGGTACGGCGGTGTCCTCGGGCAGGCTCGGGGACTCGACGTACTCCACGATTCTCGACCGGGAGTTCAACATGATCACCCCGGAGAACGAGATGAAGTGGGACACCACCGAACCGTCCCGCGGCACCTTCAACTTCGGCCCGGCCGACTCGATCGTCGGCCACGCCTCCGCGCACGGGCAGCGGATGCGCGGGCACACCCTGGTGTGGCACTCGCAACTGCCTGGCTGGGTGAAGTCCATCACCGACGCCAACACCCTGCGCAGTGTGATGGACAACCACATCACCACCGAGATGAGCCACTTCAAGGGCAAGATCTACGCCTGGGACGTGGTCAACGAGGCGTTCGCCGACGGCGGCAGCGGCCGGCACCGCAGCTCGGTCTTCCAGGACGTGCTGGGCAACGGCTTCATCGAGGAGGCGTTCCGCACCGCCCGGAACGCCGATCCCTCCGCCAAGCTCTGCTACAACGACTACAACATCGAGAACTGGACCGACGCCAAGACGCAGGGCGTCTACGCGATGGTCAAGGACTTCAAGTCCCGCGGTGTACCGATCGACTGCGTCGGCTTCCAGAGCCACTTCGGCGCAGGCGGCCCACCGGCCGGCTACCAGACCACTCTGTCCAAGTTCGCCGCGCTCGGCGTGGACGTCCAGATCACCGAACTCGACATCGCCCAGGCGTCGCCGACGGCGTACACCAACGCCGTCCAGGCGTGCATGAACGTCGCCCGCTGCACGGGCATCACGGTGTGGGGGATCAGGGACAGCGACTCGTGGCGCACCGGTGAGAACCCGCTGTTGTTCGACGCGAGCGGCAACAAGAAACCCGCCTACAGTGCGGCGCTCACCGCCCTGGGCAGCGCCAGCGGCGGCACGCCGGACGCAGGCGGCATCACCTCCGGCGCGGTCTACACGCTCTCCGACGTGGCCGCCGGACGCGTTCTCGACGAGCCCGCGGGATACAACGGCAACGGCACCCCGCTCCAGGTGTGGGACGCCAGCGGTGCCTCCAACCAGCAGTGGCGGGCCGGCCGGAACAGCGACGGCTCCTACACGCTGACCAACGTCGCCAGCGGCCGGGTACTGGACGAGCCGGGCAACCAGACGGGCAACGGGACGAGGATGCAGGTCTGGGACTCGGGCGGCGGCACCAACCAGCACTGGCGGGCCGGCCGCAACAGTGACGGCTCCTACACGCTGACCAACGTCGCCAGCGGCCGGGCGCTGGAGATCCCCGGCGGTCGGACCGCCAACGGCACTCCCGTCCAGATCTGGGACTCCAACGGCGGCGCCCACCAGCACTGGAACCTAAGGACTTCGGCGCCCGCGCCGGCGGGCGGCACGTGTGCTCTTCCGTCGACGTACCGGTGGTCGTCGACGGGTGCGTTGGCGCAGCCGGCGAACGGATGGGACGCGGTGAAGGACTTCACCGACGTGGTGTACAACGGCAAGCACCTGGTGTACGCGTCGAGCGTGTCGGGATCGTCGTACGGCTCGATGATGTTCAGGCCCTTCACGAACTGGTCGGACATGGCGTCGGCCGGCCAGACCGGGATGAGCCAGTCCGCGGTGGCGCCCACGCTGTTCTACTTCGCGCCCAAGAAGATCTGGGTGCTGGCGTCCCAGTGGGGCGCGTCGCCCTTCGTCTACCGCACGTCGAGCGACCCCACCGACCCCGACGGCTGGTCCGCGCCGCAGCCGCTGTTCACCGGCAGCATCCCCAAGACTGAATCCCCCACCGGCCCGATCGACCAGACACTGATCGCCGACGACCGGAACATCTACCTGTTCTTCGCCGGTGACAACGGCAAGATCTACCGGGCGAGCATGCCGATCGGGAACTTCCCGGGCAACTTCGGCTCGTCCTACACGACGGTCATGAGCGACACGGTGAAGAACCTGTTCGAGGCGCCGCAGGTCTACAAGGTGCAGGGCCAGAACCAGTACCTCATGATCGTCGAGGCTCGGGGCGCGAACGAGCAGCGCTACTTCCGCTCGTTCACCGCCACCAGCCTGAGTGGTTCCTGGACCCCGCAGGCCGCCAGCGAGAGCAACCCCTTCGCCGGCAAGGCCAACAGCGGTGCCACCTGGACCAACGACATCAGCCACGGCGACCTGGTCCGCACCAACCCCGACCAGACCATGACCATCGACCCCTGCCACCTGCAGTTCCTCTACCAGGGCAAGTCCCCCACCGCGGCCGGCCCCTACGACCGACTGCCGTGGCGGCCGGGGGTCCTCACCCTGCAGCGCTGACCCGCCTGATCCGTGGTGATCGCGATCTGGTGCGGCGCACCGGCGGCGTAGACGAGCGGTCTACGGCTCGGGCACCTCCACCCGCTGACCGATACTCACCGCCTCGAGGAACCCCAGCCGTACGCCGGCTGGGGTTCCAATCGTTTGGGGACCAGGCGGAGGCCCGGGGAGGCTTGTCCGGCAGATGGGCGTGCTCCTGATCCTGCGCGGCGTGGGCGCCGACGTCCCGGATCGGCGTTCTGCCGGCACCTGTCAGCACCATCATCCCTTTCGCCAAGGCCGCCTCGATCGACGCCCGCACCGACGGCGGCATGGCCGGCGCCGGCCGAGAAGTCCTCAGCCAGACGAAGATGACGAAAACGCGCCCCCATCGGGAAGATGGGGGCGCATTCGTGCCTTCGCCTACTTGAGCGCTGTGCCACCTGAGTTGTGGTAGGCGATGGTCTTGCTGATCAGGTTTCCGCCGTCGGTCTCGGCCGTTGTCTGTTCCTGCTGCCCTGGACCGAACAGCAGCCCGGCGACATGGGCGTTCGCCACCTGGTCCATGTGCCCGAAGAACCAGTCCACCTTGTCGTCCTTGTAATGGTTGAGGGTGTTGTTCTGCGCCATGTTGCCCACGGGGATCTGCCACAGGACCACCGGCTTGCCCACGGACTCGGCCATCGTCTTGTAGAACCTCAGCGAGTCGGCGGCCTTCTGGTCGGTCCAGAAGGTGTCACGGCCGCCGTGTGCCGGCTGCGCGTACCAGCCTGCGTCGCGGTCCGACACGTCGGTGACCAGGAGGTCGGCGTTCTGTGCCCCGAGGCTTGCGTAGTCCTTGATGCATCCCTGGGTGTTGTTCTGCCAGTCCCAGCAGGTGAGGTGGAGCCCCACGGCGGTGTGCGGCGCGTACTTGTGCGCCATCGAGATCAGGCAGCGGGAGAGTCCGGCGGCGCTGTTCTCCTGCGATCCGCAATCGGTCGGGTTTGCGGCCGAGACCTGGGCGGCAACCTTGTGCGGATCGCCGAGCGACCGGACGTAGCCCCAGAAGTCGGGTTCAAGGTCGATCATGTCGTTCGAGTTGCCGATCTTCTGGAGGAAGAAACGGTAGTCGTTCATGTACCGGGTGAGCAGGTCAAGCCGGTTGATGGCCACGACCTCGCCCGGACCGTCGCCCTGGCCTGCCGCATCCCCGAGGTCGCGCAACGAGTACCACGTCCAGAGCATCTTCTGCGGGCGCGGGCTGCCCTTGTACGTCGCGTGGGCCGCCACGGTGTCCCGCCAGGTCACGTAAGTGCCGGGCGCCGTGGTGCTGCCGTTCCAGCAGCCCCACCAGCTCGACCACGCGGCCTGGCAGAGCGATGCCGAATAGTAAGCCGACGAGGGCGCGGGCTGGCTGTGCACATAGGCGTACCGCACGTCGAACGGCGCGGCGGCCGCCGAGGCATCAGACATCGAGCCGCCGATGAGCACCGTGCTACTGCCCATGAAACGTGTCGTCGAGCTGCCGCCACCAGCCTCGGGAGACGACGGCGACGACGGGTGCGAGCCGCTCGGAGTCTGGCTGGTGGGAACGCTGCCGCCCGGCGCGGTGGGCGTACCGGCGCTGCCGACACTCCCGGCCGGGACGAGTTGCCACTGCTGATCGGCGCTGCCCCGGTCGCGGTTCTGGACGACGTAGCCCCCGTCGGCCTTGGCGGCGTTGTGGACATCGACAGCCATGCCACTGAAGCGATTGACCAAACGCACGTAGCCGTCCGGCGACTTGGCCACCTTGAACTGCTGGTTGGTGCCGTTCAGGTCTTTCCACTGCACGATGGCGGAGCCGGCGGTCTTCGACCAGCCGAGGTCGTCCAGCACCTTGCCGGAGTTCCGGTTCTGCAGCCGGTAGTACCCGTCACCCGCGTCGATGAACCGCCACTGCTGGTTGGCCCCTCCGTGGCGCGCCCACTGCACCACCGCAGCGCCGTCGTTCGTGGCGAAGGCGCGGTCGTCCAGCACCTTGCCGCTGTTGCGGTTGACCAGCACGTACCACTTCTTCAGATCCAGGGTTTGCTGCGCCGAAGCCTGGCTGACCACGACAGCCGAGCCGGCCACGACAACCATGACGAGGCCCGCCCAGAAACCCCGACGCGCGAGCAATCGACGGCCACGATGCTTCGGGCGACCACCGCGGCCGCCGCCGTCGGCGCGGTGGCCGCCGACGCGGGACGCCAACGATGACGTGGGTGGGCCGGGGACATGTCTGTGCTCTCGTTCCAGGGACATGCCTGTGCTCTCTTTCAGCCGTTGCATCTGACCGGACCACTTGGCCGGACAACGCTGAGTGGTCCCAGAGGCCGAAAAGGTTGCCGCGAAGAGCCACAGATTTTTTCGCCTTGACCGCTTCCCGTTCGCTGCGGAGCGCGGCACGTCTGACGCCGGCGGTGGCGAACGCCTGATGGCTGCTCCCGTCCCCGCCGCTTACCGCGTACCACGCCCGCTATTGGACCTCCCCGCGGATGAAGATCAATGCTGGGCAGGGGTGAGGGGTAGTTCGGCCCAGATCGTCTTGCCGGTGCGGGTGTGACGGCTGCCCCACCGCTGGGAGAGCTGAGCGACGATGAGGAGGCTCCGGCCGCCTTCGTCGGAGAGGCGGGCGCGTCGCAGATGCGGGGCTGGGCCGCTGGCGTCGCTGACCTCACGGATCAACGCCGTGTCACGGATGAGCCGCAGGTGGATCGGTGGGGAGCCGTAGCGGATGGCATGGGTGACCAGTTCGCTCACCACGAGTTCCGCGGTGAAGGCAGCTTCCTGCTGGTGCCAGGCGGCCAGACCCTCACAGGCGAGTTCACGGGCCAGGGCCACGACGGAGGGTTCGGCGGGCAGTTCCCAGGTGGCGACCTGGCTGGTGCCAAGGGTCCTGGTCCGGGTCAGAAGGAGAGCGACGTCGTCCGTCTGGGGCTGAGGGAGCAGGTCGTGCAGGATCCGGTCGGGACGAGTCGTGCGGCAAGAAGCCGGGGTACTGCCCCAAACGCGAGCAGATCCGGCGCGAGCACAAGAGCACGAAATCACGCTCTGGCCGCCGAACGGTCGGCCTGCCTGACCCGCTGATCAAGCTGCTCCGCAAGCACAGGGAGGAGCAGGACCGGGAGCGCGCGGGGGCCGGAGCCGACTGGGAGGACAAGGGCTACGTCTTCACGTCGCCGACTGGGGGGCTTCTGAGCCCGAACACCGACTACCACGTGTGGAAGCGGCTTCTTCGGGACGCTGGCGTGCGGGACGGGCGCCTTCATGACGCTCGCCACACGGCGGCTACGGTCCTCCTCGTGCTCGGTGTCCCGGATGGCAGCGTGGACGCGATCATGGGATGGGAGCCGGGTGGCGCCGCGCGGATGCGAGCTCGCTACATGCATGTGACAGGGCTCATGCTCCGGAAGGTCGCGGATCAGGTCGGAGAGAAGCTGTGGGGCTCCTCCGGAGCCAAATGAGACCAAAACTGAGACCACGCACGTCGAAGGGCCCCACTGCGAACAGTGGGGCCCTTCGACATCGTGCCCGGTGAGGCACTGGCGGAGGATACGAGATTCGAACTCGTGAGGGGTTGCCCCCAACACGCTTTCCAACTGTCCGCGCGGCCGTACGGGGGCGTTCGTACGAGTTCGCGGGCCAGGTCAGAGGGGGTGCGCGCACGCCGGTGAACAGTGGCGGCCGTCGGTGCACTGGACAAAGACCCGGACAACGACGCTAACCCTCTGGCGTCTCTGTCGGCTGGTCGAGCTGTTGCTGCCGCTTACGCTGGTCGTTCTTCAGGGTCTCCACACGCTCGGTGAAGTCCAACAGGGCTGCTGCGTCGTCTGCGCTGCCCTTGTAGCGACCCACTTTCAGGTTGACAGCGTCGTACTCCTCCTCAATGGAGTCCGCCGTCTGTTGGAGGTAGAAGCTGCGCTCGCGGAACTTGAAGTAGCCCGTGAAGCCTGCCGCGAGGCCTACGGCGAAGCTTGTGCCAACAGTGATCCACTTGAAGGGAGCTGGAGTCTCCGCAAGGCTCGCTGCCGTCGAAGTCGCAAGCGAACCGATGATGATGATGCTCTGGAAGAAGTTGTGGATACGCCGGTAGCGCAGTCCGTCAGCTCGATACTGTTCGATGGCTCCCGGGACGGTCTCCCGGTAGATGTGCCGACGCGTTTCCGTTGGCAGGTTCGTAGAGGCTGCAGAGAGACGCTTGCGCTCGATGGCCAGCGTGAGGTCGATCTTCTTCTCAGCTGCGTACCCGGCTTCCCAGTCTTCGGTAAGCACTCCATCGAAGAGGTCACCAGAACTGAGAATTCGTACAATTGCACACAAAACGAGCAAAGCTAGAAGAATCGGGATCCCGGCTATGTTGACGCGGGTGAGGTCGACGCGGCCCCATGTGGCGATGTTCCCGACGAACAGGAGAAGCAGCAGTGTGGGGGCGGAAGCGTAGGTTGAAACTAGGACAAAGCGCCTTATGTGTGCTGAACGTATTTCACGTCGAAGTTCGAGGATCTTCCTGTCGTGGTCAAGAAGACTCTCAATCGCGCGCTCTGCTGCCCCCGGTGACTGCGCCATGCTCCCCCGCTGCGACCCCTCGTGCCGATTACACGCGATCCGATCATAGGAGTTCATGAGGCCGTCGAATACCGTTTTGGAGCTGGTGCGAACGCCCCCGTCTCGACTCCTCACGAGGCGGGGGCTGTAGCTCGCACCTACCGCTCTTAATACGGACTGGCGTTTCGGCCCGGCTGACGATCTGGGTAGATGTCATCTGATCCGTAGGCGGGTGCGCGCGCTTTGCGCCCCCTGCCCCCGCGCCCAAACCGGCCTGTGCCTAAGGCGGAACGGGCGTGGCTGTCCGCCAGTGTTCGCCACCGTTGATGTCAGGGGTTGATGTCCGCGGAAGCTCTCCCCACAGCCAAGAGATGCGAGCTAGCGGCCAGCAACTCCGGGTACGGCTCCGCCATGCGGGCCGCCTCCATGGCCGATGCGATCAGCTCATCCGTGGGCCCTTCACCGGGCTGCTGCTCGGCTGTCTTGACGAGCGACCACGCGGGGCCCTCAATCCCGAAAACCTGCACTTCAGTGAGCCCAGAGGCCACCAGCTCCGAGACCAGTTCCTCAGCCCGGTGGAAGTACGACAGGGTGAATCCTCGCACGCCGTCATAGACGGCTGTCTCAAGAATCTTGGAGACGGAGTCCCGGATTCGCTCCTTGTGCAGATGGGCGTACGTCACGTGCTCAAACAACGAGGCGTACCGGTTGATGGCTGCTGCTGCGACCAGCCCGCCCGGCTTCACCACGCGGTGCGCCTCCGCCAGCGCGATACGCCGGTCCTCTGGGTCTGGCAGGTGGTAGAGCGGCCCAAGAAGCTGCACGACGTCGTAACTGTCGTCCGGCTCGCTTAGGGCGCGGGCATCCCCCACGACCGCAGGACACACGGCTGAGGCGTACTCGACGTGCCGGGGCACCGGGTCCACCAGCGTCACGTCGTAGCCGTCCTGCACCAGCCATTCGGCATGAATCCCGGTCCCCCCACCCACGTCGAGTACGCGGGCCGGTGCGGGGGGCAGAAACCGTCGGAGAAGCTCTTGAGTCCTGACCAGCTCCATCCGCCCGTCTGCCGAGCTGCGCAGACGGCTGTCCTCGTTCACTGTCTCGCCGTAGAACCGCATCACGGAGGGAGCCAATTCGAGATTCGACATGCCCGCAGTATCGTGTGTACCGGTGGACCAGTCCAGCGCGCGAAGTAAGGGAAGCCAATGGCTGTTCTGAAGTACGAGGAGATCGCCGAGTCGCTTCGGACCCGCATCGCCGCAGGTGAATTCGCCCCCGGCGAGACGATTCCGTCCGGCCGAGACCTGGCCGAACAGTGGGACGTGTCGCGAGCCACTGCCATCAAGGCCGTGGACGTGCTCCGGAACGACGGCGTAGTCGTGGCCAAGCAAGGAACCGGGTTCGTCGTCACAGAGACCCCCGTGGCACGTCCCGCCGGCGCCCGGCGGGCCGGGTCGGCACGCATCTTGGGTGGTATGCCGTTCCTGCGGATCGGCACGCCCGACTGGGCTGAACCGCCCACACGCGTGGCCAATGCTCTTGGCCTCGCACCCGGCACCCTGGCCCTCCGGCGTGTCCGGGTCCTCCAGCTGCCAGACGGGAGCCCCAATAGCTGCGTGGAAGCGTGGTTCCCTCCTGAGATCGGAGAGGCTGCACCTCGCCTCTCCGACACAGCACCAATCGCAGAGGGGACGACCCGCTACGTTCGTCGACAGACCGGGCGGTTTCCTGTGGAGGGCGTGGACGTGACTACCGTGCGCCTGGCCACCCAAGTTGAGGCGGAACGGCTGGGTGTCGAGCCAGGTAGCGCGGTCGCGGTCCTCCTGCACACGGCATTCGACCAAGAGGGGTGCCCGCTGGTCTGTGAAGAGGGCGTCACCCCGGCCGCTCTCTTTGAGCAGGTGGACACCTACGCGATGTAGGTAGAGCCCACCGAAAGATAGCTGGACCGGTCCGCCGGTCCAGCTTTTTTGATGCCCCGTCAAGCTGCTTGAGCTGCGCAAACGCTCGCCACTGCTCGATAACTCCGATTTCACTGCTTGACTGGACCGGTCCACCGGTCCAGTCTGTAGATGCAACGCCGCACCAACTCACTGAGGTGCGGTTCTGGTTCGGGACGGCCTGCCACAACGAGAGGCCCTGCGCCGGGAGTTGCTTGACAACTGCATAGGCGGGCCCCGTCTCCCCGAGTCGAAAAGACGGATCGCGCAGCGCCTGACTGCGCTTCGACCTCGCGGCGCACGCCGCGCCGGTTGCCTCCGCTGCTCGTCTCGTACGAGCGGCGCAGAGGGGAGCCGGAGATCCCGTCTCCAACGGCGCGCGGCCCCGGTGCTCGAACACCGGGGCCGCTGTTCGGGCCGTTGCCACCTGCTAGGGAGAACACGACCCATGGACCACATCGTGACTGTTCAGGACGCTGTTACCGCGTTCGAGCCGTGGATGGAGCCCACGGACGCGGAGCTGGACGCCATCGACGCGGAGATGCCCGTCATCCGCGCGGAGATGGAGTTGCTGGACGCGCAGATCGTCGTCATCGACCGCACGCCGTGCGAGCTGGACGAGCGGCGGATCCGCCGGGCCCGCCGGCGCGTGCTCGCCGCGCACCGCGACCACGTCAACGGCCTGTCCGGGCAGACGGGCGGTGCCGCATGAACCTGCACCGCAAGGGCCGCGCCGCCCTGGTGCTGGCGCTGGTCGCCGTCGTCGCGATGGCGTTCCGGGTGTCCTGGAACGCCCTGCGCGACATCGCGGGCGCCATCGGCGCGGACGGCACGGCGGCGACGCTGTACCCGTTCGTCGTCGACGGCCTCATGGCCCTGGCCCTGATTGCGACGCTCGTGCTCGCCGGGCGGGATCGGACGTTCGCGCTGCGGGTGCTGGCGGCCTACACGATCGCCTCGCTCGTGCTGAACTACGTGCACGGCCTGGTCCCGGAGCTGCACGGCCGCTCGGTCGACTGGGGTCGACTGGCCGACTGGGACCCGGCGAACTGGGCGCTCGTGCTGCTCGCCACGTCGCTGCCGGTCGGGTCGATCTACTTCGGTTCGGACCTCGTGGCGAAGGTGCTGCACCACCGCCCCACCCCGATCGCGGCTCCGACCGCGAATGCGGAGGAATCGACCAGTACCGAGATGAATCGGTCTAGTTCTGACCTTGCGGTATCGACCCCGGCGCCGATCACGTCGAACGTCACGGCGCTGCCCCGACCGGTGGCCGTCGGCTTCCTGAAGTCGACCATCCCGAGCAAGCCGGTCAAGGCCATCGAGCAGCCGAGTGTGACACCGATCGAGCGGCGCACGGTGGCTGCCGAGTCGAGTCGGCCACGCCGGGCCACGGGCCGTGTGCCCGAGGTCGCCCGCGCCCCGCGGCTGAAGCGGACTCCGGATGAGTTGCTCGACGAGGCTCGGAAGGCGACGGCCGATTGGCCGGACGCCAAGCTGACTGCCGAGGGCATCCGTCGTGAGGTTCGCACCTCGCCGGCGAACGCCCGTACCCTGCGCGACACCCTGCGTGCCGAACGCGGCCTTCTGGTCGCCTGATGGCCGCGCTGCCCGTCTACCGGTGGCACCTGGCCCCGGACGGCTACGCCACCCGCCGACAGCTCCGCGCCCTCGGCTTGCGCCCCGGCGGTCAGGACGTGGCCGCGCAGCTCGAACGGCCCCGGCGCCGGCGGGGCCCGCTGGTCGCCTACCTCTACCGTGTCGACCGCGCCAAGCCGGTGCGTCCGATGACCCCGGCCCGGTGGGCGGCCCTGGTCAAGGCCAACGCCGCCCGCCGCCTCTGCCCCGCCTGCCGCCGGGATGCGGGATACGTCATCCCGCCGTCGCTCGGCATGTGCTCTGCCTGCGCTTTTTCCGACAACGCCCCGGAGGGTGCGTCATGGAACAGCTCCCCGCACACCGCCCGCTGACTGTCGTGCAGCTCCCCGACGGCAGCCACGTCTACGCCGACCCCACCGCGCTGCCCGCCCAGCAGCCCGCCGGGCCGCAGGTGGTGCACATCCACCAGGCGCCGCCGGACCGCACGGTGCAGCGCGTCGCGCTGGGCTCCGGGGTCGGTGCCGGTGCGGTCGCGGCCGGCGTCTACTTCGGCCCGCTGCTCGTCGGCGTGCTGACCGCCATCGCCGCGAACATCGCGATGCTCGCGTTCATCGCGCTGGTGCTCGGGTGGGCCGTGGTCACCGTCGTCCGCTCGGTCACCACCGGCACCAAGAGCACCGGCAGGAGCGGCCGGAAGGGCCGCTGAAACGCCCCGAGGCCGTAGACGGCCCACAGAGCGCCCGAGGGGCCTTCCGCGTGGGGTTTGACCCCCGGAAGCCTGTTCGCCCGCCATAGACCCCATAGCGACGCAGGGTGACGGAAGTTTCCGTCCTCGCGCGCGCACGCGTAGGGGCCGCCTCGGAAACCAGGAAACCGGAAACACGCTCACTCCGCGTAACACACATGCGTGGTGACGGGCCGTCGCAGGGCCCGCCACCACCAACCCACCGAACCCTTGAGAAGAGGACACCGTGAGTCAGTCCCAAGTCTGGCGTACCCACCGCCAGTACGCCGCCACGGCCGCCCGCTGGACCGCCGACCGGTGGCGCAAGGAAGCCGAGCGCCGTTCCGCGCTGCGCGCCGAACGCAAGCCGCTCGTGCGCGATGCCCGCCGCGCGCTGGCCACCGCGCGCGCCATCGACCCCGAGGGCGTCACCCCGCTGCGCCACCGCGCCGAGCGCGAGCTGCGCACCGCCAAGCGGCGCGTGCCGGACCCGATGTGGCTGTTCGCCACCAAGACCGCCGCCGCTCTCGGTGTCGCCGGGTACGTGTGGCTGCCGCACGTCTCCACCCGCGTGTGGGTGTGGTCGGCCGTCGCCGTGGTGGCCGCCGTCACCGCCCTGTCGGTGTGGATCGCGGTGCACGAGCGCGACACGACTGGACTCAAGCCCACCGCTGAAGAGTCGGCGCTGCTGAAGCGGTTGCAGCCGCAGCACTGGAAGGAGCACGCCGAACAGCGCGGCCTGTCCGGCACGCTGACCGGCCGGCCGAAGCTGACCGAGGCGGGCATCGTCGTCGCCGTCCGCCTGGACGGCACGTGGACGGCGACCAAGCTCCGCGCCGCCGAGGACCACATCCGCGCCCTGCTCGGGGCCCGCACGAGCCTGCGCATGCAGATCAAGGCGGGCAAGCAGGGCGGCTGGGCCGAACTGATCCTGCGCACCCGCAGCGCGGCCGACGGCGACGACCTGACGTGGACGCCTGAACGCCGCTCCCTCGGCATCGACACCGTGACCGGTGAGCAGGTGACCGTGCCGCTCGGGGAACGGCTGCTGATCGCCGGGCGGTCCGGGGCGGGCAAGAGCGTGGCGTCCCGGCCGCTGCTGTATGAGGCGTCCGAGGGCGCGGCGAACGCGCTCGTCATCATCGACCTCAAGCGTGTGGAAGGCCGCCTGTGGGACCACCGGGCCCGCGTCGCCTCCACCCCGCGCGAAGTCGTCGACGTGGTCGACGAGCTGGAGACGGAGATGCTGGAACGGCTCTCCGTCCTGCCCAAGGGCCAGGACACCTGGACCCCGACGGCGGACCGGCCGCGCATCACGGTCGTGGTCGATGAAGGCGCCGAAGTCATGACCGCCGCTGACAAGGTCCCCTACGAGACCGAGACGAGCGACGGCAAGACCCGCACCGTCAACCGGTCCGCGCTGCCGGGGCTGGAGTCGCTGGCGCGGATGGGCCGCGCGGCGTGCATCGACCTGTGGTGGATGACGCAGAAGCCCACCATCGGCGACGGCATCCCCAAGCAGATCGCCCCGCAGATCGGCGTCTCCATCTGCCTCGCGGTCCGCACCCCGGCCGAGGCCCGCGTCGTCCTCGGGGAGGACGCACAGGCCAAGGGCTGGAACGCCGACGAACTCCCGGTACCGGGTGTGGCGCTGATCCGGGACGGCAAGCGCAAGCCCGACCCTGTCAAGGTCCGTTACATGGACAAGGCCGTGGTCATCGCTCTGCCCGACCGCACGCCGTGGTCCCGCAGCGTGGCTCCCACGGTGGAAGCCGCGGGCGCCCCGACGCTCACCCTCGTCAAGGACACCGCGACCGAGGCGGCCCCGCTCCCGGATGGCGCCGCCGCCCGTGTGCTGAAGGCCATCGAGACCGCTGACGAGCCGGTCCGGCAGAAGGACTTGGTCACGCTCACGGGCCTGTCCAAGGGCGCCGTGTCCAAGGCGGTCAAGACCCTCACTACCGACGGCGCGATCGTCCGCACCACGGACGGCTGCCTGACCGCCACGCGCGGCGACGAGTCCGCCGCCGCCTGACCCAGCCGCACAACGACGACGGCGGCCCCCTTCCGCCAAGAACCGGGGCCGCCGCCTTCCACCAGACCGTCAACAGACCCGTGGAGGTCTCCCAGCATGACCCAACCGACCACCTTCCGGCGAGACGGCGAGCGGCCGTTACTCCTGGATCTCTTCTCGTGCGCTGGCGGCGCCGCCATGGGGTACCTGCGCGCCGGCTTCCGCGTGCATGGCTGCGACATCGCCCACCGGCCGAACTACCCCTTCCCGTACCACCGGGGTGACGCGCTCGCCTACCTCGCTCACCTCATCGCCACGGGCGAGATCCGCCGGTACGCGTTCGTGCACGCCTCCCCGCCCTGCCAGGACAAGTGCACGCTGACGGTGGGCACCAACCGTTCCCAGGGGTGGGGTGGAGCCCACGT
Source organism: Streptomyces sp. NPDC031426 (assembly GCF_055581585.1). Taxonomy (NCBI): domain Bacteria; kingdom Bacillati; phylum Actinomycetota; class Actinomycetes; order Kitasatosporales; family Streptomycetaceae; genus Streptomyces; species Streptomyces sp. NPDC031426. Next base: position 392,878 of record NZ_JBVIJE010000007.1, read on the forward strand.
CGACCTTGTGGCACCCACCCGCGCCCTGCTCGATGAGACGGGCCTGCCGTACGTCATCGAGCAGCCCAACGGACGTGCGGAGATCCGCAAAGACCTCACCCTGTGCGGGGAGATGTTCGGTCTCGGAGTGATCCGGCACCGCAACTTCGAGGCCGGCGGCTGGACCGTGCCACAGCCCGAGCACCAGCCGCACCGGGGCCGCGTGCGCGGCTACCGTCACGGCCGCTTCTACGACGGCCCGTACGTGGCCGCCTACGGCAACGGTGGGGGCAAGCCCACCGTCCGGGAGTTGCAAGCGGCGATGGGCATCACGTGGACCGACGTGCGCGAGGAACTGACCGAGGCCATCCCGCCCGCCTACAGCGAGTACATCGGCCGCGCCTTCCGGGCCTCTCGCGCTGCGTGGGGGGTGGCGGCATGAGCGAGTACCTGCGCACCGCGCTCGCCCTGGCTGCCTCTCGGGTCCCGGTCCTGCCGCTGCGGGTGGGCAAAGTCCCCTTCGGCAACTGCACGGCGTGCGTGGACAACGCGTGCGGCGGCCGGCCGAACATGAAGACCCCCGGACCGTGCTCGTGCCTCGGTCCCTGCCACGGCTGGGCCGCCGCGACCACTGATGCGGACGTCATCGCCTCGGTCGGGTGGCGGCGCGCGTGGATGCGCGCGAGCGCGGTCGCCTACCACCCGGGCGGGGCGGGGCTGACGGTCGTGGACCTGGACGACGCCGATGCGGTCCACTGGGCCCGCGAGAACCTGCCGGCCACGCAGACCGTGCCCACGACCCGGGGCGAGCACTGGCTCTACCTGGGCCGCATGCCGTCCGCGAACGGCGTGCGGCCCGGCGTGGACATCAAGTCCACCATGGCCTACGCCCGCTATCTCGGGCCCGGCACCGGCACCATGACCGCCCTGCCGGACACCGTCCGCGCCCTGGCCGTCAAGGCGCCCGCTCCGGTCCGCCCGGCGCCGCATGCCGTCGCCATGCCCGCACCAGCCGGGGGCGGGCAATGCCCGCACCGAACGCCCGCCTACCTCGCCCGTGGAATCGCCATGGCCGAGCAGCGCATCACCGAGGCGTCCAGCGCCGTGCACACGACCGTGTACCGCACCTTCCTGGCGGTGCTGTCCACGCACGGCCGGTGCGGCTGCCTCACCGACACCCACATCGGACGGTTGTTCGCCGCCGCGCAGGCCAAGGGCGAGTCCCTGCGGCACTGCACGGACGCGTGGACCAACGCCCAGACCACGTTGGGGCTGTGAGCATGTCCGACGACGACAAGAACCCGGCCCGCGAGGTCATCACCGACTACGCGCAATCCCACTTCCGCTACTTCCGCACCGCAGACGGCACCGTGTACGCGCAGCGCAACGGCCACCCCGTGGCCCGCCCGATCCGTTCCCAGGGCACCACGGGCAGCCACCGGCAGGAACTCATGGTCGGACTGTTCCGCGACGGTCTGGGCGTGTTCAACGGCACCGCCATGAAGGAGGCGCTAGACCTGATCGAAGCGTTGGCGATGACCGGGGACGTGCAGCCCGTGCACATCCGCGTCGCCCCGGGATTCGACGGGGCGACGTGGCTGGACCTGGGCCGCAGCGATGGGCAGTCCGTCCGCATCCACCCCACCGGCTGGGACATCGCTATCCCGGACCCGCAGGAAGTCTGCTGGCGCCGTACCCAGCTCACCGGGGAACTGCCCCTGCCGGTCAAGGACACCGACGGCAAGGGCATCGACCTTCTGATGCGGCTGTGCAACTTCGCCACCGCCGAGACCGAGTGCCTGGCCATCGCCTGGCTCATCGGCTGTCTCGGTCCGTCTGTGCCCGTCCCGGCCCCGTTCCTCACCGGGCCGCAGGGCGCGGGCAAGTCCACCGGTGGGCGGATGCTCGTGCGGATCATCGAGGGCATGACCGGAGACCTGCGCCGGGCCCCGAAGGACGAGGAGAACCTGATCACGGCGGTGGCGGCCGGATGGGTCACCGCCCTGGACAACCTCTCCCACCTGACCCCGGAACTGTCCGATGCGATGTGCTGCATCGTGACCGGCGCGGAGAACGTCAAGCGCGCGCTGTTCACCGATGGGGACGTCTTCCGGGTCGGCTACCGCCGGCCGCTGCTGCTGACCGGCATCGACGTCGGTGTCCTCCGGGGCGACCTCGCCGAACGACTCCTGCCGCTGAGGCTGGAACGCCCCCGCGTGAGGCGCACCGAGACGGAACTGTGGTCCGACTTCGCAGAGGCGCTGCCGGTCATCCTCGGTTCGCTCCTGGACCTCACCGTGCAGGTCCGGGCTGCTGAGGCGGACACTCCGACCGACCTGCGGATGGCCGACTTCGCGCACTTGTGCGCGCAGCTCGACACCGCGACTGGTCTCGGGGCGCTCGCCGCGTACCGCGCCAGCCTGGACGACCTCAACGACGATGTGATCGAGGGCGACTTGTTGGCGCAGACCGCGATCAAGCACGCCGCCGGCCTGAAGCCGGGGACCGAGCAGCGGATGACGTCCGCCGAATGGCTGCACGCCTTCACGGGCCTCTACACGGGCGAGGAGTGCCGCCCTCTGCCTAAGGGGTGGCCGACGACCGGCAAGGTGCTCTCAGACCGCCTCAAGCGCCTTCAGCCCACACTCGCAGCCCGGGGCGTCCTCATCGACTGGGGCCGCACCAAGTCGTCCCGCTACATCGAGATCGCGCGATCGGCCTCCGACTCGACCGCGCACGAGCAGGAACCGGCGTTCTGACCGGGTGGTCGATCACCCCGGACAAGCAAGAGGAGCACCCGACGCCGCGTGCTCCTCTTGCTGTTCGGCGGCGGCGCCGCCCTGCGAGGGTCGCGCCGCGAAGCGGCCCGTTCTTCACTCTTTGAGCCGCGCACCACAACAGACACCACCCCTCTCTGTCCGAAGTAGGAAGACGCTGCGTCACCTGCGTCACCCACACCCCGAAAGCGGCCGGTGAACAGCCTAAAGACGGGTGACGCAGACGGCCGATCCCTGCGTCACCCCGCGTCACCTGCGTCACCCGATGACGGAGGTCTGCGTCACCGGGTGACGCGCGCTCACAGTCCTGCGTCACCCCGAAACCGCAGGTCAGGGGCCCGAATGACGCAGATGACGCAGGTGACGCAGAAATCCGTACCTCGGACACACGTGCACCCAGCACCGGCCCCCAAGGACTGCCCACAGGAGTGCCCACATGAGCGTCACCGACCTGGACACCACCCGACTCGCCAAGGCCAACGGTCCGGCCCCCGTCCTCCTGACCGTCGAAGAGGCCGCCCGCTGCCTCCGCATCGGCCGCACCACCTGCTACGCCCTCATCCGCACCGGAGAACTGGAGTCCCTGACCATCGGCGGACTCCGACGCGTCCCCGCCGACGCCCCCGCCGCCTACCTCGCCCGCCGCCGCGCCGAGCAGCGCGCCGCCTGATCACACCGTTCCGGAGCGCCGCCCGACAGCCGGGCGGCGCTCCGGGTCTGTCTGCCTCGCACCGACCGGAGGAACTGCCAGTGGCAGAGGAGAAGAAGCGCACTCGCCGGGCCAACGGCGAATCGGCCCTTTACCTGGGCAAGGACGGCCGCTGGCACGCCCGTGTCCCGATGGGCTACAAGGACAACGGGGAGCCGTACCGCCGCCACCTGACGCGCCCCACGCGAAAGGAGCTGGTGGACGAGGTCCGGCGCCTGGAGAAGCAGCGCGACGAAGGGTCGGCGCGCCAGCCCGGAAAGCCGTGGACGGTGGCGAAGTGGCTTGAGCACTGGGTCGAGAACATCGCCAAGCCCGTCGTGAGCGAGAACACCTACGCCGGTTACGAGGTCGCCGTCCGGGTGCACCTGGTGCCGGGCATCGGTAAGCATCGCATCGACCGCTTGGAGCCTGAACACCTGGAGAGCCTTTACCGCCGGATGCAGAGCGCCGGCAGCAAGCCGGGTACCGCCCACCAGGCTCACAGGACGGCCCGCACGGCTCTGGGGGAAGCGGTGCGGCGCGGTCACGCGGCGAAGAACGCCGCCGCGCTGGCGAAGCCTCCCAGGATGGAAGAGGACGAGACGGAGGTAGAGCCCTACTCGGTCGATGAGGTGCAGAGCCTCCTACTCGAAGTGAACAAGCGTCGCAACAGTGCTCGCTGGATGCTGGCACTGGCGCTCGGACTGCGGCAGGGCGAGACGCTCGGACTGCGATGGTCCGACGTGGACCTTGCCAACGAGTACCTGAAGCTTCGCCGGAACCGGCTGCGGCCGAAGTACGAGCACGGGTGCGGTGAGGCGGCGCCGTGCGGCCGGAAGGCCGGCTACTGCCCGGCCCGGGTGCAGGTGCGGCGCGAGACGAAGAACACGAAGTCACGCGCCGGGCGTCGCGCCGTGCCTCTCCCCGGCCCGCTGGTCGTGATGCTCCGCTCCCACAGGGAGGCGCAGGCCCGGGAACGCGCGGCGGCCGGGAACCTGTGGACCGAGTCCGAGTACGTGTTCACCAAGCCGTTAGGCGGCCCGCTCAGTCCGAACACGGACTACCACGACTGGAAACGGCTGCTGGAAGACGCCGGCGTCCGCGACGGGCGACTGCACGACGCGCGGCACACCGCGGGCACCGTGCTCATGCTGCTCGGGGTCCCGGACCGAGTCATCGACCAAATCATGGGTTGGGAGCCGGGCGGCGCCGCTCGGATGCGGGCGCGGTACCTGCACGTGACCGATCCCATGCTCAAGGAGGCGGCCCGGAAGATCGAGCGCGCCATCTGGGGAGCCTCAGAAAACCTCGCTGTGGACAAAGACCAGGACAACGAGAAGTAGGGACAACGTCGAAGGACCCCCTGTTTCCAGGGGGCCCTTCGACATCGTGCCCGGTGAGGCACTGGCGGAGGATACGAGATTCGAACTCGTGAGGGGTTGCCCCCAACACGCTTTCCAAGCGTGCGCCCTAGGCCTCTAGGCGAATCCTCCGCCGGAAACATTACATGACCGAGGGGAGTGCTCGCGAACTCGTTCCCGCAGGCCCGTATCGGGTGCGGCCGTGGGTCGTGATCGGGTACGGACCGTGGGCCGCGATCGGGTAATGTGGGGCGCAGCCCCTCACGCGGCGCTATCTGACTGAACTCCCCCAGGGCCGGAAGGCAGCAAGGGTAGGTCGGCTCTGGCGGGTGCGTGGGGGGCCCTTGCGTTCCCGGGTCGGTCCGGACATCGTCGGGGCGTCCGCGGCCGGGACCGGTTGTCAGTGGGCGCCTATAACCTCGTATGCGTGTCGTCTCTCGCGCTGTACCGCCGCTATCGTCCGGAGACCTTTGCCGAGGTCATCGGGCAGGAGCATGTCACCGACCCGCTGCAGCAGGCGCTGCGGAACAACCGGGTCAATCACGCGTACCTGTTCAGCGGTCCGCGCGGCTGCGGCAAGACGACGAGCGCACGCATCCTCGCCCGCTGCCTGAACTGTGAGCAAGGTCCCACTCCGACCCCGTGCGGCGAGTGCCAGTCGTGCCGGGACCTGGCGCGCAACGGCCCGGGCTCGATCGACGTCATCGAGATCGACGCGGCCTCTCACGGTGGCGTGGACGACGCCCGTGAACTGCGCGAGAAGGCGTTCTTCGGCCCCGCGAGCAGCCGGTACAAGATCTACATCATCGACGAGGCCCACATGGTCACGTCGGCCGGTTTCAACGCGCTGCTGAAGGTCGTCGAGGAGCCGCCGGAGCACCTCAAGTTCATCTTCGCGACCACCGAGCCCGAGAAGGTCATCGGCACCATCCGGTCACGGACCCATCACTACCCCTTCCGGCTGGTGCCGCCCGGAACCCTGCGGGACTACCTCGCCGAGGTGTGCCAGAAGGAGGACATCCCGGTCGAGGACGGCGTGCTGCCCCTCGTCGTGCGGGCCGGCGCGGGTTCCGTGCGTGACTCCATGTCCGTCATGGACCAGCTCCTCGCCGGCGCCGGCGAGGAAGGTGTGACGTATGCCATGGCCACCTCCCTCCTCGGCTACACCGACGGCTCGCTTCTCGACTCCGTCGTCGAGGCTTTCGCCACCGGTGACGGGGCCGCCGCCTTCGAGGTCGTCGACCGTGTCATCGAGGGCGGCAACGACCCGCGCCGTTTCGTCGCCGACCTGCTGGAGCGGCTCCGGGACCTGGTGATCCTCGCCGCCGTGCCGGACGCCGTGGAGAAGGGGCTCCTCGACGCCCCGGCCGACGTCCTGGAGCGCATGCAGGCCCAGGCCTCCACCTTCGGCGCCGCCGAGCTGAGCCGCGCCGCCGACCTCGTCAACGCGGGCCTGACGGAGATGCGCGGCGCCACCTCGCCCCGCCTCCAGCTGGAACTGATCTGCGCGCGCGTGCTGCTGCCCGCCGCCTATGGCGACGACCGGTCGCTGATGGCCCGCCTCGACCGTCTCGAACGCGGCGTCCACTTCTCGGGCGGCGGCGGCATGCCCGCCATGGGTTACGTCCCCGGCCCCGAGGCCCACGGCACCGGCGCCCCCCTGCCCTCGGTACCGCCCGGAAGCGGCCCGGCGGCGGCCCGCGCGGCGGTACGAGCGGCTGGTGGGCCGGGGGCGGGTGATACCGGTGTTGGTGCGCCGGGTGTTGGTGGGTCTGGTGCTGCTGGTCCCGGCGGCCCTGGTGCCGGCGGCCCGGCTCCGGCGGCCCCCGCCCCCGCCCCCGCGGCCCCCACGCCATCCCCCGCAGCGGCTGCCCCCTCCGTCGAGGCCCCGGCATCGCCTTCCGCACCCCCCGCTGCCCAGGCCCCGGCCGGTGCTCCCACCCCGGCTCCCGCCGCTCCCGGTGCCTGGCCCACCGCCGCATCCGCCGGAAGCGGCCGACGCCCCGGTGGCTGGCCCACGGCAGCGGCACCGGCGGGCGGCGCACCCCAGGGCCAGGCCCCCGGCCGTGCCCCAGCCCAGCAGCAGCCCCCGGCAGCTCCGGCAGCTCCGGCGGCCCCCGCTGCCCCGGCGGCGCCCCCGGCCGCCCCGAGCGGTGGCCTCGACCCCCGCATGCTCTGGCCGAACATCCTGGAGGCCGTCAAGAACCGCCGCCGCTTCACCTGGATCCTGCTCAGCCAGAACGCGCAGGTGACCGGCTTCGACGGCACCACCCTCCAGCTCGGCTTCGTCAACGCCGGTGCCCGGGACAACTTCGCCGGCAGCGGCAGCGAGGACGTGCTGCGGGCGGCACTGGCCGAGCAGTTCAACGTGCAGTGGAAGATCGAGGCGGTCGTCGACCCGTCCGGCGGCGGTTCCGCACCGGCGCCCGCCGGGGGCTCGGGCTTCGGCGGCCCAGGCGGCTACGGCGCTCCCGCCGGGGGCGGCGGTGGCTACGGCACCCCGGCCGCACCCCGCCCCACGGTTCCCCAGCCGACCCCGCAGGCTCCCGCCGCGCCCCAGGCCGGCCCCAGCTCCGCCACGGCGGCACCCACGCCTGCCCCCCGGCCCGACGCCGCGCCCGAGCCGCCCCCGGTCGCCCCCGAGGACGACATCCCCGAGGACGACGACCCGGACCTGGACGAGTCGGCCCTCTCCGGCCACGAACTGATCGTGCGGGAACTGGGCGCGACGGTGGTGGAGGAGTTCTCGAACGAGTAGCCGACCGGGACGGCGACGACGCGCGAGTGGCCCCTCTTTGGAGGAAACCCCAACAAACCCGCCCCCCGACCTTCGGCAACCTTGCCATTAGGCTGACCCCGTGAAGGTCCTCGTCATCGGTAACGGCGCCCGCGAACACGCCCTGTGCCGCTCCCTGTCCCTCGACCCCGACGTCACCGCGCTGCACTGCGCCCCAGGCAACGCCGGCATCGCCGAGGTCGCCGAGCTGCACCCGGTCGACGCGCTCGACGGCAAGGCGGTCGCCGAGCTGGCCGCCGGCCTCGGTGCCGACCTGGTCGTCGTCGGCCCGGAGGCCCCGCTGGTCGCCGGCGTGGCCGACGCCGTCCGCGCGGCGGGCATCCCGGTGTTCGGCCCGTCCAAGGAGGCCGCGCAGCTGGAGGGCTCCAAGGCCTTCGCCAAGGACGTCATGGCGGCGGCCGGCGTGCCGACCGCCCGCTCCTACGTGTGCACGACGGCCGACGAGGTCGCCGAAGCGCTCGACGCCTTCGGCGCCCCCTACGTCGTCAAGGACGACGGCCTCGCCGCCGGCAAGGGCGTGGTCGTCACCGACGACCTGGCGGCCGCCAAGGCCCACGCCGCCGCCTGTGAGCGCGTGGTCATCGAGGAGTTCCTCGACGGCCCCGAGGTGTCCCTCTTCGCGATCACCGACGGGGAGTCGGTCGTACCGCTCCAGCCCGCCCAGGACTTCAAGCGTGCCCTGGACGGCGACGAGGGCCCGAACACCGGCGGCATGGGCGCGTACTCGCCGCTGCCGTGGGCCGAGCCGAAGCTGGTCGACGAGGTGCTGGAGACGGTTCTGCAGCCCACCGTGGACGAGCTGCGCCGCCGCGGCACCCCCTTCTCCGGGCTGCTGTACGCGGGCCTGGCGATCACCAGCCGAGGTGTCCGGGTGATCGAGTTCAACGCCCGCTTCGGCGACCCCGAGACCCAGGTGGTGCTCGCCCGGCTGAAGACCCCGCCGGCCGGCCTCCTGATGGCCGCCGCCACCGGCAACCTCGCCGATCTGCCGCCGCTGCGCTGGAGCGAGGACGCGGCCGTCACGGTCGTCGTCGCCTCGCACAACTACCCCGCCACCCCCCGCACCGGCGACCCGATCACCGGTCTGGACGAGGTGGCCGCCGAGGACGCCCCGCACGCGTACGTGCTGCACGCCGGGACCAGGCGGGACGGCGACGCCGTCGTCAGCGCGGGCGGCCGGGTGCTGTCCGTCACCGCCACCGGCAAGGACCTGACCGAGGCGCGCGAGCGGGCGTACCGGGCGGTGGGCCGGATCCGGCTGGACGGCTCCCAGCACCGCACGGACATCGCCGCGAAGGCGGCCCAGGCCGCACCGGCGGCAACCGCCTGACCTGCCCCCTCCTGATGAAGGCCCCGGACCCACAATCCGGGGCCTGATCTTTGCTGTCTGTCACTCACCTCTGACCAAAGCCATTCCATCGAGTGAGCAATCGTCCATACGGCTGACGGGGGCCGGGGCCCCAACTAGGGTGCCGCGCATGCGTTCCGGCACTTGGCCCACCGGCATTGCGATGTCAGTGGCGGGTGCCACAGTGGGGGAGTGAGCACCACCAGGCAAGCACGGCATCGGCGGCGAGGGGGTGAGGGCGGGACGTGACCGGAATCGGTGCGGAAATGGGCGCGCAGGCCGCGCGCTCCCGGGCTCTCGCCGTACTGCGGGTCCGGGGCCGGGCGCTGGCCGTGGCCGTGCTGCCCGCGGCCGCCGCGGTGATCCTGCTGACCGGCGGCTCCACCGGCCACTTCGTCGGCCGGGGCTGGGACGTGACCCGCTGGGTCGTGGGCCTGCTCGCCGTGCTGGTGCTGCTGGCCGCCACCGGTATCGCCCTGGTCGTGGCCCGGGCCCGCCCCGCCGTCAGCCCCACGGTGCCGGTCCCGGAGGAGTCCGCCCCGGATCTGTACCGGATGGTGCGCGACCTCGCCGACCGGCTGGACGTGCCGCCCCCTTCGGCCATAGCGCTCACCCCGGACTGCGACAGCTGGCTGGAGGACCGCACGCACTCGGCCCACGGCCCGCCGCAGCGCTCCACGCCCGACGAGGACGAGCTGGCGGGTCCGGGCCGCCGCCGCGCGCCGGTCGCCCCGGTGCTCGTCATCGGCTCCCCGTTCCTGTGGTGGATGCGCGTCGGCGAGCTGCGCGCGGTCCTCGCCCCTGTCATCGCCGGTACGGGCCCTTCGGCGCACCCGGACATAGCCGCAGCCCGGCGCTTCGTGCGCGGCCTGGACGCGGCCGTCGCGGTCGCCTCGACACCGGGCCGCTGCCCGGCGACACGCGGTGTGTGCGCGGCCCTCGGCTGGGTGGCCCGGCTGCTGTTGCGCGGCTGCCGGGAGCACGCGACGCAGATGGAGCGCGGGGTCGCCGCGGCGGCGGCCGAGCGGGCCCAGGCCGTCGACTACGGCCTGCGGATCGTCGCCCAGGAGCAGGTCGGTCTCGCCTACGCCGGCTGGGACCGGCTGTTGACCAGGGTCGCGGTGCCCGCCTGGCGCATGGGCCGCTGGCCCTCGCGGCTGGACGCGGGCGTGGTGGCGGCGCTCACCGAGCTGTCCCGGCGCGACCGCCTGGCGGAGGGCTTCACCTCCCGGCTCGGCGAGCGGCCCGCGTGCGACCTCCTGGAGGAGCCGGGTGCCGTGGACGAGGCCGCGTCCCTCCTCGCCGCCCGTCTCTTCCACGGCGGCCCCGCGGAGCCCGGTCCGGACTGGGCGCCGGTGGACTGGCAGGCGTATCCGGAGGAGGTCGTCGACCGCACCTGGCGCGCCGACGCGGCCCGCCTGCACCGCGTGCTGGACTCCCTGGGCGTCCGCCCCTCCCTCGACCCCACGACCCCCGACCCCGGCGGCCCCACCCTGGCCCGAGTTCTGGACCACCTCACGGAACACCCCTCGGAAGCGGCGATACCGAAATCCCCACACCTCATCCCGCAAGCCGCCGACGGCGAGGACGCCCCACAGGGGCCACCCGCACCCGACGACGAAAGCCGCACGGGTGGTGCGAGTGGGAACCAGAACCCCGCCGAGGGTGAGGACGAGGCGGACGTGTCCCATGCCGCCGAGGCGCCTCAGGCGACCCGCGAAGCCGAGGTGGGACCGCCGCCCGAAGACCCCGGCACGGAACGCAGCGCCACCCTCGCCGCGGGCCTGAGCGCCGCCCTGGCCCGCGAGGAGGCCGGCGCCCCGAGGTCCGGCGCGACCGCCACCGGCCGGACCCCGGAGAGCGCCCTGTGGGACGAGGGCGGCCTGCCGCTCTTCCCGCTGCAGCCCCCACGCACCGCCCGCGACCTGCTCACCGACCACGTCACGGCGATGGTGTGCTGCGCGGCCGTCGACACCGCGGGCGCGGTCCCCGCGCTGGACTGGCTGGACGGCCCCTCCCTCGTGCTGGGCGGCGAGCGCGCCACCGACCTCGTTCCCAAGGTGCTCAGCCTCATCGAGGAGGGAGACCCGGGCCCGCTGCGCGACTGGCTGGCCGCGTCCGGGATACGGCCGGAGAAGCCCGTACGGCTCGTCTAGGGGACCCGGCAGCGTCGTAAAACGGGAGTTCTGTCTTCCACTTCAGGTCAATTCGCAACGACTAGTGACCGAGCCCGTGCGTTATGTGATGTGCTGGGAGCGACCACGCACCTGGCAAGGGCGTGCGACATACGACAGCACGCCCGAGGACTGCGCGTACCACCGAGCACACCGGGCACACCGGGCACGGCGAGCACGGCGAGCACCACCGAGACAGGACGACACGGGGGCATGAGGGAGGGGAGCGACCATGGCCTCGGACCACATCCGCCGCTGGGAGTCGGGAGCGCTCGCGCACGCCGTCACGGACCCCTTCGGCCAGGGCCCGGTGCCCTGGCTGCGCGGCAGTGAGACCTACTTCGACGACACGGGCCATGTCGTGCCCTGGTACGTCGAACCGAGCCCGCAGCCGCTGAAAGGGGTCGGTCCCGCCCCGCGTGTGCCCGGCCCCCGCTCGGCGGACGACGTGCACCGCCAGATCAAGGGGTTCACCGCGACCGGCGCGGTCACGCCCGGCGCGGCGATCGACTTCCACGTCACGGTCGACCCGCCCCAGGAGTTCAGCGTCGACATCTACCGGATCGGCCACTACGGCGGCGACGGCGCCGCGAAGATCACCACCAGTCCGCGGCTGTCCGGGATCGTCCAGGCCCCGCCGCTGACCGCCGACCGCACGGTCTCCTGTCACCACTGGTGGCTGTCCTGGCGCCTCCAGGTGCCCTCCCACTGGCCCATCGGCGCCTATGTGGCCGTCCTCACCACCACCGACGGCTACCGCTCCCACGTGCCGTTCACGGTCCGCGACGACCATCCCGCCGACCTGCTCCTGCTGCTGCCGGACATCACCTGGCAGGCGTACAACCTGTATCCGGAGGACGGCCGCACCGGCGCCAGTCTGTACCACGCCTGGGACGACAGGGGCCGGCTGCTCGGCGAGGCCGACGCCGCGACCACGGTCTCCTTCGACCGGCCGTACGCGGGCGCCGGCCTGCCCCTGCACGTCGGGCACGCCTACGACTTCATCCGCTGGGCCGAGCGCTACGGCTACGACCTCGCCTACGCCGACGCCCGCGATCTGCACGCCGGCCGCGTCGACCCCGGCCGTTACCGGGGCCTGGTCTTCCCCGGGCACGACGAGTACTGGTCGGTGCCGATGCGCCGGGCCGTGGAGGACGCCCGCGACCACGGCACCTCACTGGTCTTCCTCTCCGCCAACACCATGTACTGGCAGGTGGAGCTGGGCCCCTCCCCGTCCGGTGTCCCGGACCGCCTGCTGACCTGCCGTAAACGCAAGGGACCCGGCAAGCCGGTCCTCTGGCGCGAGATCGACCGGCCCGAGCAGCAGCTGGTCGGCATCCAGTACGCGGGCCGGGTGCCCGAGCCGCATCCGCTGGTCGTCCGCAACGCCGACCACTGGCTGTGGGAGGCGACCGGCGCGCGCGAGGGTGACGAGATCGACGGCCTGGTCGCCGGCGAGGCCGACCGGTACTTCCCGCGCACCCCGCTGCCCGCGCACGAGGAGCGCATCCTGCTCGCCCACTCCCCGTACACCGACAACGACGGCGTCCTGCGCCACCAGGAGACCTCCCTGTACCGCGCCCCCTCCGGCGCCTGGGTCTTCGCCTCCGGCACCTTCGCCTGGTCCCCGGCCCTGGACCGCCCCGGCCATGTGGACCCCCGTGTCCAGCGCGCCACGGCGAACCTCCTCGACCGCATCTGCAAACGCGACTGACCGCCGGCGGCCCGCGCACGACCCCCTGGCCGAAACCGATCCCCCCGATAAGGGAGAATCGAGGCACTTGGACAGAACCACGGGGAGGAACCGTGTCCGGATTCGTAGAAAAGCCCGAGCCGATCCAGGTTCCGGGCCTGGTGCACCTGCACACCGGAAAGGTGCGCGAGCTGTACCAGAACGAGGCGGGCGACCTCGTGATGGTCGCCAGCGACCGCATGTCCGCGTACGACTGGGTGCTGCCCACGGAGATCCCCGACAAGGGCCGTGTCCTCACCCAGCTCTCCCTGTGGTGGTTCGACCAGTTGCGGGACCTGGCCCCCAACCACGTGATCAGCACCGAGGTGCCCGAGGGCGCCCCCGCCGACTGGGCGGGCCGCACGCTGGTCTGCAAGCAGCTGAAGATGGTCCCGGTGGAGTGCGTGGCCCGCGGCTATCTCACCGGCTCCGGCCTGGTCGAGTACGAGGAGTCCCGTACGGTCTGCGGCCTGGCCCTCCCCGAAGGCCTCGTGGACGGCTCGGAGCTCCCCGCCCCGATCTTCACTCCGGCCACCAAGGCCGAGGTCGGCGAGCACGACGAGAACGTCTCCTACGAGGAGGTCGCCCGCCAGGTCGGCGCCGACACCGCCGCCCAGCTGCGCCAGGCGACCCTCGCCGTGTACTCGCGGGCTCGGGACATCGCCCGCGACCGGGGGATCATCCTGGCGGACACCAAGTTCGAGTTCGGCTTCGACGGCGACGCCCTGGTCCTCGCGGACGAGGTCCTCACCCCGGACTCCTCCCGCTTCTGGCCGGCCGACCGGTGGCAGCCGGGCCGCGCCCAGCCGTCGTACGACAAGCAGTTCGTCCGGGACTGGCTGACCTCCGCCGCCTCCGGCTGGGACCGCAAGAGCGAGCAGCCCCCGCCGCCGCTGCCCGAGGAAGTCGTGCAGGCGACCCGGCAGAAGTACGTGGAGGCGTACGAGCGCCTCACCGGCCTCAGCTGGAGCTAGCAGCACGAAAAGACCCCGGTCCATGGGACCGGGGTCTTCTTCCAGAGCGGACGACGAGGCTCGAACTCGCGACCTCAACCTTGGCAAGGTTGCGCTCTACCAACTGAGCTACGTCCGCGTTGCGCCGTGGCGCGAGAGCAACTATACCCAACCTCGGTCGTGTGTGAGACGCACCGCCGCGCGTCGGTTTCCGGTGCCGGGCTTCGGGACGGCCGAGGAGCGGCGATCCCGCACGGTCACCAAGGCCGGCGCGGCCCGTTCGGCGATCTCCGCGACCGGGCGCCCCGTCGGCCGCGAGCGCCGACCGTACGGGAAGCCGAGGCGCTGGAGGGCAGCCCTGACGGAGATCGCGTCGGCGGCCAACCCCGGGTCCGCACAAGGGTGTCCGGCGTGCACGGTCGATGCACGGTCCAGAGATCCAGGCGAGCCGCTGGGCGCTGACGGCCGTCAGGGCGAACCCACGCACACCGGCCGCGAGCGCCGGTTCCAGGCGGCCAGGCAGCCCGGGCCCGGTGACGATCAGCACCTGGCAGGAGGGCACTTCGGCGCGCGCAGATGTGGCGTCCTTCACAGCACCGGCGCCCGGTATCCGATGATGCCGAGTATCAGAAGATGCCCGGTATCCGAAGATCCGGCGTGATCACAGGGGACACGAAAAAAGCCCCGGTCGCTGTGACCGGGGCTTTCCCTGGAGCGGACGACGAGGCTCGAACTCGCGACCTCAACCTTGGCAAGGTTGCGCTCTACCAACTGAGCTACGTCCGCACTGCTCCCGACCGGCTCCCACCGATCGGTGCGAGCACCAGCCTACCTGATCCACAAGAGTGGTCGTGACAACCGGTGCCGGAGCGGGTGACAGGAATCGCACACTGCGCCTTCCCCCTGGAAGGGGGATGTTCTGCTACTGAACTACACCCGCACGCTCCTCGGGGTTTCGGCTTTCCGGCCTCGCCCCTCGGCGTGCTCCAGACATTAGCTGATCAACAGGGGGGTGACGCAAGTCGGCTTCCCCTGGTGCCCGGTATGCCCAAGTGCGCGGCCCTCAGGGTCCGCTGACGAACCCTGAGGACTGCCCCTTCGCGGGCTCATGCGGCCGGCCGCTCGCGACGGCTCCCGGCACGCCTCACTGCGCGGCGCTGAACGCCTCGTAGACCTTCTTGGGGATGCGTCCGCGGGCGGGGACGTCCATCTTGTTGGCCTGGGCCCAGGCGCGGACGGCCGCCGGGTCGGGGGCGACCTCCGTCTGCTTGAACGCCTTGCCGGACCGCGACCGCTTGCGGCCGGCCTCGACGTAGGGCGCGAGCGCCTTGCGCAGTTTCTTGGCGTTGGTTTCGTTCAGGTCGATCTCGTACGACTTCCCGTCGAGTCCGAAGGCGATCGTTTCCGCCGCTTCCGAGCCGTCGATGTCGTCAAAGAGCGTGACCACGACCTTTTGCGCCACGAATATCGGTCCCTTCGTGCGGCACGTCGATACAGCTCACCGGCGACGACGTGCCGAGTATCGGCTATTGCCAATTCATTTGTACAGTGCTCGGCAATGCAAAGTGAAGCCCGACTAAATCCGTCCGCGTGTCCGAAGACAATAGGCGAACGGGGCGGACTGGGGAACTTTCCCAGAACTTTTCACGGGAGTACGGCTTCGACACCCGATCGTGATGCGCCTCACGTAGTTTCCTACAACTCTACCCGCGTAGAAATTTTGTGCGGGTAGTCTGAAGGGACCTGCTCAGCACCACACACCGGGAGTGCCAGTGGCACGCGTCGTAGTCGACGTCATGCTCAAGCCGGAGATCCTCGACCCCCAGGGCCAGGCGGTCCAGCGTGCGCTGCCGCGCCTGGGATTCGAAGGGATCTCGGACGTACGTCAGGGAAAGCGTTTCGAACTGGAAGTTGACGGGCCGGTCGACGAGGCCACGCTCGCCCGCATCCACGATCTCGCGGAATCCTTCCTCGCCAACACGGTGATCGAGGACTTCACCGTCAAGGTGGAAGAGGCCGCGGAAGTCGCGGAGGCGGCCAAGTGACCGCTCGTATTGGCGTCGTCACTTTCCCGGGCAGCCTCGACGATCAGGATGCCCAGCGCGCGATCCGTCTCGCGGGCGCCGAACCGGTCGCCCTGTGGCACAAGGACAAGGACCTCAAGCAGGTCGACGCCGTGGTCCTGCCCGGCGGTTTCTCCTATGGCGACTATCTGCGCGCCGGTGCCATCTCCCGGTTCTCGCCGGTGATGGAGACGGTCATCGAGCAGGCGAAGGCCGGACTTCCGGTGCTCGGCATCTGCAACGGCTTCCAGGTCCTCACCGAGGCCCACCTCCTCCCGGGCGCCATGCTCGGCAACGACCACCTCCACTTCATCTGCCGCGACCAGAAGCTGCGGGTGGAGAACGCGGAGACCTCCTGGACCAGCGACTACCGCGCCGGCCAGGAGATCCACATCCCGCTGAAGAACATGGACGGCCGGTACGTCGCCGACGAGTACACGCTGGACAAGCTGGAGGCGGAGGGCCGTGTCGTCTTCCGTTACCTCGACTTCAACCCGAACGGCTCGCTGCGGGACATCGCCGGCATCACCAACGAGGCCGGGAACGTCGTAGGACTCATGCCGCACCCCGAGCACGCCGTCGAGCCGCTGGTCGGTACGGGCCGTACCGACGGGCTCCCGTTCTTCACCTCGATCCTCAAGAAGCTGGTCAACGCATGAGCCGGACGCCTCTGGACACGGTCGAGCACGCGGCCGCGACCCCCGACGTCGAGCTGCCCTGGGCCGAACTCGGCCTGAAGAAGGACGAGTACGAGCGTGTGGTCGAGATCCTCGGCCGCCGCCCGACCGGCGCCGAGCTCGCCATGTACTCGGTCATGTGGTCCGAGCACTGCTCGTACAAGTCCTCCAAGGTCCACCTGCGCCAGTTCGGCGAGAAGGCGCCCCAGTCGGACGCCCTGCTCGTCGGCATCGGCGAGAACGCGGGCGTGGTGGACGTCGGCCAGGGTTACGCAGTGACCTTCAAGGTCGAGTCGCACAACCACCCCTCGTACGTCGAGCCCTACCAGGGCGCGGCCACGGGTGTCGGCGGCATCGTCCGCGACATCATCGCGATGGGCGCCCGCCCGGTCGCCGTGGTCGACCCCCTGCGCTTCGGCGCGGCGGACCACCCGGACACCAAGCGGGTGCTCCCGGGCGTGGTCGCGGGTATCGGCGGCTACGGCAACTGCCTGGGCCTGCCCAACATCGGCGGCGAGGTCGTCTTCGACGCCTGCTACCAGGGCAACCCGCTGGTCAACGCCGGTGCCATCGGTGTGATGCGGCACGAGGACATCCACCTCGCCAAGGCCTCCGGCGCGGGCAACAAGGTCATCCTGTACGGCGCCCGGACCGGCGGCGACGGCATCGGCGGCGCGTCGATCCTGGCCTCCGAGACCTTCGACGACGCCAAGCCGTCGAAGCGTCCGGCCGTGCAGGTCGGCGACCCCTTCCAGGAGAAGCTGCTCATCGAGTGCACCTTGGAGGCGTTCAAGGAGAAGCTGGTCGTCGGCATCCAGGACCTCGGTGCCGCCGGTCTCTCCTGCGCCACCTCCGAGCTGGCCTCGAACGGCTCCGGCGGCATGAGCGTCACCCTTGACGACGTCCCGCTGCGCGACTCCACGCTCTCGCCCGAGGAGATCCTCATGAGCGAGTCGCAGGAACGCATGTGCGCGGTCGTGGAGCCGGAGAAGGTCGACCGCTTCCTGGAGATCTGCGCGAAGTGGGACGTCATCGCCACCGTCATCGGTGAGGTGACCGACGGCGACCGGCTGGAGATCTTCTGGCACGGCGAGAAGATCGTGGACGTCGACCCGCGCACGGTGGCCCACGAGGGCCCGACGTACGAGCGTCCGTACGCCCGCCCGGACTGGCAGGACGCCCTGCAGGCCGACGACGCGAACAAGCTGCCGCGGCCGGAGACGAGCGAGGAGCTGAAGGACCAGGTCCTGAAGCTGGTCGCCTCCCCCAACCAGGCCTCCAAGAGGTGGATCACCCAGCAGTACGACCACCTCGTGCAGGGCAACACCGTCCTCGCGCAGCCGGAGGACTCCGGCATGATCCGCGTGGACGAGGAGACCGGCCTCGGCGTCGCCATCGCCACGGACGGCAACGGCCGTTACGCCAAGCTCGACCCGTACACGGGCGCGCAGCTGGCCCTGGCCGAGGCCTACCGCAATGTGGCCACCACCGGTGCCAAGCCCCTCGCCGTCTCCGACTGCCTGAACTTCGGCTCGCCCGAGGACCCGGCGGTGATGTGGCAGTTCGCCGAGGCCGTGCGTGGTCTGGCGGACGCCTGTCAGCAGCTGGGCACCCCGGTGACCGGCGGCAATGTCTCGCTCTACAACCAGACGGGCGAGGCGGCCATCCACCCGACCCCGGTGGTCGCGGTCCTGGGCGTGATCGACGATGTCGCGCGCCGCACGCCGGTCGCCTTCCAGGAGGAGGGCCAGCTGCTCTACCTCCTCGGCGACACCCGCGAGGAGTTCGGCGGCTCGGCCTGGTCCCAGGTGGTCCACGACCACCTCGGCGGCCTGCCCCCGAAGGTCGACCTGGAGCGCGAGCGCCTGCTGGCCGAGATCCTGATCTCCGCCTCCCGCGACGGCATGATCGACTCCGCGCACGACCTGTCCGACGGCGGCCTGGTGCAGGCGGTCGTGGAGTCCGCGCTGCTCGGCGGCAAGGGCGCGCGGCTGGTCGTACCGGACGGCCTGGACGCCTTCACCTTCCTGTTCTCCGAGTCGGCCGGCCGCGCGATCGTCGCGGTGCCGCGCTCGGAGGAGGTCCGCTTCAACGACATGTGCGGTGCGCGGGGCCTGCCGGCCACCCGGATCGGTGTCGTGGACGGAGACGCGGTCGAGGTCCAGGGCGAGTTCGCGCTCACCCTGGAGGAGCTGCGGAAGGCTCACGAGGAGACCATTCCGGCGCTGCTGGCGTAATCGCCGTACGGCCATGTGAGGGCCCCGTCCGGAGAGCCGGACGGGGTCTTCCGCATGCGGCCGCACGGCGAGGGAGAAGGCCGTGAAGGCATAGGCTCACCGCCATGCCACCGGCCAAGAAGCGTGCCCGCAGCTATGACCCCGCCAGGACCCGTGCCGCGGTCCTGGCCCAGTTCGGAAACGTCAGGGATGCCGTGCGCGGCCTCACCCGGGAGCAGCTCGCGCTGCCCACCCGGCTCGGCGAGTGGACCGTACGCGACCTGGCCGTGCACATCGGCATGGCGCTCACCGCCGTCCACCGCTCGCTCGCCCTGCCCGAGCCGGCCAAGGCGGACGCCGTCCTGCTCGACTGGCCCTTCGCCACCTCGGCCAACGCCGCCGCCATCGACGAGTTCACCCGGAACCTGTCCGGCGAACACCCCGACCTCGGCGCCTACCTCACGGAGGTCGACCGGTCGACGCGCGCCCTGCTCGCCGAGCACCCCGGCACCCGGATCCTGCAGACGAGCGCCGGTGCCATGCCCCTGGACGACTATCTGGTCACCCGCGCCGTCGAACTCGTCGTCCACACCGACGACCTCAACGCCGCCCTCCCGGGCCTGCAGATCCCGTACGACCGCCAGGCCCTGGCCGCCGCCACCCGGCTGCTCGCCGACGCCCTCGCCGCGAAGGCGCCCGGCGGCTCCACGGAGGTGCGGGTGCCGCCGTACGCCGTGGTGCAGTGCGTCGAGGGGCCCCGGCACACCCGCGGCACCCCGCCCAACGTCGTGGAGACCGACCCGCTGAGCTGGATCCGGCTCGCCACCGGCCGTCTGAGCTGGCAGGACGCCCTGGAGGAGGCCAAGGTGAGCGCCAGTGGGGAGCGGGCGGACATCGGGGGGCTGCTGCCGCTGATGGCGTAGCGGAACCGGTCCGGCCGGTCTACCGTCGAATCGTTATGAACCGGTACAAGCAGCGCATGATCCTCGCGCCGGCGGCCGCCGTGCTCGCCGTCCTCACGGTGGCGTGCGGCAACGGGAGGGCGGACAGTGGTGCGGTGACCGTCCAGCAGCCCGTGACCGGCGTCGACTGGCGGGTCGACAGCCTGACCGTCGGCGGTACGACCCGGCACGCGCCCGCCTCGGCCCGCCTGCGCATCGACGCGGACGGCAAGGCGGCAGGCAACCTCGGCTGCAACCAGTTCAGCGCGCGGGTCACCGTGCACGGCGACCACCTCACCTTCGGCGACCTGCGCACGACCCGGATGGCCTGCGCCCCGGACCGGATGGACTTCGAGCGCGCGCTCGCCCGCGCGCTCACCACGGGCACGCTCGTCGCCGAGACGCAACACGCGAAACTGACGCTCACGGACGGCGACGGCGACCGCATCCACCTCAGCCGCAACGCGCCCGGATGATGTGCGACACCTCACTCACTCCCCGGGTGAACCGGCCCGCGACCGGCGCCCGCAGCGCCGCCTCCGACGCTCAGAACCGCGAGCACACCTCGTTGAACTGCGCAAACGCAGAAACCGCCAAGGTGATCGGGAAGCGCTTGTCCGTCAAAGGCACGTATCCCCAATTCGGACCAGTGGTCGACCTCGCCTACACTCGGTGGCGTGCCACGTGGTGACGGTCGACTCAATCACGATCTGCTTCCCGGCGAGAAGGGCCCCCAGGACGCTTGCGGCGTCTTCGGTGTCTGGGCTCCGGGTGAAGAGGTCGCAAAGCTCACGTACTTCGGGCTCTACGCCCTCCAGCACCGGGGTCAGGAATCCGCGGGAATCGCGGTCAGCAACGGCTCCCAGATCCTCGTCTTCAAGGACATGGGCCTGGTCTCCCAGGTCTTCGACGAGACCTCGCTCGGTTCGCTCCAGGGTCATATCGCGGTCGGACACGCCCGCTACTCGACCACCGGCGCCTCCGTGTGGGAGAACGCCCAGCCGACGTTCCGGGCCACCGCGCACGGTTCGATCGCGCTCGGCCACAACGGCAACCTGGTCAACACGGCGCAGCTCGCCGAGATGGTCGCCGACCTGCCGAACGACAACAACAGCCGCTCCAGCCGGGTCGCGGCCACCAATGACACCGACCTGCTGACGGCGCTGCTCGCCGCCCAGGTCGACGAGGACGGCAAGCCGCTGACCATCGAGGAGGCGGCCCACCAGGTCCTCCCGAAGGTGCGGGGTGCCTTCTCCCTCGTCTTCATGGACGAGCAGACCCTCTACGCCGCCCGTGACCCGCAGGGCATCCGCCCGCTGGTCCTCGGCCGTCTGGAGCGCGGCTGGGTGGTCGCCTCCGAGTCCGCCGCCCTGGACATCTGCGGTGCCAGCTTCGTCCGCGAGATCGAGCCGGGCGAGTTCGTCGCCATCGACGAAAACGGTCTGCGCAGCTCTCGATTCGCAGAAGCGAAGCCCAAGGGCTGTGTCTTCGAGTATGTGTACCTGGCCCGCCCGGACACCGACATCGCCGGCCGGAACGTGTACCTGTCCCGCGTGGAGATGGGCCGCCGGCTGGCCAAGGAAGCGCCGGTCGAGGCCGACCTGGTCATAGCGACCCCGGAGTCCGGCACCCCGGCCGCCATCGGCTACGCGGAGGCCTCCGGCATCCCGTTCGGCGCGGGTCTGGTGAAGAACGCGTACGTCGGCCGTACCTTCATCCAGCCCTCGCAGACCATCCGCCAGCTCGGCATCCGCCTGAAGCTGAACCCGCTGAAGGAAGTCATCAAGGGTAAGCGCCTGGTCGTCGTCGACGACTCGATCGTGCGCGGCAACACCCAGCGGGCCCTGGTCCGCATGCTCCGCGAGGCCGGCGCCGCCGAGGTCCACATCCGGATCTCCTCGCCGCCCGTGAAGTGGCCCTGTTTCTTCGGCATCGACTTCGCCACGCGCGCGGAGCTGATCGCCAACGGCATGACCATCGAGGAGATCGGCACCTCGCTCGGCGCCGACTCGCTCGCCTACATCTCCATCGACGGCATGATCGAGGCGACCACCATCGCCAAGCCGAACCTGTGCCGCGCCTGCTTCGACGGCGAGTACCCGATGGAACTGCCGGACCCCGAGCTGCTCGGCAAGCAGCTCCTGGAGACCGAGCTGGCGGCCGGTCCCGCCGCCACGGCCGCGGCCGACGCGATCCGTCGCCCGTAACACCGCAGTACGACACGAAAGCTCTCACAGTCATGTCTGAGACAACTGGTGCCAGCTACGCAGCGGCGGGCGTCGACATCGAGGCGGGCGACCGCGCGGTCGAGCTGATGAAGGAGTGGGTGAAGAAGACCCAGCGCCCCGAGGTCCTCGGCGGCCTCGGCGGCTTCGCCGGGCTCTTCGACGCCTCCGCCCTCAAGCGCTACGAGCGCCCGCTGCTCGCCTCCGCCACGGACGGCGTCGGCACGAAGGTGGACGTCGCGCGCCGCATGGGCGTCTACGACACCATCGGCCACGACCTGGTCGCCATGGTCATGGACGACATCGTGGTGTGCGGCGCCGAGCCGCTGTTCATGACGGACTACATCTGCGTCGGCAAGGTCCACCCCGAGCGCGTCGCGGCGATCGTGAAGGGCATCGCGGAGGGCTGTGTGCTCGCCGGATGCGCCCTGGTGGGCGGCGAGACGGCCGAACACCCGGGGCTGCTGGGTGCGGACGACTTCGACGTCGCCGGGGCCGGTACGGGCGTCGTGGAGGCCGACCGGCTGCTCGGCGCGGATCGCATCCGCAAGGGCGACGCGGTGATCGCCATGGCGTCCTCCGGGCTTCACTCGAACGGGTACTCCCTGGTCCGCCACGTCCTGCTGAACACGGCCGGCCTGGCCCTGGAGACGGAAGTGGCGGAGTTCGGCCGCACCCTCGGCGAGGAGCTGCTGGAGCCCACCAAGATCTACTCGCTGGACTGCCTGGCGCTGACCCGCACCACGGACGTGCACGCGTTCTCGCACATCACCGGCGGCGGACTCGCGGCCAACCTGGCCCGGGTGATCCCCGACGCGCTGCACGCGCGCGTGGACCGCTCCACCTGGACCCCGGGCGCGATCTTCGACCTGGTCGGCAGGACCGGGAACGTCGAGCGCCTGGAGCTGGAGAAGACCCTCAACATGGGTGTGGGCATGATGGCGATCGTCCCCGCGGAGTCCACCGAGGTGGCGCTCGCGACCCTGGCCGACCGCGGCGTCGACGCCTGGGTGGCCGGCGAGATCACTGACCGCGGCGACAAGGAGACGGGCGCGGAGCTGGTGGGGGACTACGCCGCCTGATCCGGGCGCCGGCGATCCGGGGACGCCGGCGGTCCTCTGGCCGCCGGTGATCCCGCGGACGGCGGTGATCCCGCGGACCGTGGTGATCCGGCCGGCTGTGATGATCCTGCAGACAGCACAGAAGCCGGTCGGTGGCTGTGCCACCGACCGGACTGATGCTCAGTGCAAGGTCAAGCGCCTCGACGATGCTGTGCGGGACCTTCGTCCTCGTCCTCGTCGTCGTCCTCGTAGAGGTCGGCGTAACGGGAGTACAGGTCGTCGTCGTCATGCTCATCGGCGTCCTCGAAGCGGTCGCCGTTCGGCGACTGGTTCGACGTCGATGCGCCCAGCTCCTCGGCCAGGCGTGAGAGGTCCGTCCCACCGCTGTTGTACTTCAGCTGGCGGGCGACCTTCGTCTGCTTGGCCTTGGCCCGGCCGCGCCCCATGGCTCGACCCCCTCAACGACGGGGCTCGACGGCCCCAGAGTCTGACACGCGTTCATGATCCGGAACGGACTCTCCGTGGAGAGGCCGGTCCGTAGGGCTTCCACGGTACCTGAGCCCGCGCCCATACGGTACGTCGCCCGCAGCACGCGCGTGTGCCCTGGACCTTCGAGGCGCCCCGTCCTCGCTGGTCAGTGGCGATTTTAACCACTTATCGGGGAACGACCCGCCGATGGAAGTGAGAGTTCTCTCCAAGTCCCCACCGGCGGGTACCGCTCACCTGTGCGACGGACTCAGTGCGCGGCGCGGCTGCCGCGCGCGTCGGCCATCCGCTGCTCGGCGATCCGGTCGGCCGCGGCGGCCGGCGGAATCCCGTCTTCCTTCGCACGTGCGAAGATTGCCAGGGTGGTGTCGAAGATCTTCGCCGCCTTGGCCTTGCACCGGTCGAAGTCGAACCCGTGCAACTCGTCGGCCACCTGGATCACTCCGCCGGCGTTCACCACGTAGTCCGGCGCGTAGAGGATGCCGCGGTCCGCGAGGTCCTTCTCCACGCCCGGGTGCGCGAGCTGGTTGTTGGCCGCGCCGCACACCACCTTGGCGGTGAGCACCGGCACGCTGGCGTCGTTCAGGGCGCCGCCGAGCGCGCAGGGGGCGTAGATGTCGAGCCCCTCGACCCGGATCAGCTCCTCGGTGTCGGCGACCGCCGTCACGCCCTCCGGGTACTGGTCGACGATCCGCCGGACGGCGTCCGCGCGCACGTCCGTGATGACGACCTCGGCGCCCTCGTCCCGTAGGTGCTTCACCAGGTGGTGGCCGACCTTGCCGACGCCGGCGATGCCGACCTTGCGGCCGCGCAGCGAGGGGTCGCCCCACAGGTGCTGGGCGGAGGCGCGCATGCCCTGGTAGACGCCGAAGGCGGTGAGCACGGAGGAGTCACCGGCCCCGCCGTTCTCCGGGGAGCGGCCGGTGGTCCAGCGGCACTCGCGGGCCACGACGTCCATGTCGGCGACGTACGTGCCGACGTCGCACGCGGTGACATAGCGCCCGCCGAGCGAGGCGACCATGCGGCCGTAGGCGAGGAGCAGCTCCTCGGTCTTGTCGCGCTCCGGGTCGCCGATGATCACGGCCTTCCCGCCGCCGTGGTCGAGGCCGGCCATGGCGTTCTTGTACGACATGCCGCGCGCGAGGTTGAGGGCGTCGGCGATGGCCTCGGCCTCGGTCGCGTAGGGGTAGAAGCGCGTGCCGCCGAGGGCAGGGCCCAGGGCGGTGGAGTGGATGGCGATCACGGCCTTGAGGCCGGTGGCGCGGTCCTGGCAGAGCACGACCTGCTCATGGCCGCCCTGGTCCGAGTGGAACAGGGTGTGCAGGACATCAGCAGACGCGCCGGTTACGTCGGTCACTGTGGTGACTCCTGTGTAAATAGCGGCGAGTGGGGTCGGACCCCGTACGGGTGGCAGGGTGCCGTGGCATGAGCGTAGAGCCTTGGCGCGACCACCATCCGTGCAGTGTTCAGGATCACTCTGCCGCGCCTCGTCCGCACGCATGACCATGGCACGATTTGCAGTGGTTTCGAGCCGGGCCCGATGGGGAGGGAGCAGGCGTGCCGAAGGTGTCCTCCGTGGTCGTCCCCTATGCCGCGTACCTGCGCGTGTACGAGCCGCTGGGCGCCTTCCCGGAGCCGGAGCGCGGCCACTGGACGCGCTACGCCCGCCGCCCCGACCGCCCCTCCTACCAGGACGAACTGCGCCGTTCCCTGGCCGACTTGCTGCCCACCCCGCCGGTCGCGGTGCCGGTGCACGAGAGCAGCGACGCCTTCGTGCTGGAGGTCGACGGCGTGGTCTGCGTCTGCCCCTGGCGGACCCGGCTGCGCGGCTGGCAGGCGCTCGGCGAGCTGGCGGAGGAGCTGCCCGCGCCGGTGCTGGACGCGGTGCTGCCGCCGGTCGTGCGGCGCCAGGCGGCCCAGGACTACGAGCGCTGGCTGGCCCGCAATCCCGACGCCCGCCCATGGATCCGTACGGCGACCTGGCAGGTACCGCTGAACTGGTTCGTGCTGGTCTCCGACGAGGAGCGGCGCTACGAGAAGGGCACCGCCGAGGTGCCGCCGCTGCTGCGCTACCGCACGCCCATGGTGCAGGCCCGGCGGCGGGTGGCGCGGGCGCTGCGCACGCTGAAGGACGCCGTCGAGGAGGGCCCGCTGATCGACGGCCTGGTGGACGTCGGCCGCTGGCTGGAGGAGTTCCATCCGCGCTCGCTGGTGGAGCTGGACTACGGCGGCCTGGTGCATGTGCTGCCGGCCGGTGAGCTGGAGGGCGACCACTCGGCGGCGGACGTGGCCGAGGGCATCGAGGCGTTGCGCATGGGCGACGGCGCGGCAGCCGGCGAGGCCTATGTGCGGCTCGTCGAGCGGTGGCGGGCGGTCCGGGACCGGCGTTCGGCGAACTGAAGTGCCGGAATCGCTCGAAGAGTGACGTACGTCACGGCCCAAACGGCGTCGAACGACGTACGGTCTAGGCCACTTGACCCTGTGACGGGACGTTGGTCCCGATCCGGACTTTTGCCCCAAGGGTGATGGACGGCACTTACACGGCCCTTGCGCCGCTTGCCGCTCCTCATGCCAAAATAGGACAAGGAGTCCGGGGGAGACTCCGTCCGTCCAGCTGTGTTCCATTGTGGGCGGAAACTCAGCATTGCACGCTTTGGGGGGTCTTGTGACTCCTGATCGCCACTGTGACTGATCGTCACAGTGGCGTGACTGTCCGCTATGGCATGGTCCATCGGCTTCCGTCGCTGATGAACACCTGGGAGGGCAATTCCATCGGTTTGGCCGACGCGGCTGGACAGATGGTGTAGTTGTAGTGCCGAGGACAAGCCGTTCGTCCTATAACCGACTCGACTCGCGTCCGCCATTTCGGGCAACGCGGGTCAAGGTGCAGAATTTAGAGGAAAGAACCGAGAAGGTTCGGTTCTCCCGAGGAGGCCGCTCATGACCGCTCGCACCCCTGATGCCGAGCCGCTGCTGACCCCGGCTGAGGTCGCCACGATGTTCCGCGTCGACCCGAAGACGGTCACGCGGTGGGCGAAGGCCGGCAAGCTTACGTCCATCCGCACGCTCGGCGGGCACCGCCGCTACCGCGAGGCCGAGGTCCGCGCACTGCTCGCGGGCATCCCGCAGCAGCGCAGCGAGGCCTGAACAACCGAATAACCGGGCAAACCGGCAGGTCCCCCAACCGGCCGAGGCGCCCGAAACCCTAGCTCCAAGCGACGCGGGACCTGCCCCAACAGGGCCCTCGCCCAAGCCGAAGAGAACGTTGCAGGCAGCGACACAGGGTGCGTCGTAGATCGCGCTGGACTCCGCCGGGTCCAGCGCGATCTTTTTGTGCGCTGGTCGGGGTGCGGATGGGTCTCTGTGCGCGGCCTTGTCGGAGTCTGGTCAGGGCTGTCGGAACGGCTGTGCGTGAGCCCTGAGGGTGGTGCAATTGCACATATTAAATTGACCAGTTGTAGGACGGGGCTAAGTACCGCCCTTTCAAAAACTCATGCGGTGACTCCCGTCACATGCCGGGATGCTTGTTGCCTCCGGCGTGTGTGCGCTAGTGGAAGCCTGTGTTCCAGGGTCCCACGCACGTACGGGTGTTGAGGCCGCAGATGGTCACGCGGTACGGGGACGTTCGTCCGCGACGGCCTCCTCGCCCGTCTCCTGGTACCGGGGGCCGGCGTCCAGTGCGAGCCGCAGCAGGTGATGGCAGACGGGGCAGCGGCGGGTCAGATGCCGGTAGGACGAGGCGGCCGCCAGATGGGCCCTGAGCAGCGCCCGCGTCTCATGCCTGCCCGAAGCCGCCATACCCCACCTCCAAGGGCCCCGTAGAGGTACGCGGGCCTTGTCTTCTGGGTACCGGCGGAATGTGACGTCGTCAAGGGCACGGGGTGGCTCCGCCGGTTCAGCCGCTTCCCGGGGGTGCCCCCGACCGGACCCCCTGGGGCTGCGCCCCCGGACCCCCGCCACGGCCCTGAACGGGCCTCGTCCCCAATCGCCGGACGGGCTGGACACGGACCGGCACGAAGAGGCCAACGCGATGTGCCGGCCTACGGAAGGGCCCGCGTCCGGCTGCGGACACGCGCCCTTCTTCTGTGCGGTCCTGACGGGATGTGCCTTGTCCGATTGCGGCTCCGCCGCGGGAGAGGCCTCGGTGGGGGGTGTTGGGCGGGGTTCTGTGGTGGGTGTGAGGGCTTCGGGGCGTGGTCCTGGCTGTTTGCCCGGCCTGATTGCGGCTGTGCCGTGGGTGGGGCCTCGGTGGGGGTGTTGGGCCCGGTTGTGTGGTGGGTGTGGGACCTTCAGGGGGGTGATCCTGGCGGGATGTGCCCTGACCGATTGCGGCTCCGGAGCGGTGCGGCCTGGGTGGGAGGTTGTTGGGCCCGGTTGTGTGGTGGGTGTGGGGCCTTCGGGGGTGCGGTCCCGGCGGGATGTGCCCTGACCGATTGGGGCTCCGTGCGGGTGCGGCCTCCGTGGCACGTCGAAGGGCCCGCTTCCTTGACGGATGCGGGCCCTTCTTTGATGCGGTCCTGACGGGATTTGAACCCGCGGCCTCCACCTTGACAGGGTGGCGAGCACTCCAAACTGCTCCACAGGACCAGGTTTCGCGGCGCTCGTTTTGTGCACTGCGCTGCGAGAAGAGACTGTACAGGAGGTGGGGCCGCCTGGTCGAACTCACCCCCTGTGTCCGAGCGGTTACGGCACGGCCGCGTCGATCGCCTTCACGATCCGCTTGTCGGAGACGGGGTACGCCGTGCCGAGGGCGTGGGCGAAGTGGCTGACCCGCAGCTCCTCGATCATCCAGCGGATGTCCAGGACCGAGGACGGCACCGGGCGGCCCTTCGGAAGCTGTTCCAGGAGCCAGGCGTACTCGTCCTGCATCTCGTGGACCTTCTCCATGCGCGTGGTGTCCCGCTGGACGTTCGTCGGCATCTGCTGCAGACGCCGGTCCGCGGCCACCAGGTAGCGCATCAGGTCGGGCAGGCGCCGTATGCCCGCCCAGGTGACGAATCCCGGCTTCACGAGGGCGTCCAGCTGCTTGCGTACGTCCGTCAGGTTCGCCAGCAGCGCGGGGCTGCTCACGGCCTTCAGACGGCGCTCACAGGCCTGCCAGGCGGCAAGGACCTGCTGCACCTGGGCGACCGTATGGACCGTCGTGTCGACGATCTCCGCGCGCACCTTGTCGTACAGCTTCCGGTACGACTCCTCGTCCCAGACCGGCCCCCCGAAGTCCGCGATCAGCTTGTCGGCCGCCGCCATCGCGCAGTCGTCGAACAACGCCTGGATGGAGCCGTGCGGATTCGCGGAGAGCGCCAGCTTCTGGGCGTTCGTCAGCTTCTCGGACGCGAACTTCGCCGGGTTCACCGGGATGTTGCGCAGGATCAGCCGCCGGGTGCCCTGCCACATGGCCTCGGCCTGCTCGGCCTCCGTGTCGAAGAGCCGCACCGAGACCGTGTCGCCGTCGTCCACCAGCGCCGGGTACGCCTTCACCGGGTGGCCGGCCCGGCGGGTCTCGAAGACCCGGGTGAGGCTTCCGATCGTCCAGTCGGTCAGCCCCTTGCGCTCCAGCGACTCGCCGCCCTCCCGGGACGCGGTCGCTGCCGCCGCCTGCGACAGCGCCTTCCTCGCCTTCGGCTTCAGCCTGAGCTTCAGCGTCTCCAGGTCCTTGTCCTCGGCCAGCTTCCGGCGCCGCTCGTCGACGATCCGGAAGGTGATCCTGAGGTGGTCGGGGACCTTGGACCAGTCGAAGTCGTCCGCCTCGAACGGGACGCCGACCATCCGCTTCAGCTCGCGGGCCATCGTCACCGTCAGCGGCTCCTGCAGGGGCACCGCCTTCTCCAGGAAGGCCTTCGCGTAGTTCGGCGCAGGTACGTAGTGACGGCGGATCGGCTTCGGGAGCGAGCGGATCAGCTCCGTCACGACCTCCTCGCGCAGGCCCGGGATCTGCCAGTCGAAGCCCTCGTCCGTGACCTGGTTGAGGACCTGGAGCGGGATGTGCACCGTGACGCCGTCCGCGTCCGCGCCCGGCTCGAACTGGTACGTCACCCGGAACTTCAGCTGCCCCTGCCGCCAGGAGTCCGGATAGTCGGCCTTGGTGACCGCCTCCGCCGACTCCCGGATGAGCATCTCCCGCTCGAAGTCCAGGAAGTCAGGCTGCTCGTGCCGCTTCCGCTTCCACCAGGAGTCGAAGTGCGCGCCGGACACGACGTGTTCGGGCACCCGCTGGTCGTAGAAGTCGAAGAGCGTCTCGTCGTCGACGACGATGTCCCGGCGCCGCGCCCGGTGCTCCAGCTCCTCGACCTCGCTGAGGAGTCTGCGGTTGTCGGCGTAGAACTTGTGATGCGTGCGCCAGTCGCCCTCCACCAGCGCGTTGCGGATGAACAGCTCGCGGCTCGTCTCCGGGTCGATGCGGCCGTAGTTCACCTTGCGCTGGGCGACGATCGGGACGCCGTACAGCGTGACCTTCTCGTACGCCATCACGGCTGCCTGGTCCTTCTCCCAGTGCGGCTCGCTGTACGTCCGCTTCAGAAGGTGTCCGGCGAGCGGTTCGACCCACTCGGGCTCGATCTTGGCGTTGACCCGCGCCCAGAGCCGGCTCGTCTCCACCAGCTCGGCCGACATCACGAACTTCGGCTGCTTCTTGAACAGCGCCGAGCCCGGGAAGATCGCGAACTTGGCGTTGCGGGCGCCCAGGTACTCGTTCTTGTTGCCGTCGCGTACGTCCTTCATCCCGATGTGGGAGAGCAGGCCGGCGAGCAGGGAGGTGTGGATGCGGTCGGCGGGGGCGTCGGTACCCGCCGCAGGCTCCTCGAGGTGCATGCCCATCTGCTTGGCGACCGTGCGCAGCTGGGTGTAGATGTCCTGCCATTCGCGGATGCGCAGGAAGTTCAGGTACTCCTGCTTGCACATCCGCCGGAAGGAGCTCGATCCCCGCTCCTTCTGCTGCTCGCGGATGTACCGCCACAGGTTGAGGTAGGCGAGGAAGTCGCTGGTCTCGTCCTTGAAGCGGGCGTGCTGCTGGTCGGCCTGCGCCTGCTTGTCGCCCGGGCGCTCGCGCGGGTCCTGGATGGACAGCGCGGCCGCGATGACCATGACCTCGCGGACACAGCCGTTCTTGTCGGCCTCCAGGACCATGCGGGCCAGGCGCGGGTCGACGGGCAGCTGGGCCAGCTTGCGGCCGGTGTCGGTGAGGCGCTTGCGCGGGTCCTTCTGGGCGGCGTCGAGCGCGCCGAGCTCCTGCAGCAGCTGTACGCCGTCACGGATGTTGCGGTGGTCCGGCGGGTCGATGAAGGGGAACTTCTCGATGTCGCCGAGGCCCGCCGCGGTCATCTGCAGGATGACGGAGGCCAGGTTGGTACGGAGGATCTCCGCGTCCGTGAACTCCGGGCGGGCGAGGAAGTCGTCCTCGGAGTACAGCCGGATGCAGATGCCGTCGCTCGTACGGCCGCAGCGGCCCTTGCGCTGGTTGGCGCTGGCCTGGGAGATCGGCTCGATGGGCAGCCGCTGGACCTTGGTGCGGTGGCTGTAGCGGCTGATCCGGGCGAAGCCGGGGTCGATGACGTACTTGATGCCGGGGACGGTCAGGGACGTCTCGGCGACGTTCGTGGCCAGAACGATCCTGCGCCCGGTGTGCGGCTGGAAGACCCGGTGCTGCTCGGCGTGCGAGAGCCGGGCGTAGAGGGGCAGGATCTCCGTGCCCTGCCAATCAGCGCCTCCGGCGCGAGGGTACCTCTTCTTCTCCAGCGCGTCGGCGGTGTCCCGGATCTCCCGCTCTCCGGAGAGGAAGACGAGGATGTCGCCCTGGCCTTCGCCCTGCAGCTCCTCGACCGCATCGCAGATCGCGGTGATCTGGTCCCGGTCGGTGTCCTCCGAGTCCTGTTCGAGGAGCGGGCGGTAGCGCACCTCGACCGGGTACGTCCGGCCGCTGACCTCGACGATCGGGGCGTCGTCGAAGTGCCGGGAGAAGCGCTCGGGGTCGATGGTCGCCGAGGTGATGACGACCTTGAGATCCGGCCGTCTGGGCAGCAGCTGGGCCAGGTAGCCGAGCAGGAAGTCGATGTTGAGGGACCGCTCGTGGGCCTCGTCGATGATGATCGTGTCGTAGGCGCGCAGCTCGCGGTCGGTC
Organism: Streptomyces sp. NPDC031426; assembly: GCF_055581585.1. Lineage (NCBI taxonomy): Bacteria > Bacillati > Actinomycetota > Actinomycetes > Kitasatosporales > Streptomycetaceae > Streptomyces > Streptomyces sp. NPDC031426. Next base: position 424,469 of record NZ_JBVIJE010000007.1, read on the forward strand.
TGGATCTCGGCGAGCAGGATGCCGTCCGTCATCAGCTTGATGAAGGTGGCGTCCGGGCTGACCTGGTCGGTGAAACGCACCTTCCAGCCGACGGACTCGCCGAGGGGCGTCCTCAGCTCCTCCGCCACGCGCTCGGCGACGGTACGGGCGGCGATACGACGGGGCTGGGTGTGCCCGATCATGCCGCGCACCCCGCGCCCCAGCTCCAGACAGATCTTCGGGATCTGGGTGGTCTTTCCGGAACCGGTCTCACCGGCCACGATGACGACCTGGTGATCGCGGATGGCCGCCGCGATCTCGTCCTTCTTCTGGCTGACCGGCAGCTGCTCGGGGTAGGCGACGGCGGGCACGCGGGAGCGCCGCTCGGCCATGCGGGCCTCGGCCCTGCCGACCTCCGCCTCGATCTCGGCGAGGACGGCGGCGCGGGCCTCCGGCTTACGGATCTTGCGCGCGCCCTCGAGCCGCCGGCCGAGCCGCTGTGCGTCGCGCAGCGACAGCTCGGTCAGACGGGGGGCGAGGGTGCCGAGAGCGGGGGCGGGATGCGTAGACATACGCGGTCCAGGATCTCACCCCGCCCGAAAAACACGCGAACCATTTGACGCGGGGTACGGGGGAGCGCCCCGAAGGGGTGCGGGGACACCCCCCGGCGAGACGCCGGCGCTTTCCCCAGGACGTGCGCTGGGCCGGTTTCTCTAGGATGTGCGCTGGGCCGGTGGCGCGGAGGCCTGCGCACCGCTGTGCTGGCCCAGCGCGATCGACTTCGCCGTGTTGGAGATGGCCTTGATGCCCAGGTAGGCGGTCGTCATGCTGCTCACGGCGGTGAACGCGGCGGTCAGTATGCCGACGATCACGGACTTGTCCCCGTCGAGCCGCCACACCCCGACGATCGCGACTGTGACGATCGCGAGATTGCTGACGACGATCGCGAGCAGTCCGTACCGCGCCCGGACCTTCTCCAGCTGGGTGTCCCCCGTCACGGCGGTGGCCTGGTCCTGGCTCATCTCCCCGCTCCATTCAGCAGCTCTGCGACCCGTGCGTCCACCTGAGCCCGGTCATACCCACGCCGGACGATGTCGAACAGTGGCGGCGCTCCGAGTGCCGTGCCTTCGGCCAGCCGGGTCAGATAGGTGTCCACCTGGGCGCGGTCGTAACCACGCCGAGCGATGTCGAAGCCCCGGAAATCGCCTGCCATGAATGTCCCCCTACGACGGACGAAGGCCCCGTTCGCTGAACCGGGCCTTCTGGCTGTGGCTGGGGCCGGGGTCGAACCGGCGACCTTCCGCTTTTCGGGCCGCGTGCAGGTGGGGCGCGCCTTGATCATAGGGCTGAACCGCGTCGGCTGTGTAAGCAACTCAGATCAAGGCTTTACCTGTTCCGCGTTGTTCGTGATCGGCTGTGTGGCTAGCGTTCCTGCGCCCCCCGTCTCCGGATCTCGCATCGGCATTGATCGGCGGCATCCGATTGGTATGGGCAGACCACTCGGTCCCCCATCGTCACCACCACAAGAAGGGCATTTCCTTGCTCTCAAGGAGACGTCGGGCGGCATCCACCGCCGCCCTGCTGTCCACCACGGCACTCATATCGACCGGATGGCTCACGGCTACCGCGTCCGCCGCACCGTCGGCCACCGGGGCGTCCCATGTCAGACACCTGTGCGCCCACGCCACCACGCCGGGCCACGTGGCGTGCCTCGCCGAGGCGCGCACCGACGTCGTGCAGCACCTGAGCGTCAGCCCGAACACCACTCCGTCCGGTTACGGCCCATCGGACCTGCAGAGCGCCTACAACCTGCCGTCCTCCACAGCCGGTTCGGGCCGCACCGTCGCGGTCGTCGACGCCATGGACGACCCCAACGCCGAGTCCGACCTCGCCGCCTATCGGTCCCAGTACGGCCTCGCCGCCTGCACCACGGCCAACGGCTGCTTCAAGAAGGTGAACCAGACCGGCGGCACGACCTACCCGAGCGCGGACGCCGGCTGGGCCGGCGAGATCTCGCTCGACCTCGACATGGTCAGCGCCGCCTGCCCGCAGTGCCACATCATGCTCGTCGAGGCCTCCTCCACGGACATGACGGACATCGGCAAGGCCGAGAACGAGGCCGTCGCCCTCGGTGCGAAGTATGTCTCCAACTCCTTCGGCGGCCTCGAGGATCCGACCGAGACCACCGCTGACGTCCAGTACTTCAACCACCCCGGCGTCGCCATAACCGTCAGCGCAGGAGACAGCGGCTACGGCGCCGAGTACCCGGCCTCCTCCCCCTACGTCACGGCCGTCGGCGGCACCTCCCTCAGCCGCGCGAGCAACACCCGCGGCTGGAGCGAGTCGGTCTGGTCCAACGACAGCACCCACGGCACCGGATCCGGCTGCTCCGCCGACGAGGCCAAGCCCACCTGGCAGTCCGACACCGGCTGCGGCAAGCGCACCGTCGCCGACGTCTCCGCGGTTGCCGACCCGGCCACCGGCGTCGCCGTCTACGACACCTACGGCGCCTCCGGCTGGGACGTCTACGGCGGCACCAGCGCCTCCTCGCCCCTCATCGCGGCCACCTACGCGCTCGCCGGCACCCCGACCGCGAACAGCTACCCGTCCTCGTACCCCTACGGCCACACGTCGGCGCTGAACGACGTCACCTCGGGCAGCGACGGCACCTGCTCACCGAGCTACCTGTGCACCGCCGGCAACGGCTACGACGGCCCGACCGGCCTCGGCACCCCCAACGGCACCACCGCCTTCGCCGGCGGCGCGGGCACGGTCAACTCGCTGCAGCCGGGCCGGAAGCTCACCGCCGGCCACCGTCTGAGCAGCGCGAACATCACGCTTGCGATGGGCACCGACGGCAACCTGGTCGCCTACCTCAAGACGAACGGAACGAGTAGCAGCGGCCCGGCGATCTGGTCCAGCCACACCTCCGGCCACTCCGGCGCCTACGCCTACATGCAGACCGACGGCAACTTCGTCGTCTACTCGAGCACCGGCAGCGCGCTCTGGTCCACCCACACCAACGGCCACAGCGGCGCCTACTTCCTGGTGCAGGACGACGGCAACATGGTGGTCTACGGCTCCGGCGGTGGGCCCGGCACCGGCGGCTCGCTGTGGTCGAACGGCACCTACACGCGGTCGACGAAGATCGGCTCGGGCCAGAAGCTCCAGGGCGGCTGGTGGGCCCAGACCCAGTACACCCGCCTGGTGATGCAGCCGGACGGCAACTTCGTGATCTACCGCAATCACGACGGCAAGGCGATCTGGTCCACCGCCACCTCCGGCCACTCCGGCGCCTACGCCTACATGCAGACCGACGGCAACCTCGTCGTCTACTCGAGCACCGGCAGCGCGCTCTGGTCCACCCACACCAACGGCCACAGCGGCGCGTACGGCCTGCTGCAGACGGACGGCAACTTCGTCGTTTACACAAGCACCGGCGGTCCCGGTAAGGGCGGCGCCCTGTGGGCCAGCAACACTCGGTCGTACGTGCCCTGAGTCGTACGCTCTTGAAAGAAGGGTGATGACCTGGGAAAGCCCAGGTCATCACCCTGATCACCACCGGCTGGCTCGCCCCCTCGGTGGGGGCCGACACGAAAGAGCCCCTCCCCGGCGGAATCGGGGAGGGGCTCAAGCCCTGTGAGGGCGGTTGTGGCTGGGGCCGGGGTCGAACCGGCGACCTTCCGCTTTTCAGGCGGACGCTCGTACCAACTGAGCTACCCAGCCGCGGTGTTTCACGTGAAACACCAGCGGTCCTGACGGGATTTGAACCCGCGGCCTCCACCTTGACAGGGTGGCGAGCACTCCAAACTGCTCCACAGGACCAAGCTTGCGTGCAACAGTGTCGCACACGGTATTGCGTGCCCCCAACGGGATTCGAACCCGTGCTACCGCCTTGAAAGGGCGGCGTCCTAGGCCGCTAGACGATGAGGGCTATCGGCCCGCCTGGGCGCTTCTCAGCGCGTCGGGGACGTGAGAAGCATATGGGATGGCGGGGAGTATCGCCAAAACGGTTTACGGCGAGGGCGCCGACGAGGTGGGGGAGGAGGGCGAGGGGGTGCCCGGGGAAGGTGTGGTCCTCGGTCGGTTCTCGTCCGCCAGATGGCGGCTGACCTCGGCCGTCGTCTCGCCGAGCCCGCCCAGTTTGATCGCGTCCCAGGCCTGGAGACGGTGGCTGTCGCGGTCGAAATAGAGGATCGAGGCCTCGATGGGCGCGGGGTACCTGCGCTCCAGCGCCCGCAGCCCGCTTCCGCCCGTGGAACCCTCCATGCGCAGCCGGGTGCCGTAGGGCAGCCTCTCGTCCCCCTCGTGGTGCAGATGGCCGCACAGCACCAGGGGCACCGCGCCGTCCGCCTCACGGGCCGCCGACGGCTCATGGGCGATCGCGACATCGACCGGGGTGCCGGCCGCCCGCTGGTCGCGCAGGGCGCTGGCCAGCCGGTCGCCTGCCAGTTGCTCGGCCGCGTTGCCGCCGGGCACCACCGAGCGGTCGGGGGTGAACTGCGGGTCGCCGATGCCCGCGAAACGCAGGCCCGCGACCGTCTGCGCCCGGCCGTCGTCCAGAACGTGCACGTTCTTCATCCGCTCCAGATAGCGCTGGGTGATCCGGGAGTCGTGGTTGCCCCGCACCCAGACGTACGGCGCTCCCAGGTCCCGGATGGGGTCCAGGAAGCCGTTCTCCGCCGCCGTACCGTGGTCCATCGTGTCGCCGGAGTCGACGATCACGTTCACCTTGTACTGCTCCACCAGCGAGGCGATGATCTTCCAGCTCGCCGGGTTGAGGTGGATGTCCGACACGTGCAGGACCCGGATGGTGGAGGGATCCGGCTGGTAGGCCGGGAGCGTGGAGGTGACGTCGTAGAGCTTCGTCACATTCGTCACCAGGCGGGCCAGCTCCTTCTGGTAGACGTCGAACTCGGTGACGATGCTGCGCGCGTTGCCGACCACCGCCGGTGCCGAGGTGAGCAGCCCGGAGAACTTCGGTTCCATGACCGACTTCGGGTTCCAGGTGGCGTATGCGCTCGCCCCGGACGCGGCCAGCAGCGCCAGGGCGAGGCCGCCCGCGGCCAGGGCGCGGCGGGGGCTGCGATAGACGGCGAGCCCGAGGGCCGAGGCGCCGGCCACCACGGCGACACAGGAGCGCAGGGCCAGGTCCAGTGTGTCGTGCTCGACGTCCCTGGCGACCTCGTCCTGGAGGCCGGAGATCCGTTCGGGGTGGTCGACCAGGGCCTGCGCGCGTAGCGGATCCAGCTGGTCCACGTTGACGTCCAGGCGGAGTGGGGCCACGTGGCTGTCCAGGGTGAGCGCGCCCAGCGGCGAGACATTGATCTTCGTACCGCCGGTGAGCGAGGGGCGCAGTGCCATCGTCGTGTTCATCGGGCCGACCGGGGCCCGTACGTTTCCGACGATCAGCAGGCCCAGCCAGGCGCCGACGAGGACGACAGCCGTGAGGCCGAGGGCGCGGAGCCAGGGGCGGGGGCGGGCGGCGAGTTCCAGCGCGGGGAGCCTGCGGGTGCCGCGGCGGCGGGGGCGCAGCGGGATCGTCGTACTGCGCATGCGGTTCGTCATGCTGCGGAGGGCTGCGACGGAGACGCGGACCATTGGTGCCGTATGCCCATGTACCCGGGCGGATATGCGGTGGCGCACCGCTCTCGTACTGGCCCTCGTACCGGACAATGACCCTGTGCTGGAGATGACGCGTGAGGAGTTCGAGGAACTGGTCGCCGAGGCGCTCGACCGGATCCCGCCGGAGCTGATGCGGCTCATGGACAACGTGGCGGTGTTCGTGGAGGACGAACCGCCCGCTGACGACCCCGGGCTGCTCGGACTGTACGAGGGCACGCCGCTGACCGACCGGGGCGAGTGGTACGCGGGGGTGCTGCCCGACCGGATCACCATCTACCGCGGGCCGACGCTGCGGATGTGCGAGTCGCGCGAGGACGTCGTCGTGGAGACCGAGGTGACCGTGGTGCACGAGATCGCCCATCACTTCGGCATCGACGACGCCCGGCTGCACACCCTTGGGTACGGGTGAGACAGCCCTGGTATCGGTGGGCGCCGAAGGTGACGCGGGCGTGGCCGGGCGGCCGTGCGGGGCGCGTGGTCGCGCGGGGATGCGTGCGGGGCGCGTGTCCTCTTGCGGGCGGCGGGAGTTGGGGAGGTTGACTCCTTTCCTTGCCTCCGGAGGTGGCCGCCGTGCGCCCCATGTCCGTACCCGTCCGGCTCACCGTCACGGTGCTGACCCTCGCCGCTGCCGCCGGCTGTGTGAACGTGGGCGACGACGCGGGCCGGACCAGGCCCTCGCACTCCGCGGGGCGGCACGGGGGCGAGGGGTCCGACGGCGGTTCGGTGGACGACGGCGCCGGCCCCGGCGGGCACGACGGCGCGAGGGGTGACGGCGAGCACGAGCACGGCGGCAAGAAGAAGCCGGGAGAGGAGTCGGCCTCTCCGTCGGCAACCGCCTCGTCCGGCGAGGGCAGCTCGCCCGCGGTCCCGGCGAAGCCCGGCAAGCCCGGCGGGACCGTCGCCCCCGGCGGCCCGGCGCCGACCAACGCCCCGCCGACGCCTCCGGCCACCTCCGCCCCGCCCCCGCCGCCCGCCTCCACCCCGCCACCTGCGACCTCCGAGCCCCCGTCGGCCGAGCCGTCCTCCTCGGCCCACGAGGGGCCGGGGACACAGCTCGTCGAGCGCGAACCGGCACCGGAGCCCGGGGCGGACGTCGCGGCGTGATCTCCGGACGCACCAAAGGCACGGCTCACCTGCGGATATGGAGCCGGTTTGCCTTCAGGGGCAGTGAGTGCGTATGGTGGCAGATCGTTTGATCCCATTTGCCCGGCGCCACCACAGAGCGCGCCGTGTGGCGCGTACTCTCCTTTGCCGTGGCGGACCGCATCGAGGCGGTCGTGAGCGAATCACGGAGTTGACGGGCGCGTGCCGACGAGACTCCGGAAGGTTTCGCATTCGCATGTCCGTGTCCAGTACTGATCAGTTCGTCGTGTCCGAGAACGAGCTCAACGAGCTCGATGAGCTCGACAAGGAGCTCAACGACGCGACGGCCGAGATCACCGAGGCCCCCGAGGCCGCTGACACCACCCCCCAGACCACCTTCGCCGACCTCGGCCTGCCCGAGGGCGTTGTGCGCAAGCTCGCGCAGAACGGCGTGACGACCCCCTTCCCGATCCAGGCCGCGACCATCCCGGACGCCCTGGCCGGCAAGGACATCCTCGGCCGTGGCCGCACCGGCTCCGGCAAGACCCTCTCCTTCGGTCTGCCGACCCTGGCCCAGCTGGCCGGCGGCCGCACCGAGAAGAAGCGGCCCCGCGCCGTCATCCTCACCCCGACCCGCGAGCTGGCCATGCAGGTCGCCGACGCCCTCCAGCCGTACGGCGACGTCGTCGGCCTGAAGATGAAGGTCGTCTGCGGCGGCACCTCGATGGGCAACCAGATCTACGCCCTGGAGCGCGGCGTCGACATCCTGGTCGCCACCCCGGGCCGGCTGCGCGACATCATCAACCGCGGCGCCTGCTCCCTCCAGGACGTCCAGATCGCCGTCCTCGACGAGGCTGACCAGATGTCCGACCTGGGCTTCCTGCCCGAGGTCACCGAACTGCTCGACCAGGTTCCGGCAGGCGGCCAGCGCATGCTCTTCTCCGCCACGATGGAGAACGAGATCAAGACCCTGGTCGACCGCTACCTGAACGAGCCCGTCCTGCACGAGGTGGACGCGGCCCAGGGCGCGGTCACGACCATGTCGCACCACATCCTCATCGTGAAGCCCAAGGACAAGGCGCCGGTCACGGCCGCGATCGCCTCCCGCAAGGGCCGCACGATCATCTTCGTCCGCACCCAGCTGGGCGCCGACCGCGTCGCCGAGCAGCTGCGCGAGGCGGGCGTGAAGGCCGACGCGCTGCACGGCGGCATGACCCAGGGCGCCCGCACCCGCACCCTGGCCGACTTCAAGGACGGGTACGTCAACGTCCTCGTCGCCACCGACGTCGCCGCCCGCGGCATCCACGTCGACGGCATCGACCTCGTCCTGAACGTCGACCCGGCCGGCGACCACAAGGACTACCTGCACCGCGCCGGCCGTACGGCCCGCGCGGGCCGCACCGGCACGGTCGTCTCCCTCTCCCTGCCGCACCAGCGGCGCCAGATCTTCCGTCTGATGGAGGACGCCGGCGTCGACGCGGCCCGCCACATCATCCAGGGCGGTGCCGCCTTCGACCCGGAGGTCGCCGAGATCACCGGCGCCCGCTCCATGACCGAGGTCCAGGCCGAGTCCGCCGCCAACGCCGCCCAGCAGGCCGAGCGCGAGGTCGCCCAGCTCACCAAGCAGCTGGAGCGCGCCCAGCGCCGTGCGACCGAGCTGCGCGAGGAGGCCGACCGGCTGGTCGCCCGGGTCGCCCGCGAGCGCGGCGAGGACCCGGAGGCCGCGGTGGCCGAGGCCCAGGCGACGGCGGCGGAGGAGCTCGCGGCCGTGGCCGAGGAGCCGGCGCAGCGGGAGACCGAGCGCGAGGAGCGTCCGGCGGCTTCGGCACCGTACGAGCGCCGGGAGCGGCGCGGCTTCGACCGGGACCGGGGTGAGCAGCGCGGCGACCGAGGCTTCGAGCGCCGTGAGGACCGTGGCGGCCGTGGCTTCGACCGCGACCGTCGTGACGACCGCCGCCCCTTCGACCGTGACCGCCGTGACGACCGTGGTTTCGAGCGTCGTGACGACCGGGGTGGCCGTGGTTTCGAGCGTCGCGAGGACCGTCGTCCGTTCGACCGTGACCGCCGTGACGACCGGGGTGGCCGTGGTTTCGAGCGCCGTGAGGACCGTGGCGGCCGTGGCTTCGACCGCGACCGCGCCGAGCGTCGCGACGACCGTCGTCCGTTCGACCGTGACCGTCGCGACGACCGCGCCGACCGTGGTTTCGAGCGTCGTGACGACCGCGGTGGCCGTTCCTTCGACCGCCGTGACGACCGTGGCGGCTTCCGCCGGGACGAGCGCGGCGGGCACCGGGGCAGCGACCGTCCGTTCAACCGCGACCGCCGCGACGACCGCCCGGGCTTCCGCACCGGCGGCCACGAGCGTCCCTACGGCCGCCGTGACGACCACCGCGGCAACGGCTCCTCCTTCGGCCGCCGCGAGGACAAGCCGCGCTGGAAGCGCAACGGCTGACGCCGCGTCCCACGAGGGTGACGGCTGACGCCGAGTGACCCGACAAGGGCCCGTACGACCCCGGTCGTACGGGCCCTTCGGCATTGTCCTGCGGGCAACCGCTACCGCTGCAGCGGTAGCGGCAAGGGATGGTTCGCCGCCCACGTGAAGATCGGGACCGGCCGGCAGGGCTGCAAGGTCTCTTCTGAGAGGCGTCTTGCAGGGGCTTTTTTTGGCCATGTTGTGACGCATGTCACGCCTTCAGTAAGGGAATTGCTGGGGGCATGACAGATGACGCGAGAGTGAGCGGGCAGCAGGAAGTGTCCGGCCCGTCCGGCCTGTCGGACGAGGAACGGCTGGCCCAGCTCGGTTACACCCAGGTCCTCGCCCGCCGGATGTCGGCGTTCTCGAACTACGCCGTCTCCTTCACGATCATCTCGGTCCTCTCCGGCTGCCTGACCCTCTACCTCTTCGGCATGACCACCGGCGGCCCCGCGGTGATCACCTGGGGCTGGGTGGCGGTGGGCCTGATGACCCTGTTCGTCGGCCTGTCGATGGCCGAGATCTGCTCGGCGTACCCCACCTCGGCGGGCCTGTACTTCTGGGCGCACCGCCTCGCCCCACCTCGCTCGGCGGCGGCCTGGGCCTGGTTCACCGGCTGGTTCAACGTGCTGGGCCAGGTCGCGGTGACCGCCGGCATCGACTTCGGCGCGGCCTCCTTCCTGGGCGCGTACCTGGACCTCCAGTTCGGCTTCAAGGTGACTCCGGGCCGCACGGTCCTCATCTTCGCGGCGATCCTGATCCTCCACGGCCTGCTGAACACCTTCGGTGTCCGGATCGTCGCGTTCCTGAACGACGTGAGCGTGTGGTGGCACGTGCTGGGCGTCGCGGTGATCGTCGGCGCGCTCGCCTTCGTCCCCGACCACCATCAGTCGGCGACGTTCGTGTTCACGAAGTTCGTCAACGAGACGGGCTGGGGCAGCGGCACCTACGTCGTCCTGCTCGGCCTCCTGATGGCCCAGTACACCTTCACCGGCTACGACGCCTCCGCCCACATGACCGAGGAGACCCACGACGCCTCCACGGCGGGCCCGAAGGGCATCGTCCGCTCGATCTGGACGTCCTGGATCGCCGGCTTCGTGCTCCTGCTCGGCTTCACGTTCGCGATCCAGTCGTACGACAAGGAACTGGCGTCCCCGACGGGCGTGCCCCCGGCTCAGATCCTCCTGGACGCGCTCGGAGCGACGACGGGGAAGCTGTTGCTGCTGGTCGTGATCGGCGCCCAGCTCTTCTGCGGCATGGCCTCGGTGACCGCCAACAGCCGCATGATCTACGCCTTCTCACGCGACGGCGCGCTGCCCTTCTCCCGCGTCTGGCACACGGTCAGCCCCCGCACCCGCACCCCCGTGGCCGCGGTCTGGCTGGCCGCGCTGGCCGCCCTCGTCCTCGGCCTGCCCTACCTGATCAACTCGACGGCGTACGCGGCGGTGACCTCCATCGCCGTCATCGGCCTCTACATCGCGTACGTCATCCCGACCTTCCTGCGGGTCCGCAAGGGGGCCGCCTTCGAACGCGGGCCCTGGCACCTGGGCCGCTGGTCGGGCGCGATCGGCGTGGTCTCGGTGCTGTGGGTGGCCGCGATCACCATCCTCTTCATGCTCCCGCAGGTCTCCCCGGTCACCTGGAAGACGTTCAACTACGCCCCGGTCGCGGTCCTGGTCGTCCTCGGCTTCGCCGCGACCTGGTGGCTGGCCTCGGCCCGCCACTGGTTCCTCGGCGAGGAGCGGACCCGGGCCCCGGAGCTGGTCGAAAAGTGACCATCCGGAGCCTTGCTCCCCTCCCGACGCGGCCGCGTCACCGATACTCGATCGGAGACACGGCCGCGTCCGGCTATGCTCGGACAGGCAACATCGCCTGGGCCCTTAGCTCAATTGGCAGAGCAGTGGACTTTTAATCCATTGGTTGTGGGTTCGAGTCCCACAGGGCCTACGGGTTGCAGGCGGGGGATATGGCCTCCGACCTGCTACGCAGCGTCCGGGTCGGCTTCGGCTGACTCGGGCGCTGAGTCGTTTTCGGGCTCGTGCGTGAGCGATGCGTGAGCGGATGCGCCCGTGGCCTGCGGAACGTGCTTGGGCCCAGGGGCGGTGGATACCCCGTAGGTACGGGGTCAGGTCTCCATTGGACCGTTCGGCAGGCGGTGTGCTCGGCGCGGATGAGTCTGCCCGGCGCCACATTCCCGGTTGCCGGCGACGTACGGTGAAAGTACCGAGGGCATCACGCACTCCGGCTGTCCTGTCGGGTCGTCCTCGGCGAGAGACGAGACCCGGGCCTCCCGAGCGGACGGTGCGGAGACGGGTCGGCATCATGGCCACGGCGAGCACAGCAACTCCGCGACCCTCCCCGGTTATCGCCCTTCCCTGCCGAGGGGCGGCGTGACGGTCGTGCAGCGGCTGGACATTCACCGGCGTGACCGGGGAGAGCGGGCCCTCGTCACGCTCGTCGGCGCGATCGGGCCGGCCACAGCGCCCTTGCTGCGGACCGCGTTGGAGCAGTGCCTGCGCGACGGCGTGACCGGCATCGATGTAGATCTCACCACGGTCGGCTCCTGTGACTCCAAGGGCCTGGACGTCTTCCTGACGGCGTCGCAGCGCGCGGACCGGGTGCATGCTTTCGTGCGGCTGCACCATCCGTGCGCGCAGATCACCCGACTTCTCGCCGTCACCGGCTCCGCCTCCCTGCTCAGTGAGTTGCCGGGAGCGTCTCCATCGGCCGACGAGCAGCAGGGCGGCGACCCTGCCAGTGCACCAGTCGTGAAGGACGGGATCCGTCTCCGCCGCCTGACCCGCTGGCAGGCGGAGGACATGAGCGAGGACATCGCCGACCTGGCCGTGCAACCCGTCGCGGGCTTGTCAGCGAGCGCGGACCGGGCGCGGGGCGACTTCTTGGGGCGGCTTGCCGTCAGCGCCCGACGGCCCGGCTTCGCGCTGCTGGTCGCCGAAACGACCGTGCTGGTGGGGTGCGCCTTCGGATTCCCGGTGGGCCCCGGTGTCCGCTCGGACCGGGGGTTGCAGGAGAGCGTCCAGCGGCTCACTGGCTGTTCCCGGTTCCTGCTCCTCACCCAGGTCGTGGCGCATCATCACGCCCAACACCGAGACATCGGTCGCCGTCTGCAAAAGGCATTCAGCCGAGCCCAGCGCTCCCAGATCCGCGCCGAAGACCGCACCGCCCACACCCTGCGCCTCGCAGCCCGCGACATCGTCCACACCGCCACCGGCCCCGACGGCAGCGCACTCGCCGCACTGCTCGCCGGTCTCGTCTGGGCCGCCATCGTCGCCAGACGCTGGCACGAAGCGAAGAACCACGTCCACCAAGCCGAAGCGGCCCGCCAGGCAGTCCAGCACCTCCAGACCGCCGCCGACCACGCCCTCACCCCCACGCTCACCGAACTCGCAGCCCGGCCCCCAAGGGCACAAGTGCGTGGCGTCCTGGCCAGCGACGTACGAGCGGCAGTCCCCGACCACGCCGAGCGGATCCTTACCGACCCGGCCTGGCCGGCACTCGCCACCGTCCTCGCAGACGCCGAAGCCCGCGGCCACCAACCCCACCAGCTCCTCAAGGAGGCCGCCGCCCAACGCGAACTGACCACCGCCCGCCAGCCCGCCCGCGTCATGATCACCCGCATCCAGCACACCGGCCGAAACCCGGCCCCCAACCGCCGCGCCGAAGCCGCCCGTCGACGCTCGACCATCGCGGGCTCGGTCGGCACTTCCCAGAGCCGTGGTCACCAGATCACAGCTGCGGCATCGACGCTCACCGAACATCAGCACCGGCAGCGTCGGTAGGGACCAACACTGCCTGCCTTCCGGCGACATAGCTGTCAACGCTGATGCCCTCGCTCCTTCTTGGTGACGAGGGCATCAGCGATTCCTGCGGTTTTGCCGCGCTAGGCGACCTTCGCTTCACATGGGACGCCTGAGGCATCAGCCCGCGCGACGCGCAACAGGGCGGCACAAGCCAGGACCTCGACCAGGTGCTCGGCCAGGAGCCCGACGTGCGGGTCCGGCTGGATTAGGGCGGTGACATGGCCACGGGCGGTGCGCTCCCTGGCCCACTCGTGGTCGAGGTTGGTGAAGTCGTCGTCGATCCAGATGGCGGGCGCGTCGCCGAGCCAGGCGTCTATGTGGTCGCGTTTCCACAGGTAGCCGTTGGGGTGGCTGGTTGTGATCTGCGGGCGCGGCAGCTCGACGTGTGGCAGGGGCGGGAGGCCGAGGAGGGGGCCGATGAGTGTGGTTGCGTCCTGGCGCCAGCTGGAGCACCAGACGGGGGTGACCAGGCCGGTTCGGATCACGTGCATGAGCAGGGGGCCGTGTGCTGGGTTGAGCCAGATGGTGACCGGGTTGTCTGCGGTCCGGCCGGTGGGAACGACGTCGTGGCGCGTGTGGGTGTCGGGGCCGGCTCCTTCCGGGTCCGGGAAGGGGATGAGGACGCCGTCGACGTCGAGAAGCAGGTAGGGCGGGCGCATCGGGTTCTCCCAGGGGGCCGGGGGCTGGGGTCAGAGCTTGCGCGCGGTGATCAGCAGGGTGGTGGGCCAGAGGCCGTGGCGGGCGTCGTGGAATTCCTGGGCTGAGGCGAGCCAGAGCCCCGCTCGTCCGAGGTGCTTCTCCCAGCGGACGGCGTCGAACTCCCAGCGCGCGATGGGCAGGCGTGTGCGGTCGGGGAGGGTGACGTAGTCGCGGCTGGGCCGGTCGTCGGCGGAAGGGTGCTTGCCGCCCCGCTGGGGGTGGGGGACGGAGAAGGCGAGGGTGCATCCGGGTTTGAGGTGCTGGGCGATGGCCGGGAGCAGAAGCTCGGGGGCGACGAGGCCGATCGCTCCGAAGACGGAGTAGATCGCGTCGAAGCGCTCGTCGGAGGCTTGCAGGTAGTGCAGGGCGTGTCCGGCGACGAAGGTGAGGTTGTTTAGCCGTCCGTAGTGGGAGCGGGCTCGGCGGACCTGTAGGCCGACGAGGTCGACGCCGGTGACGTGGGCGCCGTAGCGGATGGCGAGGTGGGCGGCGTTGTGGCCGGGGCCGCAGCCGAGTTCCAGTAGTCGCTTGCGGCGCAGATCCGGTGCGAGGATTTCGGCGCCGGGTCCGCTGCCGGGCCGTGTGGTCCATTCCATGCGCGCGGGGACGGACAGGGGCTCGGCGGGGGTGGCCGTGGTGCGCTGGAGCGCGTGGACGTACCAGGGGGACGCCTGGGCGAGCACGTCAGACCTCCAGGAGGTGGAGGACGTCGGTGAGATGGCGGCGTACGGCCTTGATGTAGGCGGGGTCGGTGGCCGGGTCGTTGATCCAGCGGATGGACTGCTCCATGAACCACTCGACGGCCCAGACGCGGTGCCAGCCCAGCGCCCACTTCTCCGCCGGAAGCCCGCCACGCTCGGCGAGGGCGTCCGGGGTGCCGCCCTCGGTGACGTACGTCTCCAGGGAGACCCGCAGACGTACGGGGTCGGGGTCCTCGATGGTGCCGTGCCAGCTGGCGAGGTCGAGCAGGCCGGGGCCGGTGAAGGCGCGGGCGAAGTCCAGCAGGCGCCAGCCGCGTCGGCCGATGTGGAGGCTGGTGGGGTGGAACTCGGAGTGCACCCAGCCGAACGGGCCGACCGTGGCGCCGGCCGAGCGCGCTTCGGCGGCTTGGGCGATGCGGTCGAGAGCGTCCTCGATGTCGTGGGTTTCCTCCCACCGGTCCGCCTTCCGTAGGTGGCCGAGGTGTTCCAGGGCTCGCGCCGGGAGGTCGCGCAGACCTTCCTGATCGAAGACAGGCAGGGCCGCGGCCGTGCGGGTGCGGTGCAGGACCACGGCTGCGGCGGCGCCGTCGAGGTCGTCGGCTTCGCGGATGGGAGCGCCGAGGTCTTCCAGCAGCATCCCGAGCCAGCCGTCCAGGACTGCGGAGGCGTGAACGGAAGGGACGGGGACGCCGTGTGTTTTTGCCAACCGGAGTGCCTGGTCCTCCCTGTCGAAGGGCCTTCTGGCGTACTTGAAGATGGTGGTGCTGCCGTCGGTGAAGGTCAGGCGCTCGACGCCGGACATGGACCAGACGCGCACCTCCTCACGCGATGCGCAGGTCTGGTTGGCGAGGGTCAGCAGGTTGTCCAGGAGTTCGGCGTTGAGGGTCGCGTCCATGAAGGGCTCTCCAGTGCGGTGGGGGCATCCGGGGCGGGCGAGAGGTGCCTGCCCGCCCCGGAGCCTGGTGTGCGGTGCTGGTGCTACGCGGCAGGGCTGACGCGGTGGGCGTAGACCTGCTCGATCCAGTCGGCCTTGAAGGCCGCGAGGTCGTCGCGGAAGGCGGTCATCGAGGCACCGTAGGGCGCGACGACGCCGCCGGCCTGGTCCGGCACGGACTGGCAGCCGTGCACGAGCCGACCACCGAGGGCAGCGTGGGCTTTGATTGACTCGATGCGGCGGTGCTCGTTGAACCAGCCGCCGTGGTAGATCTCGTCCAGCATCCCGCCCATCTCGTCGTCCAGGTCGAAGACGACCGAGGTGGCGGCGGGGAAGAACCAGCACGGGCCGACGTTGGAGATGTGCCCGTCCAGTTCGACCTTGTTCAGTGCCATCAGGGTGGCCGCCTCGCGGAGCATCCGAAGGTGCTCGGCGGTGATCTGCGGCAGGCCGAGGCCGGCGAGGTGTTCGTCGCGGAACAGGTAGGCGTACACCTCGTAGGCGGTGGACAGTACGCGGGCGGCGTCCGAGCTGGACTCGCCGTGGGCCTTGATGAAGTCCAGGGCGAGCTGCTCGACTGCGCTCTCGGTGGTTTCCTCCACGTTCAGGAGCTGGGACTTGACCAGCTCCCAGTCGGCGACGAGCCAGGTGTTGGACTCGAAGCGGAAGAAGTGCTTGGCCGGGTTGATGGTGATGCGCCGGCCGTCGACCTGGATGCCCGGCAGGCGGTTCCAGCGTTCGTCGAACGCCTGGGGCAGCTCGACCGTGATGGCCGTGGTGTCGATGGTGGTCACCGTGTCTCCGTCTCTGATCGGCCGGGTTCGGGCGCAGGCATGGCTGAACCCGGAGCGGTGGTACGGAACTTCGGGGAGCCGCCCGGCCGAAGGGGGGAGCCTGGTCGCGGTGTCGGACCGGGCCGGGGCGGCTGATATTCAGTGAACACGCCGTCACGCACAGTGGGTACGGTGAGAGGCAGTCGAAGCGGTATACGCGGTTTACAGCTCCGGAGCGGAGGCGATCGTGGCAACGCAGAGAGAAACCAACTCCCGCCTGCGCGAGACCATCGAGGCGACGGGCTGCACCTACGAGGCTCTGGCGAAGGACATCCGACGCATAGCTGCCGAGAACGGCGAGACCCTCCAGACCAACAAGTCGGCTGTCTCCCATTGGGTGAACGGCACCCGCCAGCCGACCGGCCGAACCGCCCGGTACCTCGCCGAGGCACTGTCCCGGCGAGCAGGCCGCACGATCACTGAAACGGAGATCGGTCTCCGCGGAAGCGAGGTACCGACCGAGCAGGCTGACCCCGTCCTCGCCGCGACCGACCTGGGCCGCGCCGACGTCGAACGCCGACGCTTCCTGGCCGTGGCCGCCTTCACCGCAGCCGGCGTCGCCATGCCCCTTGCCTATGACCACGAAGCCACAGCGCGCATGCTTCGAGCCCGCACGGGGGGCTCCCTGGTCGGCGCGGAGGACGTGGACGTCGTACGCCAGATCACCGCAGCTTTCAGTGCTGCCGACGAGCGTCTCGGTGGCGGCCATGGGCTCACCACCGTCACCGCGTATCTCGCCGACACCGCTGCCCCTATGCTTCGAGGGCGGTTCCCTAACGAAGGCTTACGCCTGGCATCCTTCGGAGCGGTCGCAGAACTCGCCTACCTCGCAGGGTGGAAGCACCACGACCTCGGCCAGGAAGGTGCCGCTCAGCGCTACTACCAGGTCGGCTATCAGCTCGCCTGCGAGGCCGACCCGCACGGTCACGCCGCCTGGATGATGCGCGCCCTCGCCCACCAGGCCCTCAGTCTCAAGCAGCCCCACCACTGCGTCGACCTCGTCGAGGGCGCACTGATCCGCGGCCTGGGCCGCGTCGACGGCCAGACCGAGGCGCTGCTCCACATCACCCACGCTCGCGCATACGCCGCTGTGGGCGAGAAGCCGGCAGCGGCCCGCGCCCTGCTCGCCGCCGAAGATGCCCTCCTACGCGAAGACGGCCCACAGCCGAGCTACTCCCGCGTCAGCGGCCCCGCCGCCGGCACGGTCGCCAGCCACACCGCCCGCACTCT
Organism: Streptomyces sp. NPDC031426; assembly: GCF_055581585.1. NCBI lineage: Bacteria > Bacillati > Actinomycetota > Actinomycetes > Kitasatosporales > Streptomycetaceae > Streptomyces > Streptomyces sp. NPDC031426. The sequence goes on from NZ_JBVIJE010000007.1 coordinate 441,847, forward strand.
GACCGACCTCGCCGACCACGTTGGCACCGAGCAGCAACACCGCGACGCACTGGTGCGCTGGGATCCCGAGAAGTACAAGCGGGTCCACGCCCTCACCTACGCCGACCTGGGCGACAGCCTCGCCGCCCAGGCCCGAGCCGACGAAGCCGTCGCCGCCTGGTCCCAAGCCTTGACCCTGATGGAGGGCATGACCTCCGACCGCACCCGCAAGGCGATCAGCTCGCTTCGCTCCACCCTCGCCGTCTACCAGCGCCGCAGGGTGCCTGGGGCGGCCGAACTGGCCCGCCGCGCACGCGAAGCACTGGCCTAAGCTGCCCACCAACCGGCCGACGAAGGGACACCAACCGTGGCTCAGCCGAACACCGACGACCAGCCCAAAGCCCTCCCACCCGCCCTCGAATCCATGACCCTGCTGGTCGCCGCCGTCATCGTCCACGACAAAGCCACCAACCGCGTCGTCCTCCTCCAACGCAGCCAGAACGCCAAGTTCGCCCAGGGCATGTGGGACCTGCCCGTCGGCAAGAGCGAGCCGGGCGAGCCGATCACCGAGACCGCCGTACGCGAGCTGTACGAGGAAACCGGCCTAACAGTAAAGCCTGAGTCCCTGAAGGTCGCCCACATCATCCACGGCGCCTGGGGCATCGAAGCTCCCAACGGGTTCCTCACCGTTGTCTTCGCCGCCCATGAATGGACCGGTGAACCGGAGAACCGCGAGCCACGGAAGCACGCACAGGTTTGCTGGACGGACGCCGACGCCATCCCGGAAGACTTCGTGGACACCACTGCCAGTGCCCTCCGCCGATATCTCACCGGCGGCCCCCAGGTATCGCTGGACCGGTGGAAGTAGTGACCAGCACGGCGTCACCGTGGGCCGACGGAGCCGCGGCCGTGGCCCGGGCCCTGTGCGCGCAGATCGATGCCCAAGCCCGGATGGCCGGGCACGACCTCGCGTCCGCGGGAGGCGGCATCGGCACAGCGCGATGTTCCTCGCCACCGGCCCCGGCAAGACCTGGAAAGACGTCCTCGGCTACCAGAACCTGTGGGCGGTCGACCTCCGTCTCGGACAGTCCGAGCAGATGGGCGTGCACCATCAGGTTCTGCCGGCCCGCGCGATCGAGGCCGTCCTGGTCCCCTGGATCTCCCAACTCGGCCTGCTGGCCCTGACCCTGTGGCTGGCCCGGCAGCTGCCTCCGGTGGCGGCACTCGCCGCCGGGTTCAGCGCGGGCGTCCTGGTCCGCATTGACGGGGGGCCAGCAGCGTGACCGTACGCGCGGTGCGCACCACATGCGCCGCGCCGGCCGCGAAGGACACGGCCAGGGACGCCAGCGGCACGATCGAGGCCGCGAGCATCAGCTGGGCGCCGACGGCCGACAGGACCTGTGCGGGGTCGGCATTCGTGATGCCGTTGCTGATGCCCCAGGCGATCGGCGCCCGCCAGGGCAGCGCCTGGCGCAACGGGCTGTGCGGCAGGTAGGGAACGGCCATGGCCAGCAAGGGGGTCAGGGCTGTCCCCACCGCCAGGACGAACCGTTCGCGCGGAGGTAACCGCACCGTCAGGCGGCGCAGCAGATGCCACAGGCCGACGGTGACCAGCGGACACCATGCGGCGAGCATCACCTGCGGGTAGCCCAGCCAGCTCGGATTCATGCGGTGTCCTCCGGCGGGTCCGCCGGTGCGTCGACGCCGGCGGGCGGGTCGCTTATGTCGGCCAGCAGGGCACGTACCTGCGCGAGCTGCTCGGCGTCGCCGCTCACCGCGCGGACGAAGTTCGCCACGGCGAGATCGCCGAATCCGTCCACCACCTGACGCACCTGCTCGGCGGCCACGCGCTGCTCGACCTCGCGCCGGGACTGCCGCGGCCAGTAGACGTACTGGCGGCCTTCCTTGCGTCGGGCGAGCAGGCCCTTGATCACGAGGCGCTCCATCACCGTCTTCACGGTCGTGTACGCCTGGCCGCCGTCGAGGTCGCGGGCGCATCCGGCGACGTCCGTCTCGCCCTTCGACCACATGACGTTCAGGATCGCCAGTTCGAGCGAACCGAAGTGAGCCGCCAGCCCCTGGCGCCCTGCGTCCCCACCCGATGACATGCTACAGAGAATAGCAGTTCGCTGTTCCGGGCGACAGGATTTCCCGAAATCCCGTTCAGTACTCGCCGATCGACCCCTCGCGCCGGGCCCGGGACATTCCGGCGGCGAAGGTGGCCACCCCGACGGGCAGCATCACGGCCGCCCAGAGCGCCATGTGCGCCAGCGACGGCGCCACCTGCGCCAGGTCGGCGTCGACCAGCAGCGACTTGCGTATCCCGTCCAGCGCCTGGGTGGTCGGCAACACGTGCGCCACGAGCGGTGGGCGGGGGAGTCCGACCGGGGCGAAGATCTGCACGGCGTGGTGGACAGCCTTGTCCGCCTGGTCCTCGACCAGCGCGAGTCCGCCCGTGCCCGCAAGGACTGGGCCACCGCCGACGCCATCCGCGACCAGCTGAACCAGTCGGGCCTGGTCATCGAGGACAGCCCACAGGGCCCGCGCTGGACCCTCGGACCCGGTGCTGCCCGCGCGGGCCAGGTGTGAAGACCGCCTCCGCTTCCGGAGGCCGCACGCGCCGGGGTCGCAACCCAAATCCCCCGTAGGGCTGCGGCCCCGGCGCATCCACCCTGCAGCTCGAACCGGCCATGCCCCACCGGTCGACGGTGTTTGCCCACCTCAGAAGTAGGTTTCGGCCCATGGCGCTCGCCGATGAAGCGACGGACCGCGTCACTTCCCGTGGGACCGCCCGCCCCTGCTACTCGCTCCTCAGGGCCTTTGCCGTCCTCGCCCTCGCCGCCCACCCCGCGGGCAACAGGGCTCCCGCCGTGGCGATCACCAGGCCGCCCAGTACCAGCGCGGCCAGCACAGGCGGTGAGTACACCGCCATGTCCGCCTTCGGGAGGGTCGTGCCCGCTGCGCGGCCCATCGCCGGCAGTACCCACTGGTGCAGGGCCACGCCGACCGGCACCCCGACGGCACCGGCCGCAAGCCCGATCCCGGCCACCGAGGTGAGCACCATGGCGACGGTCTGCCTCGGCGACATGCCGAGCGCTTTGAACACCCCGAGGTCGTGGACGCGTTCGCGGGTGTCCAGCAGCACGGTGTTGAGAACACCGAGCCCGGCCACCGCGACCAGCATCAGGGTGAACATCGCCACCAGTCCGTCCATGGCGATGATCGTCGGGTTGACCCTGTCGCCGGACGGGAGCACCAGGATGCCCGGCGGTTGCAGGGCTTTCCCCAGCGAGTCCGCGTAGGCCGTGGCATCGGTGCCGGGCTTCAGGTCGATGTCGAACTGCACCGTCTCGGAGGGGATGCCGAGGCGGAGGCCGGCCAGGGAGGAGCTGTCGGTCAGCATGACCATGCCGCCCTCGCGGACGTCCATGTCCTCGCCGACGATCCGCACCGCCGCGCGGCGGCCGTTCGCGGTGAGGGTGACGGTGTCGCCGACGTGCGTTCCGGTGGCCCGCAGGAAGCCGTAGGGGACGACCGCCTGGCCGGGGCCGTGGAACCAGCTTCCGGAAACCAACTGGTAGGCGCCCCAGGAGGAGTTGCCCGCGTAGCCCCGATAGGCGGTCACGTCGACGGAACCGGTCAGACCGGCCACCCGGACCTGGGTCTGTTCCGTGCTGAAGTACCGCCGGGTGCCCGGCTGCGCCGCGATCTTCGAGGCGATCAGCGCCGGATCGACCGTGTCCGTCGACCCCTTGCCGGTCAGTGGTGCGATGTCCTGGACGGTGACCGCGCCCGCGTCCCTGCGGTCGAGCCCGTTCTGGACGCCGTTCACCGAGATCGCCAGGCCGGTCCCGAAGGTCACCCCGACCGTGCCGAAGACGACGGCCGCCGCCACCGTCGCCGAACGGGCGGGCCGGGCGAAGGGACCCGCCAGCCCCAGGCTCAGGGCGCGAGGCAGCGACAGCCCGGCCAGCCGCCGCTGGACCGCCCGGCCCCGGGCCGCCTGCGGGGTCCGGCCCACGGCGAGCGCCTCGACCGTACGCAGCCTTCCGGCGCGCAGCGCGGGGACCAGGGCCGTCGCCACGACCACGGCCAGCGCGACGGCGGGTACGACCAGGTCGATCCACGGTGCGACGGCCAGGGAACCCGTGCTGTAGGCGCGCTGGGCCTCGTGCAGGGCCGGGATCGCCATCAGGTTGCCGAGCACGACGCCGAGAACGCTGCCGACCGAGGCGGGGATCAGCGCCTGTGCGACGTAGGCGCGGACCACGTGCGCCGGGGCGAAGCCCAGGGATTTCAGGATGCCGATGCGCCTGGTCGCCGAGCCGACCGCGCCGCTCACCACCGTGCCGATGACCAGCACCGACATGACCAGGCTGAGCACCCCGAAGGCGACCACGAAGGGGACGAAGGTCGCCTCGGTGCGGTTCGCGGACCGTTCGGTCTGAAGGTAGGAGGAGGCCCCGGTCAGCGACCCCGGCGGCACGGCGGCCTCCACGGCCTTGCGGTCGGCGGTGACGTCGGCATCGGTGGAGGCGCTGCGGAAGCGGTAGAGCATCTGCAGACCGGGCCTGCTGCCCCGGGCGGTCAGGGACGTGAGCTGCGCCGGAGAGACCCAGGCGTCCGCGGTCGCGGTCACCGACCGGGCCAGTCCTACGACGGTCAACACCGGCTTGCCCGGCAGATCCGGGAGGGACAGCCGGTCGCCCAGGCCCAGCGGTGTGTTCCGGTCGCCGAGCACGATCTGTCCGCTGCCCGCGGCCCAGTGGCCCGCGGTGAGCACCAGGTCGTCGACCGCCCCTGCGGTGTCCGCCCGGCCGACCACGCTCAGCTCGGGCATGACACCGCCCACCGGCAACCCCGACCTGTTGGCCCCGGCCCGCGGGGACAGCGACAGCACCGGGTAGGGGCCGGCCGCGGCGGTCACCCCGGAGACGTGTGCGGTCGCCGCCACCCGCGCGGCAGGGGCCCCGGCCGGGTCGAACCAGGCGGTCAGCTGCGCCCCGCGCTGCTTGGCGAAGGCATGCTCGAACGGCGCCCGCGAGGCAACCAGCAGTCCGGTCGCCAGCACCGCCGCGGCCACCGCCATCGTCGTGGTCAGCACCATCACCAGGGTCTGCATCCGGCGCCGGCCGACACCGGCGCGGACCACCCTGCCCAGCGCGCTCATCCGGCCACCGTCCGCACGACGTCGCGGGCGATCCGGCCGTCGACGAGTTCGACGGTGCGGGTCGCGCAGGAGGCCGCCAGCGCGGTGTCGTGCGTGACCAGCACGATCGTCTGCCCCTCGCGATTCAGCTCGGCCAGCAGGTCCCGGACCTCCACCGCGGAGGCGCTGTCCAGCGCACCGGTCGGCTCGTCGGCCAGCAGCAGTCGCGGACTGTTCATCAGCGCCCTGGCCACCGCGACCCGTTGCCGTTCACCGCCGGAGAGACGGCCGGGGAAGGCGCGCGCGTGCCGGGCGATACCCAGGCGCTCCAGCAGGCCGGTCGCCCGGTGCCGGGCCAGGGCGCGCGGTCGGCCCGCCAACTGGGCCGGCAGCAGCACGTTGTCCGCCACGGTCAGGTCGTCCAGCAGGTTGAAGAACTGGAAGACCATCCCGATCCGTTCCCTGCGGTACCTCGCCAGCTCGGCCTCGCCCAGCCCGTCCAGGCGGAGTCCGTCCACGGTGACGGTGCCCTCCGAGGGCCGGTCCAGCCCGGCGATCAGGTTGAGCAGGGTGGACTTGCCGCTGCCCGAAGGCCCGAGGACCGCCAATGCCTCGCCGGGGTTCACTTCCAGGTCCAGGCCGGCCAGCGCCGGGGGGCCGCCGTCGTACTTCTTGCTCGCGTCGCGGATCTCGATGATCGGCGCGGTCACGGGTCCTCCCACGTGTCGGGGCGACGACCGGGGCACCGCTCCTGCGGTGACCGTCGTAGCCGCCGAAGAAGCTAGGGAGAGACGGGAGTTCGCCGACACGGGGCTGAGCGGGGTCTTGGCGGTGTAGCTGGCTACATCCCGCTTCCGGGGCCCAGGACCGATGCCGGGCGGTACGGCCGGCTCGCACACTGGTCCGGAGCGACAGGGGAGGAGAGCGGACGTGAGCGGTAGTGCGATCAGCCCGGGCAGCGGGCCTGGACCCCGCAGCCCGTACCACGGCGTGCGGGGGGAATCGGAACCGGAACCCGAGCCGTCCCGGATCGGCAGGGGCGTCCTGGCGACGGTCCGGCTGGCCGCGGTCTGGGGCGTCAGCCTGATCGGGGCCGCGGCCCTGCTGGCCGTCCCCGGACTGCTCGCGGTCGACCTGCTGGTCCGGGCGTGGCAACCGCCGGCCTCCGCGATGACGAGCGGCGCCAGTAAGGACAGGTACCACTTCTGGCTGTTGACGGTCCTCGCCCTGCTTCCCTGCGCGGTGCTGGGGGCGCGCCGGCTTGTCCGCGGCGGCAGGGCGGGCCGGGTCGGCGAGGGCGTCTTCGGGAAGGGCTGGGCGGCGCTGCTGGTCCCGCCGGTCCTGACGCTGGCCGCCCTGGCGGTCCGTCACGGGCCGCTGCCCGGCGGCGACCACGGCGTCGTCTGGCTCAGCTTGCCGCTGCTCCCCTGCAGCCTGCTGGGCATGCGCTGGGTGGCCGGGCTGCACCGGAGGATGGCGGGTTCGTGGTGCGGGGTGCCCGTCCCGGTGCCGTACCGTGCCGCGCCCGCCACCGGCGGACGATCGCTGTGGGGGCGATCCCGGCTGTGGGCACGTTGGCTCCTGACCGACCCGGCGACCTGGCGGGACCTGCTGTGGACCTCCTTCACCGGAGGCGTGGGCTGTGTCCTCGCCGCGCTGCTCGCCATCCCCCTCTACGTCGCGGCTCAGATACTCGGCACGTTCCTCGGTTCCGCCACGCTGCAGCCCGCCAACGCACATGTGTTCCTGGCACTCCTCACGGTGACGACGGCGTTTCTGACGGCGCTGCCGCTCGTGCTGTGGGCCGCGCCCCGGCTGATGTCGGCGTACGGCCGGTCGGCCCGCTATCTGCTGGGCCCCAGCCGACAGGAGGAACTGGCGCAACGCGTCGACCACCTGGCGCAGACCCGGTCCGACACCCTCGACGCCGGGGCGGCCGAGATGCGCCGGATCGAGCGCGATCTGCACGACGGCGCGCAGGCCCGGCTGGTGGCCATGGGCATGGCCCTGGACACGGCGGAACACCTGTTGGCCACCGACCCCGAGGCGGCGCGGAGCATGCTGGCCGAGGTCAAGGCGTCCTCGGCGCGGGCGCTGGCGGAACTGCGTGACCTGATCCGCGGCATCCATCCGCCGGTACTGGCCGACCGGGGCCTGGCCGACGCGGTGCACGCACTCGCCCTCGACCTGCCGTACCGGCTGCACTTCAGCTCCGACCTGCCGGGCCGGGCGCCCGCTCCGGTGGAGTCGGCGGCCTACTTCACGGTGAGCGAGCTGCTGGCCAATGTGACCAAGCACGCGGAGGCCCGGCAGATATGGATCGAGATCGGCCATGACGGCGGTGCGGCCACGGGTACGCTGCGGATCACCGTCACCGACGACGGCCGGGGTGGGGCCGATCCCGCGGCCGGCACGGGCCTGCGCGGTGTCGAGCGTCGCCTCGCCGCCTTCGACGGAGTGCTCGCCGTCAGCAGCCCGCCCGGCGGTCCGACCATCGTGAACATGGAGATCCCGTGCGCGTTGTCATCGCCGAAGACCTCTTCCTCCTGAGGGACGGCCTGACGCGTCTGCTGGAGGCACACGGATTCGAGGTGGCGGCGGCCGTGGACAACGGCCCGGACCTGCTGGCCGCGGTGGCGGCGGAGAGACCCCACGCGGCGATCGTGGACGTACGACTGCCACCGACCTTCACCGACGAGGGCCTGCGCGCCGCACTGGAGGCCCGCCGGCTCACCCCCGGGCTTCCGGTCCTGGTCCTCTCCCAGTACGTCGAGCAGCTCTACGCCCGTGAGTTGCTGGCCGCCGGCCATGGCGGCACCGGGTACCTCCTCAAGGACCGGGTGATGGACGGCGCCCAGTTCATCGACGCGGTGCGGCGGGTGGCGGCAGGCGGCACCGCGATGGACCCCGAGGTGATCGCCCGTCTGCTGGCCCACAACTCCGCCGACGGCCCCGTGGCCGCGCTGAGCCCGCGCGAGCGGGAGGTGCTCGCGCTGATGGCGGAGGGGCGCTCCAACGCTGCCATCGCCCAGCACCTGGTGATCACCGAGCGGTCGGTGTCCAAGCACACGGCCTCGATCTTCACGCGGCTCGGCCTGCAGCCCTCCGACGACGACAACCGGCGCGTCCTCGCGGTGCTGGCGTACCTCAACCGCTGAGGGCGCTCCTGCCGACTCGCCAGCGAAACCGTCCCACACGGTCAGGAGGCGACGATGCCGATGCCGTCGCCGAGCAGTTTGAGGCCGAGGACGAAGAACAGGACCGCCATGACGGCGACGTTGTGGCGGGTGGCCCAGTCCCGCCAGTTGCCGAGCACGCTTTTCGCCCGTTCGCCCATGAGCAGGTAGACGGCGAGCGGTGCGAGTACGCAGACCGAGGCAATGAGCACGAAGACGGCGAGGGCGCCGATCTGTTGCGGGAGGGGGATTCCGGCCGAGCTGATCGAGGCACCGGCGGCGATGGTCAAAGGGGCGTTCTTGGCGTTGGCCGCCGACAGCGCGAGCCCGAGTCCGAGGATCTTCAGCGGGGTGAACCGGTCGATCGCCGCCATCCACTTCGGCAACTGCGCCTGGGCGGGGTCGGCGGGGCGCCGACGCCACAATCGGGCGCCGAACAGAACCAGGAGCAGCCCGAGGGCGAGTTTCAGGGCCCCTACCCAGGTGGCCGGGTGCTTGTGGGTGGAGGCACTGCCCGAGCCGCCCACGGCGAGCATGATCGCTCCCAGGACGGCGAGGCCCAGGACCCAGCCGAGGGCGAAGAGCGGGCCGTTGAGGTGACCGCGGGGCGTCGCCAGGATGAGGATGATCGCCACGATGGGCAGGGGACTGACGGCGACACCGGCTGCCAGGCCCAGCACATCACCGACAGCGTGTCCCAAGGCGGCCTCCGTCGAGTGAGGGGCGGACGGATGGCGACGGGCGTGTCCATCCTTGCCTGGCGCAGCTCTCCGTGCGCGCTGCATGCGCCGAACGAGTCGACGGACCAGGCTGGACGTCGGCCTCTGCGCCTCCTTCGACGCGGTGGACATCGCGGGCACGGTCGTACTGGTCCACCGTCATCTGCCCGTCGTCGCCTTCAGCGGCGCCGCACTCGAACCCGGCTCTCCGGTACGGGAGTTCGTCCCTCCCCCGCCTTGGGCGGGGCCGTCGGCCGATGCCGGGTTCCGGCTGCTGGAGCCCGCGGAGCCGGACGCGCCCATCGAGCGGGTCGATCCGAGCGCGCTGCCGGAGGCCGAGCTGAAGGGGGTCCGCCACTGGCGCCCGCAGACGCTGGGCGAGCTGATGTTCAACTGGTGGGACTGAGGCCTACGACGCCTCGGTTCACCGACCCGCCCTCACCGCCTCAGGCCACCACCAGCCCCGTGTATCCCGCCCCATAGGCCCGCAGGAACGCCGCCACTCCGCCCCTGATCAGGCGGCTACGCCGTCGCTGCGACCCTCCTGTCCCTGGCGGCCCTCCCGGCGCTGGCCCTCCCGGGCGTCCGGCGCAGGCGATGATCGGCAGATCTGTTCCGGCCGTCGTACCGCGTCGGAACGCGACCCGCAGGTCGGATGATGGGGGGCAGCCGAGCGGGTGGAACAGATCCGCCCATCGCCCACTGTCCGCCGAGGTCAGCCCGCGTTGAGGTCCGCCAGGGGCAGGGTGTGGCGGGTGTGGACGACCTTCGCGCGCAGGTAGCGGACGTTGTGGGCCGTGGTGAAGACGCCGGTCGGCACCCGGTCCCGGACCACGACGCCCAGCGCGCGCAACTGCTCGGCCTTGTCGGGATTGTTGGACAGCAGGTCCAGCTCCCCGATGCCGAGGGCGGCGAGCATCTGCGCGGCGGCCGTGTAGTCGCGGGCGTCCTCCGGCAGGCCGAGCGCGGCGTTCGCCTCGTAGGTGTCGAGGCCCTGGTCCTGGAGGGCGTACGCGTCGAGCTTGTTGTAGAGACCGATGCCGCGGCCCTCCTGCCGGAGGTAGAGCAGGACGCCGCCGCGGTCGGCGATGCGCTCGACCGCCTCGCGCAGCTGGGGTCCGCAGTCGCAGCGGGCGGAGCCGAAGACGTCGCCGGTCAGGCACTCGGAGTGCAGGCGCACCAGCGGGACGGTGCCGGGGGTGGGGTCGCCGAGGACCACGGCGACGTGCTCCTGGCCGTCGGCCAGGCCGTGGAAGGTGACGAGTTCGGCGTCGACGCTGTAGCCGTCGTGGAAGCGCAGCGGAACCCGGACGCGGGCGCGCGGCGTGGCGGCGGGGGTGTCGGGCATGCGGGTCCCTCCGGAGGCTGCTGCTTCAGATTTGAAGCAGCGTACTCGGGGGACCCTACCTCATGCTTCAAACTTAAAGCAATCAATCGTCGGAGGAGGAACACGAGGAACGCCGCCGCCAGGGCACGTCCTCCGCTCCGCACTCGGCGCCGTCGCCCTGCAGGCCGCCCGCGATCCCGGTGCAGATCTCCTCCAGCTGCCCCACCTGTTCCGGCGTGAGCCGGTCGAACAGGATGGCGCGCACGGTCTCGACGTGGCCCGGTGCCGTACGCTCCAGGGCGGCCATCCCCTCGTCCGTCAGCACGGCGATGCTGCTGCGTTTGTCCCAGCGGCAGTCCTCCCGGCGCACCAGCCCGTCCCGCTCGAGGCGGGTCACCGCATAGGTCAGCCGACTGCGCGTGATCTTCAGTGACTCGGCGAGGTCGGTCATCCGCAGCCGCCGGTCCGGCGCGTCGGACAGGTTGGCCAGCACGGAGTAGAACAGATGCGGCATGCCGGCGTCCTGCTGGAGCTGTCGGTCGATCGCGTCCTCCAGGAGGTGCGTCGCGGCGAGATAGGCGCGCCAGGCGCGCTGCTCCTCGGGGGTGAGCCAGCGGGTCGTCATGCCGCCAGTGTAAGTTTGTTTCAAACTTGAACCAAGATCGACCTTCAACCGAGCCTCGCCTCGCAGGAGACCGCGCCGATGTCGTACCCGTACGTGCTGCTGTCCGCCGCCGTCTCCCTCGACGGCTACCTCGACGACACCAGCCCCGACCGGCTCCTGCTGTCCAGCCCGGCCGACTTCGACCGGGTCGACGCGGTACGGGCCTCCGTCGACGCCATCCTGATCGGCGCCGGCACGATCCGCGCCGACAACCCGCGGCTGCTGGTCAACTCCGCCGAGCGACGCGCCGCCCGCGTCCGGGCGGGCAAGCCGGAGTACCCGCTCAAGGTGACCGTCACCGCCACCGGCGACCTCGACCCCGACGCCAACTTCTGGCACACCGGCGGCGACAAGCTCGTCTACACGACCGACCAGGGCGCCGAGCGGACGGTCCGCCGCGTCGGCGACACCGCCGACGTCGTCCCGCTCGGCCCCGGCCTCGACTGGCGGGCCCTGCTGTCCCACCTGCACGACGTGCGCGGAGTCGGACGGCTCATGGTCGAGGGCGGCGGCACGGTGCACACCCAGCTGCTGCAGCTGGGTCTCGCCGACGAGCTCCAGCTCGTCCTCGCGCCGCTGTTCGTCGGCGACCCGGCCGCGCCTCGCCTGTTCGGCCCCGGCGGCTATCAGGCCGGCCGGCTGCGCCTGACCGAGACCCGCCGGATCGAGGACGTGGTCCTCATGCGCTACGAGCCCACCGCCCCCGGCACCGGGTCGGCCGCCACCGCCGCCGACCGGCACTGGCTGCGCACCGCCTGTGAACTCGCCGCGCTGTGCCCGCCCTCGGAGACGGCGTTCAGCGTCGGCGCGGTGGTGGTCGCAGCCGACGGTACGGAGCTGGCTCGCGGCCACTCCCGGGAGGGCGAGGATCCCGTGGTCCATGCGGAGGAGGCCGCCCTGGCGAAGGTCGACCCGGCGGATCCCCGGTTGGCCGGTGCCACGGTGTACAGCAGCCTGGAGCCGTGTGCCCGGCGTGCCTCGCGGCCCGCGGCCTGTGCCGAGCTGATCCTTCGGGCGGGGGTACGGCGAGTGGTCACGGCGTGGCAGGAGCCCGACACGTTCGTCGCGGGAGCCGACGGTACGGGGGTGCTGGTCAAGGGGGGTGGGGATGTCGTCGCACTGCCCGAGCTGGAGGAACTCGCCAAGGCGCCGAACCGGCATCTGCTGGGCTGAGCCGCGCACACACTCAGGGCCCGGAATCCTTTGGATTCCGGGCCCTGAGCCTTCAGTAGCGGGGACAGGATTTGAACCTGCGACCTCTGGGTTATGAGCCCAGCGAGCTACCGAGCTGCTCCACCCCGCGTCGTTGTGTCTCTACTGTACACCACACGCTCACCCCCTCGGCGCCACACCGCCCGCGCCCCCTCGCCGGCCCGTGGTCGCGGTGATCGGCTTCACGGACGGTGACCGGACGGCAGCCCTCCGCATAACATCTGAGACACCATCAAAAATGCCGACACTCATGTAAGGTGGTCAACTCGCCCGATTTGCAGGGTTCCTGACCGGTAAGTCCACGGCCGAAAACCTTAATGATCAAGCCGAACGGCTTGGAAAGTGGCTGTCGGGTCTATTAACGTTCGATAACGCAGCGCGGTCGTCCCAGCCGTCACAAGAGACGGCTCCGTGCGCACGCGCCGAATCCCGCAAGGGAGCCGGGGAACCACCACCTTGGGGTGAATCGCGCGAATGCCGCAGTTGGTATACGCGCGTAGGAGACCTTCCTGCTCCGAACCCGTCAGCTAACCCGGTAGGCGGAGGAAGGAAAGGAGCACGCCCGCGTGGCGTCCAACCGGCCCGTCCCAGAAGCCCCGTTCATGCCCCCGCAAGCCCAGCCGGAGACCTTCGGCTACGGTGCCTACCGCGCCGAGGAGGGGCCCTGGGAGGAGTGGAATCCCACCGAGGACTCCGTCGCCCCGCTCCGCGGCCGGCACCGCGTCGCCAAACAGCGCGGCGGTTTCGCGCGCAGCTCCACCGTCCTCGGCGTCGGCGTGATGGCCGCGGTCGGCGCGGGCGGCATGGCCAGCGCGAACACCGGCAAGCCGCCGGTCTCCATCTCCCTGCCGGATCTGGACTCCGTCGAGCACATCTTCGGCGCCGGCTCCTCCGACGCGCACCAGGCCACCACCGGCCTCAGCAAGGTGGGCGTGAGCACGGACAGCGCCGACAGCGGCAACGCCGGCGAGGCCCTGCGCAACCGGATCATGGCCCAGGCCGAGCAGCAGAAGGGCCGGGCCGACAGCAAGGCCACCGCCGCCGCGATCGCCGCCGCCGACCAGCAGACCGCCGACGCGGCCGCCAAGGCGGAGAAGGCGGCCGCCGCCAAGGCCGCCGCCGCCAAGCAGCAGGCGGAGGCCGACGCCGAGAAGGCCGCCGAGGCCAAGCGGCTCGCCGAGCTGGCCAAGCAGTACACGCTGCCGGTCGTCTCGTACACGATCACCGGCACCTTCGGGCAGCCCGGCGCGATGTGGTCCTCCGGCTACCACACCGGCCTCGACTTCGCCGCCCCCACCGGCACCCTCATCAAGGCCGTCCACAGCGGAACGGTCACCGAGGCGGGCTGGGCCGGCGCCTACGGCTACCGCACCGTCATCACCCTGGACGACGGCACCGAGCTGTGGTTCTGCCACCAGTCCTCGATCAACGTCTCCGTCGGCCAGAAGGTCTCCACCGGCCAGGTCATCGGCCGGGTCGGCGCCACCGGCAACGTCACCGGCCCGCACCTGCACCTGGAGGTCCACCCGAACGGCCAGGCCACCGCCATCGACCCGGCGCCCTGGCTGCGCGATAAGGGCCTCACCCCCTGACAGCCGTCTGTCCGTGGGACTTTGCACCGGCGGCGGAATGCGATCATCTGTCGCCGGTGTTGATGCAGAGCATGACTTCTCTGCGCACACTCGGCTCCTCCGACCTCGAGGTCTTCCCGCTCTGCCTCGGCGGCAACGTCTTCGGCTGGACCGCCGACGAGGAGACCTCCTTCGCCGTCCTCGACGCCTACACGGCGGCCGGGGGCAACTTCATCGACACCGCCGACTCGTACTCGGCCTGGATCGAGGGCCACAAGGGCGGCGAGTCCGAGACGGTCATCGGCAAGTGGGTCAAGTCCCGAGGCAACCGTGACCGCGTCGTCATCGCGACCAAGGTCAGCCAGCACCCCGAGTTCCAGGGGCTGTCCGCCGCCAACATCAAGGCCGCCGCCGACGCCTCCCTGCGCCGCCTGGACACCGACTACATCGACCTCTACTACACCCACTTCGACAAGCCCGAGATCCCGGTGGAGGAGATCATCGGCGCGCTGGACGAGCTGGTGAAGGCGGGCAAGGTCCGCCACATCGCCGCCTCCAACATCAGCCCCGAGCGCCTGAAGGCCTCGCTCGACTTCTCCGACCGCGAGGGCCTGGCCCGCTATGTCGCCCTCCAGCCGCACTACAACCTCGTCTCCCGCGACACCTACGAGGGCCCGCTGCAGGACCTGGCCGCCAAGGAGGGCCTGTCCTCCGTGCCCTACTTCTCCCTCGCCGCGGGCTTCCTGACCGGCAAGTACCGCCCCGGCAGCAAGGTCGACAGCGCCCGTGCGGGCCGCGCCCAGGAGTACGCCGAGTCCGAGCGCGGCCAGAAGGTCCTCGCGGCGCTCGACGAGATCGCCGCCGCCCACGACGCCCCCGTCGCCACGGTCGCCCTCGCCTGGCTCGCGGCCCAGCCGACGATCACCGCCCCGATCGCCTCGGCCCGCACACTGGACCAGCTCCCGGCCCTGCTGGGCGTGGTGGACCTGAAGCTGACGGACGAGGAAGTGGCGAGCCTGACGAAGGCGTCGGCCTGACCCTTCCGGTGACTTCTCCGGCCGACAGCTGACCTCTTTCCGCCGCGACGGCGCTCAGCCACGACGGCGGATTCCGGCGGTGCCGAACCCTCCGCCACCCGACCGGCTAGTACTGGTACGGGTTGTAAGCGGAGTAGGGCACCGCCGGATAGCCGTAACCCGGCCCATACGCCGTAGGCGCCGGCACGGGCGCCGCGTACATCGGCCGAACCTGCGGAGCAACTCGCGCGGCGTACTCCAACGCCGGCCGGGCCGCTTCCCTCCGCTGCCACAGCTCGTCCAGCAGCTCCCGCTCCCGTAGGACGAAGTCGGCCCCTGCCTTCCCCTTGCGTCCCCGGTGCCGCAGGAAGGCGAGCGAGGTGGCGTACGCCTCGTACTGGGCCACCGCCCGCGCCGCCGGCCGGCCACCGTGGTGCCGGGCGTAGTCACGGGCCGTCCGCCGCGCCCGCATCGACCCGAGCGCGAGCGGCTCGGCCGGCCCCAGCCACCCGGCCAGCACATACGCCGCCAGCTCCGCCCGCACGGTCCGCAGCTCCCGCTGCCGGGTCCAGATCGCGAGCCAGGTCAGCAGCCCGAACACAGGCACCATGAATCCGCCGTAGACGGCGAAGAACCCGAACTCGCCGAAGGTGGAGGAGCCGTTCCAGAAGGCGTGCATGCTCATCGCGAGCAGCAGACCGCCGAGCGGCAGCAGCACCCGCCGGGCGCGCTGCCGCTCGGCGGAGAACGCGGCGAAGCCGAAGCCGAGGCCGGTGAGGGTGGTGAACAGGGGGTGCGCGAACGGGGACATCACGATGCGCACGAAGAAGGTGGCGGCGGTGACGGAGGCGATGCCGGGGCCGCCGCTGACCTGGTCGGCGCCGAAGGCCGTACCCAGGTAGAGGATGTTCTCGGTGAACGCGAACCCGGTGGCGGTGATGCCCGCTATCACCACCCCGTCGACGACCCCGGTGAAGTCACGTCTGCGGAAGAGAAAGACGAGCAGGACGGCGGCGGCCTTGGCGGACTCCTCCACGATGGGCGCGATCACGGTGGCGCCCAGGGTGTCGGCACCGGCCGGATCGGCGGTGGCGGTGGCTATCCACTTGGTCGCGAAGCTGTTGGCGACGATGGCTATCAGCGCCGCCGCGCACGCCCCCCAGGCGAAGGCGAAGACCAGGTTCCGCCAGGGCCCCGGCTCCACCCGGTCCAGCCACCGGAAGGCGGCTATCAGCCAGGGCACGGGCAGCACGGCGAGACCGAGCCCGACGAGGAATCCCTCGGTGCCGGTCTGCCTGCGCACCAGCGCGAGGATGACGAGACCGGACAGCGCGAGCAGTGTGATCAGTGCTCCGTACCGCACCCACCTGCGCTGCCACCAGTGCGGATGGCGGAGCAGCACGGGGCTGTGCGGGCCCGGGGGATACGTCGGAAACGGAGGACTGGTGGCCACGGCATCGACCCTAACGGTGTCGGGACGCGGGGCTGGAGCGGTTTACCGGCCCGGATGCGGTACGCGACGGAAGAGCAGATCGTTCACCACATGTCCCTTGTCCAGTCCCTGCCCCTCGAAACGGGTCAGCGGCCGGAACTCGGGGCGCGTGGCGAAACCGCCGCCCGCCTGCGTGTTCTCGAAGTCGGGATGGGCGCTGAGCACCTCGAGCATCTGCTCGGCGTACGGCTCCCAGTCGGTCGCGCAGTGCACGATCGCTCCGGGCTTCAGCCGGGTCGCGGCGAGCGTCAGGAACTCGGGCTGGATGAGCCGCCGCTTGTGGTGCCGCTTCTTGGGCCAGGGGTCCGGGAAGTAGACCCGCAGCCCGTCGAGCGAGTCGGGGGTGAGCATCTCGCGGAGCAGGATGATCGCGTCGCCGTTGCCCACGCGGACGTGGGACAGCCCGTTCCGGTCGGCGAGAGCCAGCAGATTGCCCTGGCCCGGGGTGTGCACGTCGACGGCGAGGATGTTGGTGTCCGGGTCGGCGGCGGCCATCTGCGCGGTGGCCTCGCCCATCCCGAACCCGATCTCCAGGACGACGGGCCGTTCGTTCCCGAACAGCTCGCCGAGGTCGATGACCTGCTGCCCGTCGATGTCCAGCCCCCACTTGGGCCACAGCCGCTGCAGGGCGTCCGCCTGCCCGGCGGTCACCCGGCTGCGCCGCGGCTGGAAACTCCGGATCCGCCGCTCGAAGTGCGACCCGGCGGGATCGGCCTTGGGACCGTCCGGAAAGCGTGGCTCCCCCTTGGCCCGGGTGTGCCGGACGGACACGCCGGGGGTGTGGGTGGCCGGCGAGGGGGCTTCGGGGGCGTTGAGGAAGTCAGACACAGTAGGACAGATTTTACGGCCCGGCACTGACGAACGGACCGGCGCCCGGGACGGCCACTACAGCGAACCGAGCATGTCCAGCACCCGGCGCCCCACCTCCCGCCCGATCAGCAGGGAAGCGGTCGCCGCGGGCGAGGGCGCGTTCAGCACATGCACGGCACGAGCCCCCTCCTTGATCAAGAAGTCGTCCACCAGCGTCCCGTCCCGCAGCACCGCCTGCGCCCGCACCCCGGCGGGGGCCCGCACCAGGTCGTCCGACTCCGCTCCGGGCAGCAGTCTGCGCACCGCCTCCAGGAACGCCCCCTTGGACAGCGAGCGGTGCAGCTCCCCCGCGCCGTATCTCCAGTGCCGCCGGGCGATCGCCCACGACCCCGGCCACGCCATGGTCCCGGCCAGCTCCCGGGGGCGTACGACCCCCCAGCCGTACCCCTCCCGGGCCAGGGCCGGCACCGCGTTGGGGCCGATGTGCACGCCTCCGTCGATGCCCCGGGTCAGATGGACCCCGAGGAAGGGGAAGGCCGGATCCGGCACCGGATACACCAGCCCGCGCACCAGCTCCGGCCGCGCCAGCTCGTAGTACTCCCCGCGGAACGGCACGATCCGCACCTCGGGCTCGTCCCCGGTCAGCCGCGCCAGCTCGTCGCAGTACAGCCCGGCGCAGTTCACCAGCACGCGCGCGCGTACGACGTCTCCGCCCGAGGTGAGCACGGCCACGCCCCGCTCCGGCCGCCGGTCCACCCGTACGACCCGCGCCCCGTACCGGATCTCCGCGCCCGAGCCCCGCGCCAGCTGCCGGGCGACCCCCACGAAGTCGCACACCCCGGTGGTGCCGACGTGTATCGCCGCCAGCCCGCGCACCTCGGGCTCGTACTCACCGATCTGGGCGGATCCCAGCTCCCGCACCGGAATGCCGTTCTCCCGGCCGCGCTGCACGAGCGCGTGCAGCCGGGGCAGCTCCTCCCGGTCCGTGGCGACGATCAGCTTGCCGGTGACGGCGTGCGCGATGCCGTACTCGGCGCAGAACTTCACCATCTCGGCGGCGCCCCGCACCGCGTACCTCGCCTTGAGGGAGCCCGGCCGGTAGTAGATCCCGCTGTGGATGACCCCGCTGTTGCGCCCCGTCTGGTGCCGGGCCGGCCCCGGCTCCTTCTCCAGCACGGTGACCGCCGTACCCGGCGCGGCCCGCGTGATCGCGTACGCCGTGGACAGCCCGACGATCCCCCCGCCGACCACGAGCACATCACAGTCGTACGCCCCGACCGGCACCTGCACCACCTCCCACCTCGATAGTGCACTGCGCCACTGACAACGCCTTCAAACGCGGCCGGTGCGGGTTCTCAGGCCGGGGCCATCAGCAGCGGGCGAGCCCGCTCCCGCAGCTCCACCACCCTCGGCTCGTCCCCGTACGGCTCCAGCCGGTGCAGGAGGTCCTTCACATACTCGGTCGTGCGCGCCGACGAGATCCGACCGGCCACCTCCACGGCCCGCACTCCCTGCTCGCAGGCGGCGTCGAGGTTCCCGGACTCCAGCTCGGCGACGGCCGAGACGACCAGCCGCAGCCCGTGCGACCGCACGAACTCCTCGGTCGGCTTGGACAGGGCCTGTTCCGTGAACCTCCGCACCTGCCGCGGGGCCTTCAGATCCCGGTAGCACTCGGCCGCATCAGCAGCGAAACGGTCATATCCATAGAAACCAAGCCAAGAAGGATCGTTGTCGCCCTCCCGCGACCGCTCCAGCCAACCCTCCGCCGCCTTCAGCGCCGCACCCGCCGCCTGCGCATCCCCCGCACGCGCGTGTGCCCGCGCCTCCACCAGCCGGAAGAAACTCATCGTGCGCGCGGTCGCCAGCCCGCGGTTGCGCTCCAGCGCGGCCTGCGCCAGATCGACCCCCTCGTCACCGAACCCGCGATAGGTCGCCTGCAGCGACATCGAGGCCAGGACATAGCCCCCCAGCGGGACGTCCGCCGCCGCGCGCGCGAGCCGCAGCGCCTGGATGTAGTACCGCTGCGCGGCCTCCTGCTGGCCGGTGTCGAAGGCCATCCACCCGGCGAGCCGGGTGAGTTCGGCGGACGCCCCGAAGAGCGCGCGGCCCACTTCGTCGGAGTAGGCGCCGAGCAGCAGCGGCGCCGCCTCCACCCGCAGGCACTCCGGCACCATCGAGGAACGCCAGTCCCCGCCCCCGTACTTGGAGTCCCAGCGCCGGGCGTCCTCGGCGGCCTCCCGCAGCTTCTGCACATCGCTGTGGCCGACTTTGATCGGTGCGCCGGAGCCCTCGGCGGAGCCCGCCTCCCGCGCGACCGAGCTGTCGGCGGGGGTTATCAGCCAGCGTGAGGCGGGCGTTGCGTATGCGCTCACTGCGAACGATCCGGCGAGCGACTGCCAGATGCCGCCGGAGCCGGCCCGGCGCCCGGCGAGGTCGAGACGGTACAGCTCCGTCGCCGACTTCACCGCCTGTCCGACGTCTCTGGGGAAGGCGAGGCCCACTTCGGGCGCCGGATCCGCGTCCGCCAGGCCGATCTCGTGGAGCGGCACCGGACGGCCGAGCTTCTGGCCGATGGCGGCCGCGATGAGGTGCGGCGCCGCGCCCTGCGGCACCATCCCCTTCGACACCCAGCGCGCCACGGAGGTCTTGTCGTAGCGAAGAGTCAACCCGCGTTGCGCCCCGAGGTCGTTGACGCGCCTGGCGAGTCCTGCGTTGCTGATTCCCGCGAGGGCGAGAACGGCGCCGAGCTTTTCGTTCGGCCCGCGTTGCTCCCTGGACATGCGCCACCCCTCGACACAGACGGCTGCCGCGCTGGCATAACCATGCGGCATTCGTAAACCCAGCGTAGTTCGCCGCATCCCAAGCGTTAAGGGGCATTCTTCCGGATGGCGGGATTGTGGTCCGTACGGAAGTGCGGCCCTGTACGCACCGTGCACGGCCAGTCGCCTCGTGCCCCCGCCCGTGTGGCCGTGCGCCCGTCCGTGCGCTCTTCTCCGGCCACCGGGGGAGCGGTTCCATGGCTCTTGCGTGGGTCGGCCCGCTGTACTGGATCCAGTGGGCTGGGGGACACCGCCACCTTCATCCCCGCGGGTGGCGGACCGGTCCGGGAGGCGATGCCCGCCTCCCGGACTGTGCGCATGTCCGCGCCGCCGCGCTTTCCGCAGGCCTGTACGGAGCGTGCTCAAATCCAGCTTCGCTCAGCGTATTTGGCTGAAAATCGCCCCCGCCTGTCGCGGTTGACATGGGCTCCGACCATGCAACTTGAGGGCGTGAAGGGCGTTTTGGGGGAGCGTACAGGGGGCGCATTCGAGTCGCACCGCCCGCAGGCCCGCCGGGCATTTCCCTCGATCGAAGCCGGTGCCGCTGACCTTCCACCACGCGCCTCTCATGGCAGCATGGGGATCCGGTTCGTACGGTGCACTGTTGTCCACAGCCTGTGGAGGCGTCGATGCGGTGGTTGGTGGGTTGGAGCAGCACCGCCGCGGGTATCGCCGGGATCGGCTCCGCGGGCGCCACCGGTTACGACGGCGAGACCCTGCACCCGGTCGGCTCCCAACTCCTGTGGGGCGACCCGGATCCGCTGTGGGCCGTCGGCGACTGGCGCCCGGACGAGGTGCGCGTGGTGAAGGCCGACGCGGACAACCGCATCGCGGTCCTCGGCATCTGCGGCGCCTCCGACGAGGAGCTGCGGCGCGGCCTGTTCACCGCGCGCGGGGGCGCACTGCGCCATCTGACCGCCTGGCCCGGCAGCTACACGGCCGTCGTCAAGGTCGGCCGCCGCATCACCGTCTGCGGCGATCTCGCGGGCGCCCGCCCGGTGTTCCACACCCCCTGGGCCGGCGGCACCGCCTACGCCACCGCCGCGCTGCCCCTCGCCGACCTCATCGAGGCCAACCTCGACTTCGGCCACCTGGCCGCCCTGCTCGCCGCCCCGGACGTACCGGCGGCGCTGCGCGACACCACCCCGTACGAGGGCGTACGGCGCGTTCCGCCGGGACACGCGCTCGTGCTGCGCGCGGGGGTGCGCGAGATCGCCGGGTACGAGCCGGTCGCCTCCCTCGCCGTGGCCGCGGCCCCGGCCGACCCCGACCGCGCCGTGGACGCCGTACGGGACGCCCTGGTGGAGGCGGTACGCGCGCGGTTGGCGGCCCCGCGGCACGTGCCCGACCTCGACCCCGGCCCGGTCCCCGGCATGGGTCCGGCCGAGCGGCGGGCCCGGCGCGGGATGCCCGTGCCCGGCATCGGCGCCGACCTCTCCGGCGGCCCCGCCTCCGGCACCCTGGCGCTCCTTGCCGCAGGCCTGCCCGGCAGACCCGGCACGCTGCTCGGCCATGGCACGGGCGCGGGCGAACGGCTTCTCGCCGTCACCTTCAACGACCTGGCCGTGGGCGGCCGCGAGGCCGAACTGGAGCGCGCCGGCGCCCTGGCCGCCAATCCGCGCCTGCACCACGTCGTCGTGACCGGCGCCGAGGAGACCCTGCCCTACGCCGAGCTCGACGGCCCCCTCACCGACGAACCCGGCCCCTCGCTGGTCACCGCCGCCCGGCACCGCGCCCGCCTCGCCGCCGGCAGCGCCGACCACTTCACCGGCCACGGTGCCCGCCAGGTCCTGGACGCCCACCCCGCCCGCCTCGCCGACCTCCTGATGGACCGCAAACGGCGCCACCTCGTCCGGCCCGTCGCCGCGCTCGCCAGGGCCGACGGTTCGGTGATGGTCCCCGCGCGCGTGTACGGCGCCGCCCGCCGGCTCGCCCGCACGCCCTACCGGGCCGGCCTCGAGGTGCTGGCCGAGCGGCTGATGCGGCGCCGCTTCGACGAGCCCGGGGGAGCGGTCGGCGCGTCCCTCGCCGCGCTGACCTGGGCAAGACCCGGGCCGGCGGCCCGCTGGCTGACCGGAGAGGCCCTGGCCGAAGTATCGGTTCTGCTGCAGGCGGAGGCCGACCGTTCGGCAACCGGCGCCCAGCGCCCCGGCGATTATCGCGCGCGTGCCGCCCTCGCCCGCCACGCCGCCGACCTGCGCGTCCTGGAACAGGCCGCCGAGATCCGCTCCCAGCGCCTGCACGCGCCGTTCCTCGACAACCAGGTCGTCCGCGCCTGCCGCGCCCTCCCCGAGGCCCTGCGCGTCCAACCGGGCGCCCGCTCCTCGATCCTCCGTACGGTCCTGGAGGGCGCGGGCATCACCGACCTCCCGCCCGGCTGGGGCGCCCCCTCCCACGCCTCCTCGGCGGCGGCCGCACGCACGGGCCTGCGGGTGGCGGCCGACCCCCTCCAGGACCTCTTCGCCACCCCTCTCCTGGCCGACGCCGGTCTGGTGGAGGCCCGCGTCATCCGCAAGGCCCTGCGCGACGCCGCCGCCGGTGACACCCTCCCCCTCGACGGCCTCGCCGACCTCGTCTCCCTCGAGCTCTGGCTCCGCCGCCTCCTCTCCCGCCGGGGCACATGCTGGACGGGAACACCGGCACGCGCGCGTGCGGTGCCCTCCGGGATCCAGCCGAGAAGGGGCGCGCTGGCCTCCGGCGCGTGAAGGCCGGGTGTGCTGCCCTGCTGCCTTGCTGGGGGCTGCCGCCCCCTGGCACCCGGGCGGGGTGGCTCCCGCCGTACGCCGCCGCGGCCGGTGGGGGCTGGTCGCGCAGTTCCCCGCGCCCCTTACGTGGGCGCACCCCAGGCGGCACGCGTGGGCGCGGCGGCACCGCTGACGAAACCCCCGTGCCTCACCCCCAGCCCACCGCGACAATGTCCAGGTGCGGTACAGAATCCTGGGCGTGGCCCAAGCAGCGGACGACCAGGGCACCCTCGTACCCGTCGGCGGCCCACGCCTCCGCACACTGCTCACCGCCCTGGCCCTCCGCCCCGCCCGCACCACCACCCCCGAAACCCTCATCGACGAGATCTGGGCCGACGACCACCCGGGCGACGCCCCCGCCGCCCTCCAGGCCCTCGTCGGCCGCCTCCGCCGCACCCTCGGTCGACACACCATCGCCTCCACCCCGGGCGGCTACCGCCTGGAAGCGACCGAGGACGACGTGGACCTGTACGTCTTCGAACGCCTCGTCGACGCCGGCACCAAGGCCCTCGCCACCGGTGACCCGGCCACCGCGCACCGCACCCTCACCGAGGCCCTCGCCCTCTGGCACGGCCCCGCCCTCGCCGACCTCCCCGACCGCACCGCCGCCACCCGCCCGGAGGCCCTGCGCCTGGCGGCCACCCGCGCCCGGGCCGCCGCCGCCCTCGACCTCGGCCGCGCCCCGGACGTCGTACCGGAGCTGACGGAACTCACCACGGCCCACCCGCTGGACGAGCCCCTGCACGCCCTGCTCATCCGCGCCCTGCGCGACACCGGCCACCCCGCCGCCGCACTCGCCGCGTACGAGTCCGCCCGCCGCACCCTCGCCGACACCCTCGGCACCGACCCGGGCCGGGAACTCCAAGCCCTGCACGCGTCGTTGCTCAGGCAGCAGGAACCACAGCCGCAGCCATCGAAGTCACCCAACCCACCGATGCCGCCGACCCCCGCTCGACCGCCCGAGCGGACCGGCAATCTCCGCCCCCGTCTGACGTCCTTCGTCGGGCGGGAACCAGAACTCGAAGCCATTCGTTCCGACTTGCACAGGGCCCGCCTGGTCACGCTCACCGGACCGGGCGGCTCGGGAAAGACCCGCCTCGCCGAGGAGGCCGCCGCAGGGCTCCCCCAGGCATGGCTGGTCGAGCTGGCCCCGCTCGACCATCCGGAGGCGGTGCCCGGCGCGGTGGTCAGCGCGCTCGGTCTGCGCGAGACCGTGCTGCTGACGAACGAGCTGGCGACCCCCCAGACCGACCCCGTCGCCCTGCTGATCGAGTACTGCGCCCCGCGCAGCCAACTCCTGATCCTTGACAACTGCGAACACGTCATCGGCGCAGCCGCCGCCCTCGCCGAGACCCTCCTCACCCACTGCCCGGGGCTCACGGTCCTCGCGACCAGCCGTGAACCCCTAGGCGTCCCCGGTGAGTCGGTGCGCCCGGTCGAGCCCCTCGTCCCGGAGCAGGCGCACCGCCTGTTCGCCGAGCGCGCGAAGGCCGCCCGTCCCGACGCCGAAGCGGCGCTCGCCGACACCGGGGCCGTGGCGGAGATCTGCCGCCGCCTGGACGGGCTGCCGCTCGCCATCGAGCTGGCCGCGGCCCGGCTCAGACTGCTGACCCCGCGGCAGATCGCCGACCGGCTCGACGACCGCTTCCGCCTGCTCACCTCCGGAAGCCGCACGGTCCTGCCCCGTCAGCAGACCCTGCGTGCGGTCGTCGACTGGTCCTGGGACCTGCTGGACGAACGCGAGCGCACGGTGCTGCGCGAGGTGTCGGTGTTCGCCGGCGGCTGGGACCTCGCGGCGGCCGAGGCCGTGTGCACCGGCCCGGCGGCCGACCTGATCGGCGCCCTCGTCGACAAGTCCCTCGTCGTGGCCGCGCCCAGCGGTCCCGACGGCTCCGGCGGCATGCGCTACCGCATGCTGGAGACCATCCACGAGTACGCCACCGAGCGCGCGGCCGAGGTCCCCGGACTGCGCGCCGCCGCCGAGCGCCGGCATCGCGCGTGGGTGCGGGCGCTGGTGGAGGAGGCCGAGCCGCGCCTGCGCTCGGGGGACCAACTGCCCTGGATCTCCCGCCTGGAGTCCGAGCTGGACAACATCCGGGCCGCCCTGGACCGCTCCGTGCGCGCCGGCGACGAGCCGGAGGCGGCCGCGATCGTCCTGGCCATCTGCTGGTTCTGGTGGCTCCGCAACCACCGCCAGGAGGCGATCGCCTGGGTCCGTCTGGTCCTCCGCCTGGGCGTGGCCCTGGACGCCCTGGCGAGCCCGGCGACCCCGGAACCCCTCGGTGCCGCCCCCGACCTGATGTCCCTGACGGAGTCGGCCGACCCCGTGGGCGCCTTCCTCGCCGTGCCCGACGGCGAGGCCGGGCATCCGCTGCGGGAGCTGCGGATGGACGTGCGGATGCTCGATCTGTTCCTGACCTCCGAATCGAGCACCGAGCACCTCGCGGCCGACCCGCGCGCCCCGGAGTACATCGCGCGCGTCCGTGCCGCATACGAGCCCGGCGGTCCCCAGGCCGCCCGGCTACCGGGCATCGTGTGGCCGATGACCGCCTACTACCTGGGCGGCCCGGCGGACGTCGGCCCGGACCTGGCCGCGGCCGTGGCCAACTGCCGGGCGTACGGCGGCGACTGGGAGATCGGCGTCTCCCTGATGTTCCGCACCCATGTGATCGTCGACTCCCCTGGCAACCTGCGGGGCGTGGACGAGGACCTGGCCGAGCTGCGGACGCTCAGCCGGCGCGTCGGGGACCGCTGGATGCGGGCCCAGGTGTGCAGCGCGGCCGGCGAGGCGGCCATGGCCCGCGGCAGGTTCGCCGAGGCACGCGGTGAGTACGAGGAAGCACTGCGTCTGGCCTACGAGGTGGGGGCCTACGCCGAGTCGCCGTTCCTGCTCGCCCGGCTCGCCGAGATCTCCTACCGCTCCGGCGACCCGAAGACCGCGCTGGCCGCCCTGGAGGAGGCGGGAGCGGCCGCCGACCGGTACGCGGTGTCGGAGGCGCGCGCCTTCGTGCTGCTGCTGCGCGCCCATATCGCCCTGTACGACGGGCAGCCCGCCCGTGCCCGCGAGCTGTACGAGGAGACGCGCGCCACGGCCCGCGGCGGCACCCCGCCACCGCAGTTCGAGGCGGCCCTGCGCAGCGTCGAGGCGCTCCTCGCCGCCGCCGAGTCGGGCCCCGCGCACGGGCTGCCGCTCATCACCGAGGCGCTCCGCGTGGCCGTGGCCCAGCGGTGCGCCGAGTCGATCATGGCGGGGCTGGTGGACATCGCGGCCGGTCTGCGGGCCCGGTGCCGCGATCTGGCGGGCGCGGTCCGGCTGTTCGCCGCCGCGGACCACTGGCGCGACGGCAATCCGCGTCCCGAGCCGGAGTGCAGCGAGGCCGCCCGGGTGCAGTCCGAAGCCCGCGCGGCCCTGCCGCCCGAGCGGTACGCGGCCGAGCGCGCCCGGGGCGCGTCCCTCGGCGTGTCCGGCGTACTGCGGGAGCTCGGCGTGGCGGAGGCGTCCGTCGAGCACGGCCGATGACGACCACCGCCGCTCTCCCGGCCCTCCGGCCTACCGGCAGGTGAGCCGGGACTCCGCCCAGTCCGCGAGCGCCGCCTGGTCGAAGACGTTGCTGTGCGGCCGTACGACCGACGCGGACGGCGACGGCTTGGCGACGTCCTTCGCCGGCGGACGGCTGTCGTTCACCAGGGCCAGTGCCACCGCGGCGGCGGCCACCGCGACCACACCGGCCGCGATCCCCGCCTTCACCGGCGCCCCGACCGCCTCCGACGCCGCGGCACCGCCCGCACCACCGGCCCCGCCGGACGACGACCCGGTTGCCACCGCGGCGGCACCCGCCGTCGGCGAGATGCGCCGAGAGGGCAGGCGGTCCGGCGGCTTGCCCAGGGGCGCGAGGAACTGCGCGATCGCCCCCACGCACCATCAGGCCGAAGACCACAGGGCCACCCACCCGAACCGCCTGCAAGGCACCCACCCCCCGCCGCCGACGGCGGCGGGGACGCCCCCCTACGCGGGACGCGACCGCAACCCCTCCAGCAAAATGTCCAGCAACCGCGCACTTGCCGCCGCCTGCTGCGCGGCATCCGGCAGGGACGGCGCCGCCGTGGCGATCACCAGCAGCACATCCCCCACGGACACATCCGCCCGCAGCTCACCGGCCGCCCGAGCCCGCTCGACCAACTGCCCGACCACATCGAGCAACGCCCCGACCCCGCTGTCGTCGGAGGCCTCCCCGGGCACCAGCCGAAGCTCACCGGCCGCCGGCTGCACCCGCTGTTGCGGCACCCGAGCGTCCTCGGTGGACGCCACGCCGGACCCACCCGACTCGGCCGAGGCGGCGGAGCCGACCCTCAGGACCTGCGGCGGCAGCAACCGCCCCGCTCCCGACGCCACGGACGTCCGGAGGAACCGGGACAGCGCCGACCACGGCTCGTCCTCCTGTCCGAGCGCGGCCCGCGCCTGCTCGGTCAGCCGCGCGGTCTCCTCCTCGGCTATCCGCCGGACCAGCACGTCCTTGCTGGGAAAGCGCCGGTACACCGTGCCGACACCCACCCGGGCCCGCCGGGCCACGTCCTCCATCGGCGCGCCGTACCCCGACTCGCCGAAGACCTCACGCGCCGCACGCAGCACGTGCTCCAGATTGCGCTGTGCGTCCACCCGCAGCGGGGCCGTACGCGACCCCTCCGCGCGTCCGTTGCCCACCGCCGCGCTCATTGCCCCGCCATTGGGTGCGATGGCTGCCGCGGATGACCAATGCGTGTCCTGAACATGCATGTGTTCCCCCGGTAATGACGTCTCCCCCCGGAGACTCCCCGCAACTGATCCGAAGTGCGTGGAACTGACGTCGTTCTCGACCGGGTCCGCCCGTCGCGGCACCCGTTCGACCACATTCCCTACACCCCGTCGACACACGAACATAGTTGAGAGAGAGTCAATTCAGAAGGGGCAGGTTCCGCACAGTGCGCCCCTCGATCGGAGTACGGGTCTCGTACGTCCCGTTTCCTCACCTTCTCTCCCCCTCGCCCGGCCCCGCTGACCTGGCCCGTTTCATCCCGCCCCGACAGCGCGCCCGGCCCCGCGCACACCCGGCCGCCGGTCACACAAATTGCCGGGGCTGTGGACAAACGACAGCGCCGGGTGCGTCATGGGATGGTGAAGGAACGTGCGCGCATTCTGGTTGTCGGCGGCGGCTACGTCGGGATGTACACGGCACTGCGTCTGCAGCGGAAGCTGAAGGGCGAGCTCAGGCGGGGGGACGTCGACATCACCGTCGTCACTCCCGACCCCTACATGACGTACCAGCCGTTCCTTCCCGAAGCGGCCGCGGGCTCGATCTCCCCCCGCCATGTCGTCGTACCGCTGCGCCGGGTCCTGGACCAGTGCCGTGTCGTCGTCGGCGAGGTCACGTCCATCGACCACGCGGTGCGCACCGCCGTCGTCCACACGCTCGCCACCGCCGAGGAGGGAAAACCGGCCGAACTCCTCGGTTACGACGAGCTCGTGCTGGCCCCCGGCTCGATCTCCCGCACGCTGCCCATCCCCGGCCTCGCCGAGTACGGCATCGGCTTCAGGACCGTCGAAGAGGCCATCGGCCTGCGCAACCACGTGATCGAGCAGATGGACATCGCCTCCTCCACCCGCGACCCCGCGATCCGCGACGCCGCCCTCACCTTCGTCTTCGTCGGCGGCGGCTACGCGGGCGTGGAGGCGCTCGCCGAGCTGGAGGACATGGCCCGCTACGCCGCGCGCTACTACCACAACGTCCGCCCCGAGGACATGAAGTGGATCCTCGTGGAGGCCTCCGACCGCATCCTCCCCGAGGTCGGCGAGGAGATGGGCCGGTACACCGTCACCCAGCTGCGCCGCCGCAACATCCAGGTCCTTCTCGAAACCCGGCTGGACTCCTGCGCCGACCGCGTCGCCGTACTCAGCGACGGCCAGCGCTTCCCGACCCGTACGGTCGTGTGGACCGCCGGCGTCAAGCCCAGCCCCCTGCTCGCCGCCACCGACCTGCCGCTCACCGCGCGCGGCCGGCTCAAGTGCACCGCCCAGCTGACCGTCGACGGCACGGAACACGCCTGGGCGGCCGGGGACGCGGCGGCCGTACCCGACGTCACCGCCGCCGAACCCGGCACCGAGACCGCCCCCAACGCCCAGCACGCCGTCCGCCAGGCCCGGACCCTGGGCGACAACATCGCCCACGCACTGCGCGGCGAGCCACTGGAGACGTACGCCCACGACTACGTCGGCTCGGTCGCCTCCCTCGGCCTGCACAAGGGCGTCGCCCAGGTCTACGGGCGCAGGCTGAAGGGCTACCCTGCCTGGTTCATGCACCGCGTCTACCACCTAAGCAGGGTGCCCACCCTCAACCGAAAGGCCCGTGTTCTGGCGGAATGGACCCTCGCCGGGCTCTTCAAGAGGGAAATCGTCTCGCTCGGTTCGCTCGAACATCCGCGAGCGGAGTTCGAACTCGCTGCCGGTGGAAAGCCTCCTCACAGCCCCTCGGACGACCCGAAGGGGTCGTCCTGACCGGACCCAGGAACTCCCCGGCCCGCCCAGGCGTCTGACGGATGTCGCCGCGGCTCGCCCCCTGCCAGACTGCCCCACGTCCGCGGACGGGCCACCCACCCGCCCTCAGCACCCACGAGGCTTCTTCCCAAGTGAACTTCACGCGCTGGAGCGCCCGGCTCCCCGGAACGCAGCGCCGCGCCGCCGCGCGGACCGAGACCCCGGTCTCCCCGGACCGGCGGGGGGAAGGCTCCGTGCCCGCGGCCCGCGCCGGACAGCGGATTGATGGCACGACCCCGGTGCCCGCCGTCGACGAACTGCCCACGCGCGACGTCCTCGACCGCGTCCCGGCCCTGGTCGCCCTCGTGCACGGCCCCGACCACCGCATCGCATACGTCAACGACGCCTACGTGGCGGCCTTCGGCGTACGGCCCCTGGGCACGCCCGCCCGCGAGGCGCTGCCCGAACTCTCCGAACTGGGCCTGCTCCCGCTCCTCGACCAGGTGCTGCGCAGCGGCAAGCCCCGCACCCTGAAGTCCCGCAAGGCCGTGGACGGCCGCTCGTACACCTTCACCTGCACCCCGGTCGACGAGCACGGCGACCTCGACGGCGGCGTGCTCGTCTTCGCCACCGACGTCACCGACCACGCCGAGGCGGCGGAGCGGCTCCGCGCCAGCGAGCGCCGCCAGCGCGAGACGGCCGTGACCCTCCAGCGCTCCCTGCTCCCGCAGGAACTGGAACAACCCGACGACCTGCGCATCGCCGCCACCTACCAGCCCGGCGGCACCGAGGCCGCGGTCGGCGGCGACTGGTACGACGTGATCACCCTCGGCGGCGGCCGCACGGCCCTGGTGATCGGCGACGTGATGGGCCGGGGTGTGCGGGCAGCGGCGGTCATGGGCCAGTTGCGTACGGCCGTCCGGGCCTACGCCCGCCTGGACCTCCCCCCGCACGAGGTGCTCCAGCTGCTGGACGGCCTGGCCACCGAGATCGACGCCAACCAGATCGCCACCTGCGTCTACGCCGTCCACGACCCGAACGAGGGCAGGCTGGTCTACGCCTCGGCAGGCCATCTCCCGATCCTGGTCCGCGACGAGAACGGCACCGTCTCCCGCGCCGACGAGCCCACCGGCCCGCCGCTCGGCACCGGCGGCTGGGTGCACGCCTCCGGCTCCATCACCCTCGGCCCGGGCTCCACGGCCGTCCTGTACACGGACGGCCTGGTCGAACGCCGTGACGAGGACATCGACGAGGGCATCGCCGCACTCGAAGGCGCCCTCGCCGGCGCGACCGGCACCCCCCAGGTCGTCTGCGACCGCCTGGTCCGCTCGGCCGGCGTCACCGCCGACCACGACGACGACGTGGCCGTCCTCGTCCTCCAGCACCCCGCCCGTACGGGCCCCGACGGCGACCTCTTCCGCAACGCGGCCCTGGAACTCCTCGGCGGCGTCGAGGCGGCTCCGCGCGCCCGTGCGTTCGCCTCCGGCGTGCTGACGAGCTGGCGCTTCCCGGCCGAGCTGCACGATCTCGGTGTCCTCGCCGCGAGCGAGCTGGTCGCCAACTCGCTCCAGCACGGCACTCCGCCCATGCGCCTGCGGCTCCGCCGCACCGACCGCCGCCTGATCATCGAGGTGACGGACGGCGACGATCACCTCCCCCGCCGCCGCCGCGCCGAACCCGGCGACGAGTCCGGCCGGGGCATCGCCATCGTGGCGACCATCGCGTCGAACTGGGGCTGCCGGAGGACACCGGGCGGCGGGAAGGCGGTGTGGTGCGAGTTCGTACTGCCGAGGGGATAGCGCCGCGTAGCTGCGGGCAGTCGTGCCGCTAGGGGCGGCACGGGTGGGCGCGGTGTCTTACGCCTCCGCGGCCACCGGCTCCGCAGGCGCCCCACCTCGGGCAACCACCCGGGTCCCGCGAGCTAGCCAAGGCCGGTCCTGCAGTGGGGTGAGCTGCCTCCCGAGCCGCACCGCCAGCACCGTGATCCCCAGCGAGAACAGCAGAAACGTCACGATGTACGGCGCGGGCAGCGAGGCACCCAGCGGCCCGCCCACTGCCGGACCCAGGGCCAGCGCCAACTGCTTGACCAGCGCGAACGCCGAGTTGTACTGCCCGGCCATCCCCTCCGGGGCAAGGTCGGCGACCAGCGGAGCGACCGTCGGCGACAGCATCGCCTCACCCAGCCCGAACAGCGCGTACGTCGAGACAAATGCTGCCGTCGCCATCTCCTGGCTGCCGTGCCCCAGCCCCGCATACCCGGCGGCCAGCCAGGCCACGGCCCAGATCAGACCGACACCGGCGATGACCCGGGACCGCCGCCGGCGCTCCACGAACTTCAGCACGGCGAACTGGGCGACCACGATCATCAGCGTGTTCGCGGCCAGGGCCGTCCCCAGCGCGGAGGTGGATATCCCGGCAGCCTCGACGCCGTACGCGCTCAGCCCGGACTCGAACTGGCCGTAGCAGGCGAAGAACAGCACAAAGCCCAGCACACACAGCTGCACCATGGCCCGGTTCCCGAGCAGCCGCTTCCAGCTGCCCTGCGCCGAGCGTGCCGGGGCGTCCTCGATCCGCGGCGAGTGCGGCATCCGCACGGTCGCCATCACCACGACCAGCAGCAGGAACATCGCCGCCTCGATCGCGAACAGCAGCGTGAACGACGACACACGCGTGGTGTCGACGAGATGACCGCCGATCAGGCCGCCTGTACCGAGCCCCAGGTTCTGCAGGAAGAACTGCATCGCGAACGCCCGCGACCGCGTGTCCGCCGTGGAGCAGTCCACGATCATCGTCGCCAGCGCCGGCTGCATCACGGCCTGACCGGCACCGAGCGCCGCGGCCGACAGCAGTACGGCGGTGGCGTTGCCCGCGAGGCCCAGGCTCAGCGCACCGAGCGCGGCGGTGACCAGGGCGGCGAGCAGGACCGGCAGTGGGCCGCGCCGCACGATCGCCCTGCCGGCGAACGGCAGCACGATCAGCGCGGCCACGGCGAAGACGGCGAGCACCAGTCCCGCCGTCATGGCTCCCAGACCCCGCACCTGCGCCACATAGACGTACAGGTACGGGACGGTGAAGCCGAGCCCGAACGCGCTGAGTGCGTTGCCCACGTGGATCCGGCGCATCGCTGCGCCCATCGCCCTGGTCACGTTCACCTCTCTCACTAGTTAAGCCTGAAGACTTCAAAGCTAAAGTTCGAAGCTAAAGACTACACATGGAAGGACTTCGATGCAAAGCGCCCGCGTGCGATACTGCGCCCATGGCCGACACAGCCCCCGGCGTCACGGAGCCGACGCTCGAAGAGCAGATCGCCGCCTACCAGCGCGAGTTCCAGGACCTGGACCCCCAGGTCGAGAAGATCGTGTCGGCGCTGTCCCGGCTCAACCGCCGCATGAACGTCGCCTACGGCCGTCAGACCTCCGCCCTCGGCATCAGCAACGCAGAGTGGGAGGTGCTCAAGGCACTCGTCCTCTCCGGTGCTCCCTACCGCATGGGCCCCAGCGACCTCGCCAAGCGCCTCGGCCTCACGCCGGCCGCGATGACCCACCGGATCGACCGCATGGTCGCCGAGGGACTCGTCACCCGGGAGCGCGACGAGTCCAACCGCGTCCGGGTGATCGTCGAGCTGACACCCGAGGGCCGCGAGAAGTGGCTGGAGGCGATGCGCCTGGCCACCGTCTTCGAGGAGGACCTGCTCCAGGACCTCACCCCGGCGGAGCGCTCGGTGCTCGGCGAGGTCCTGACCAGGCTCCTGCGCAGGGTGGAGCACGCCCAGCCGGACGCCGGCGGTCGGCTCAGCGACCTCGACTGAGGCCCACGTAAAAGATCTTGACAGGGGGTGTTGACACCCCCCCCGGCCGTTCCGTAAAGTTCTTCGGGTTGCCACAGAGCCGTAACGGTTCTCCGGCAGCGCCTCAGCCGCCCCGAGCGGCACCTCACATCATCAGCACGATCTCCCGGACGGGTTGTTTTCGGCGTGCCCGAATTCAATTCGAATGGAAGCCCGGCGGCCCGATTGGGAATCGCCGAGCAGATCCGCTAAGGTTTGAGACGTCGGAACGGCCCAACAGCCGGGAAGACAAGCCCCCTGACTGGGAGTCAGACGCCGAAAGGGTCTGATAGAGTCGGAACCGCCGGAAAGGGAAACGCGAGAGCGGGAACCTGGAAAGCACCGAGGAAATCGGATCGAGAAAAGGTCTGATAGAGTCGGAAACACCGAAGGGAAGCGCCCGGAGGAAAGCCCGAGAGGGTGAGTACGAAGGAAGCGACCGTTCCTTGAGAACTCAACAGCGTGCCAAAAATCA